>CAZCBM010000081.1:0-12834 GCA_964496805.1 uncultured Rhodospirillales bacterium | reverse complement strand
GACCAGACGTGCGGCGGGGCCTGCCGCGTCACGCTCAACAGGCGTTGGCCGGGCAGGGCCACCAGGGGCACGGGACCGGGGGCGGCGGCGCTGTCACTGGTGGCCTGAGGCACCAGGCGGCGGGTGCTGATGCGATCGCTGCTGGCAGACAATTGCAGGTAGAGCCCCCGGAGATCGGCCGCCAGCAGCGTTCGTTCAGGATTGGGGGGCGGAGAAGCGGCGCCGGCCGGCAGCGGGGGCGGGGCCGAGAGGTCAAAGGCATCCTTGGCCTGACGCGCCAGCGACAGGGCCTGGGGGAGATTTCCCGCCAGCCGGGCGCGATGCGCCAGGGTGATCAGGGCCGCTGGTGGTGCGGCAGTGAGATCCTGCGATGATGCTGGGGAAGGTAAGGGCAGCAGGCAAAGGGCCAGCAGCAGCACGGCCCATCCAGCGCCCCTTGGGTTGCGCGTCATTCCTGCAATCGGTCCACAATGGCCGCCACGCCGGTGCGCACTGGGTCCACGGCCGGCACGCCCAATTCCTCCGCTGCGGCGGCCAGTGCTGCCTCAGCTCCTGCTTGGTCCAGGGCCTTGGTGTTCAGCGCCACGCCCACCACGGCCACGGCCGGATTGGTGAGTCGTGCCATCTGGAGGTTCATCTGCGCGGTCTGGGTCAGGCTCGGCAAGGGGTAGTGGGGCAGGCCGCGCATGTGGGGGCGGTTCGGCTCGTGACAGATCACCAGGGCATCGGGTTGTGAGCCATGCAGCAGCCCCAACGAAACACCAGCGAAGCTGGCATGGAATAGGGAGCCCTGGCCCTCCACGATGTCCCAATGGTCGGGGTCGTTTTCCGGCGCCAGCAGTTCCGTGGCGCCGGAAATGAAGTCAGCCACCACCGCATCGACGCTGATGCCGGTGCCAACAATGAAGATCCCGGTTTGGCCGGTGGCCCGGAAATCCGCCTTCATGCCCCGACGCTGCATCTCCGCCGACAGGGCCAGGCTGGTATACATTTTGCCCACGGAGCAGTCGGTGCCCACCGTGAGCAAGCGTTTGCCAGGTCGTTTGGCACCGGTGCCCACAGGAAGGTCTCCCGGTGGGTGGCGGACATCTGTGATGGTGCGGCCGTTGGCCTTGGCGGCAGCGGCCAGGCTGGGGATGGCGCCCAAACGCTGATGCAGACCACTGGCCAGGTCATACCCCCTGTCCAGCGCATCCAGCAGCAACGGTTCCCACTCCGGGGCAATGATCCCACCGCGGTTGGCGACACCGACGATCAGGGTGCGGGCGCCGGCGGCATAGGCTTGCGCGGCATCCATATCCGGCAGGCCCAGATCCGCCTTGCAGGCGTCCAGGCGCCATTGCCCCACACAATCCTGAGGGCGCCATTGAGCGACGCCTTGGGCGGTCTTGGCCGACAGCGAGTCGGGGGCGTTGCCAAGGAACAGCAGATAGGGCGGGTTAACCGTTGCAAGTGCGGACATGGGGGGCGCGACTCGTTGAGGGTTCGGGGTTGATGGAGAGGGACCAACGGAGACGGGTCATCAGGAAGTAATAATATGACCGAAATCGGCATCCCCGTTAACCTATGTTTCAGCCGAGAAATTTTGGCCCTGGCTTTAGTCCGCTAAGGCCTTGGACAGCAACGAAGATCAGCGTTTCGCTGGTGCCATAAAGGGCTGTGCAAGGATTCTCTGCGGTTGGCATTTCACCAAGATATGGTAGGTGTTGGGACAGCAAGACACGAGACCTTGTGGTTTCCGGTCGCCTTATCCCCAAGCCGGTTTTCCACAGGCGGGGATAACCCCACATCTTTCTGAACCGTTGGCGCTGCTCCGCTACTCTGGGCCTGTGGAGCGCGCTGTGGACAACACCTGCAGGTAAGGGTCACCCGTGATGTTCGACAGTCTGAAGCCTACCGTACAGCGCGCCACCGGCACAACCGTCACCATTGACGAGTCCCGCGATTGCCATCTGACCGACTTCGGCATGAAGACCCTGGCGGATCGGTATTTGCTGCCGGATGAGAGCTATCAGGACCTGTTTGCCCGGGTCTCCAGCTACTATGCCGATGACAGCGCCCATGCTCAGCGGCTCTATGACTACATGTCCCAGCTGTGGTTCATGCCGGCAACGCCGGTGCTGTCCAACGGCGGAACGGACCGTGGGCTGCCCATCAGCTGCTTCCTCAATGAGAGCGACGACAGCCTGGAGGGTATCGTCGGTTTGTGGAACGAAAATGTGTGGCTGGCCTCCCGCGGGGGCGGCATCGGCAGCTATTGGGGCAATGTCCGCTCCATCGGCGAGGGCGTGCGCGGCAATGGCAAATCCAGCGGGGTGATCCCGTTCATCCGGGTCATGGATAGCCTCACCTTGGCCATCTCCCAGGGCTCTTTGCGCCGGGGGTCCGCTGCCTGCTATCTGCCCATCGATCATCCGGAGATCGAGGAGTTCATCGAAATGCGCCGGCCCACCGGCGGCGATCCCAATCGCAAGGCGCTGAACCTGCACCATGGGGTGGTTGTCCCCAATGCCTTCATGCGGGCGGTGGAGAAGGATGAAGAGTGGCCGCTGCTCAGCCCCAAGGATCGCGCGGTGGTGCGCACCGTCAAGGCGCGGGACCTGTGGATCCGCCTGTTGACGGCGCGGGTTGAGACCGGCGAGCCCTATATTTTGAACATCGACCATGTGAACGACGCCATCCCGCAGCACCACAAGCTGGCCGGGCTCAGCGTGAAGATGTCCAACCTGTGCAGTGAGATCACGCTGCCCACGGGCATCGACCGCGATGGGGTCAAGCGCACCGCCGTCTGCTGCCTGTCGTCGCTCAACCTGGAGACCTATGAGCAGTGGAAGGACCACGCCACCTTCATCGAGGATGTGATGCGGTTCCTGGACAATGTTCTGGAGGACTTCATCAACAAGGCGCCGGAGGAGATGCGCCAGGCAGTCTATTCAGCCCGGCGCGAACGTTCCGTGGGGCTGGGGGTCATGGGCTTCCACAGTTTCCTCCAGTCCAAGCGGGTGCCGCTGGAAAGCGTGGTGGCCAAGGCCTGGAACAAAAAGATCTTCAAGCACGTCAAGATCCAGGCGGATGCCGCGTCCATCAAGCTGGCCCACGAGCGCGGACCGTGCCCGGACGCCGCCGACTATGGCATCATGGAGCGCTTCTCCAACAAACTGGCCATCGCCCCAACGGCTTCCATCTCCATTATCTGCGGTGGGGCCAGCCCGGGCATCGAGCCCATTGCGGCCAATGTCTACACCCACAAGACACTGTCCGGCAGCTTTGAGGTCCGCAACCGGTATCTGGCCCAGGTGCTGGCTGACCATGGGCAAGACACGGATGAGGTGTGGAGTTCCATCACAACTGCTGAAGGCTCGGTCCAGCACCTTGAGTTTCTGAGCGATCAGGAAAAGGCAGTGTTCCGCACGGCGTTTGAGTTGGACCAGCGCTGGCTGATCGACCTGGCCGCTGACCGCGCCCCTCATATTTGCCAGGCGCAGAGCCTGAACCTGTTTGTGCGGCCCGATATCCATAAGCGCGACCTGCACATGGTCCACTATCAAGCGTGGAAGAAGGGCGTGAAGAGCCTTTACTACTGCCGGTCCAAGTCCATCCAACGGGCTGAGAGCGACAGCAGCAGCAAGCTGTTCTCCGCGGATGTGGCCTCCATCACGGCGGCGCCACCCGCCCCTGTGGCTGAGGCGCAGCCAACCAATTACGAGGAATGCCTGTCCTGCCAGTGAGCCGCAGGCGTTCCCCCTCCGCCTTGTCTCCCGCCGGAGTCGCGCCCGGCCCCTTTGTGGGGGCTGGCCCAGGACAGAAGCCCTCCGGGTTCCTGATCCTTTTGGTGCCAGCCCCCGCCTTTTTTGCCGACCCATTCAGATCCGGAGTGCTGACCCATGCATACCCACGCCCAGAAAATCACCCTTCTGACGGAAAACCACGTCTACAAGCCGTTCTACTATCCTTGGGCCTATGATGCTTGGTTGACCCAGCAGCGCATCCACTGGCTCCCCGAAGAGGTGCCGCTGGCAGAGGACGTTAAGGACTGGCACAATAAGGTCACAGCCACTGAGCGTCACTTGCTGACCCAGATTTTCCGCTTCTTTACGCAGTCGGATGTTGAGGTCAATAACTGCTACATGAAGCATTACAGTCGCGTGTTCCAGCCGACTGAAGTTCAAATGATGCTGGCAGCGTTCAGCAACATGGAAACCATCCATATTGCCGCCTATTCCCACCTTCTGGATACCATTGGGATGCCGGAAGTGGAGTATTCCGCCTTCCTGCATTACAAGGAAATGAAGGATAAGTGGGATTACCTGCAACAGTTTAATGTGGACAGCAAGGCAGATATCGCCCGCACACTGGCCATGTTCGGTGCCTTCACCGAAGGTTTGCAGCTGTTCGCCAGCTTCGCCATGCTGATGAACTTCCCGCGATTCAACAAGATGAAGGGTATGGGCCAGATCGTTGCGTGGTCGGTACGCGACGAAACCTTGCACACCCTGTCCATCATTCGGCTGTTCCGCACCTTCCTGCGGGAGAACCCGGAAGTGGACACGCCGGAACTGGCTCAGGAACTGACCGAATACTGTGCGCACACGGTCAAGCTTGAGGATGCCTTCATCGACCTGTCGTTCGAGTTGGGCGACGTCGAAGGCCTGACGGCTGGGGAGGTGAAGCGCTACATCCGCTACATCGCCAACCGCCGGCTGGTGCAACTGGGTCTTCAGCCCATCTTCGAGGGCGTGGAACGCAACCCGCTGCCCTGGATGGACGCCATGCTGAACGGCGCTGAGCACACCAACTTCTTTGAGAACCGGGCCACGGAATACACCCGTGCAGCCACTGCTGGAACGTGGGAAGAGGCCTTTTCCGACAGTGTGTTTGAAAGCGACCAGAACCCCGCTGCGGCGGAGTGATGATCCCGTCCAATGGCTGGGGATCGCTTGCCGGACCGACCCTTTGCGGTTTGTCGGTCCGGCCTTTCGACAGTGGGTCTGGTGGGTCTGGGATGGACGTGGTCCCGGCTCAGCCCGCGCTGAGCTTTTGCATGAACCCATTCACTGAGCCGGCCAGATGTTCGGCTTGGCGGGAGATGTCGCTGGCGGCTTGCTGGAGGCTGTCAGAGGTGCGGCCCGTCTCCATTGCTTGATCGCTGACAGCAGCCACGCTGTGTCCCAGGTCCTTGACGGCCATGGATTGCTCTTCAACCGCTGAAGCAATGGTGGTGGCAATATGGTCCAACTCCGCAAGGGTGGCCGTGATGTTCTGAACGGCGGTGGTGGAGTCGTTGGCCCTTTCCCGAATGGCCGCCACTTGGTTGGCGATCTCATCCGTGGCACGGGCGGTCTGGGCGGCCAGGGACTTCACCTCTCCGGCGACAACGGCGAAGCCGGTTCCGGCTTCCCCGGCGCGGGCCGCTTCAATGGTGGCATTCAAGGCCAGCAGATTGGTCTGGTCGGCCACGTCCTTGATGAGGGTGACCACGGTGCCGATCTTCTCGGCAACGGCGCAGAGGGCGGCCATCTGCTCATTGCTCTTATGGCCCTGGTCGACGGCGGTGCGGGTGACTTCGGCCGAGCGATGGACCGAGTCCATGATCAGCGAGATGGCACTGCCGAGCCCCTGGGAGGCTTGGCTTGCCTGATCGGCTTGGGCAGCGGCTTCCTGCGCGTTTGCGTTCAATGCCCCTGACGTGGCCTCCAGTTCCGTTGAGGCGGCAGCCAGAATGTCCACCACGTTGCGGACTTCGCCGATGATCTCCGTCTGTGCGGTGACAACCCGCCAGACCAGCAACGGGGCCAGGAACTGACCGTCTGCGCCATTGATGGCAGCAATGCGCAGGTCCAGGTGCTCGGTGCCCAGCGTGATCCGGGCATGGTGGGGCAGGGCCTGGGGATTGGAGATGATCCGGCGCGGACCTGCGGGGGCCTTGTGGAAGATGTCGATGCAGGTGCCCACAATGTCGTCAGCCGCCACCGGCAACAGGTGCTGGATCTTGCGCAGGGTCTCTTTGGATGTCCGGTTGGCATAGGTGATGACCGCGGTCTCCGGATCGCAGGTCATGACGTTGACTGGGAGTTCATCCAGGATTTGGGCCTGGAAAGCATTGCGTTCCTCCGCACGGACTCGGTCGGTGATCAGCTCCCACGTCAACATGGGCCCCACATAGCGCCCCCCTTGCAGGATCGCTGTGACATGCAGGTCCAGCACTTCGTCCCCCAGATGGATGGTGGTGCGGAAGGGCAGGTTGCTGGGGTCGCGCAGCAGCGCGCGTTGCCGCTCCGGCGTCTTGTGGAAAATATCGATGCTCTGCCCCACAATCTGATCTGCTGGGACGGGCAACAGATGCTCGATTTTCTTCAGCGTCTCCAGACTGCGCTGATTGGCATATTGGATTCGGAAGTCGTCGAGATCGCATAATATAATATGGGCCGGCACTGTATCCAGCATTTGCTGCATAGTGGAGCGTTTTAAAGAAGCCATAATCGGCGAAATCCTGCTGAAGGTGCCTGGATGGGTTCCTGTTTCTTGGCATATTAGTATTATGGGTGGGTTAAGGCCTGTAAGTGACGGAGTTTTGCGATTCTGTATGGCATAATTACTCGACTCGAAACTGTTGCGACTGCTTCAGTAGTGCTTGTGCGGCCGTGCAGACACCAACACTCTTCTTCCGTTGCTGGCCCCAGTGAACCGATAAGACCCAGGGTGGAAGGGCAGAGGGGAAGGATGGACCGGGCGGAGCGCCTGTCCCGCTGGTCCCCTGTCTTTGTCGGGACAGGGGGTTGGCCTTGTGAGGCTTCAGGCCGCTGCCTATAGTCCGGCCGTCGCCACGCCCTTGCTGGTTGATTCCCCTTTCCACCCCCCTTTTTGCTGCGCTTCTTTCATGTCTCGTTTCTGCCTGACCGGGGGCGCCGGCTTCATCGGGGTCGCGTTGGCGCGGCGCCTTATCGCCACCGGCCATGAGGTGGTCGTTCTGGATGATCTCTCCACGGGCAGGGCAGAGGCGCTGCCCGGCGGCGTGCCCTTGATCCGCGCCAGCGTTCTGGACCCAGAGGCCTTGGCCCAAGCCCTGCAGGGTGTCACGGCGTGTTTCCACCTGGCCGCCATCGCATCGGTGGTGCAATCGATCACCGCCTGGGGCGCGTCGACCCAGGTCAATTTGGCGGGGTCGGTGGCTGTGTTTGAGGCATGTGCGGCCAGAGACATTCCCGTTGTCTATGCCTCGTCGGCCGCCGTCTATGGCGTGCCCCAGAGCCTGCCCATTCGGGAGAGCGATCCGGCCCTGCCCATCTCACCCTATGGGGTGGACAAGTTGGGCATGGAGCATCATGCGGCGGCCGGCGGGCGCACCCGTGGCCTGCGGAGCGTCGGGCTGCGCCTGTTCAACATTTATGGACCGGGGCAGGACCCCCGCTCCCCCTATTCCGGTGTCATCTCCATCTTCATCACCAAGGCCTTGGATGGCGCACCGCTGACCATCCTGGGGGACGGGGAGCAGACGCGGGACTTCGTGTTTGTGGAGGATCTGGTGGATGCGCTGGTTCTGGCCCCGGCCGCCGCCAGCCCGCAGGCGCCCGTGGCCAATGTTGCCACCGGCCAGCCCATCAGTATCGCGGGCTTGGCCAATGCCATTGTCACGGCGTGCAAAAGCACCTCCGTCATCCAATCGGGACCCGCGCGGGCAGGGGATATTCAGCACTCCGTGGGGGATGCCTCGCTTCTGCGCCGCCTGGTGCCAGGCTGGGCGCCCCGAACAGGCCTGAGCGCGGGACTGGCCGCCACGGTGGCCGCCCTGCGAGAGTCCGCCGGCGACGGCCGGTGATCGCGGCAAACGCCCCGCGTCTTGTCTGGTAATTCCAGGCAATTGTGCGCGGCCCGCGCCGCAAGCATCTTGCCAATTTCGCTGTCAGACCCGACTGTCCTGTCTTGCCTTGCCGTTCATAAGAGGGGTTTACCGCCCATGTCCGCTCCCGTCCGCCCCGCCGATAACCCGCTGCTGGATACCACCACCCTCCCCCACAGCGCCCCGCGCTTCGATGCCATTCGGCCAGAGCACTTCGCCCCGGCCTTTGACTGGGCAATCGCGGAGGCCAACCAGCGGATCGAGGCCATTAAGGCAGACCCGAACCCGACCTTTGAGAGTGTCATTGAGGGGCTGGAAGCGGCCACCAAGGAGGTGGACCGGATCAGCCATCTCTACGGTAACTATATGGGCGTGATGCGCGGGCCGGAGATGGAGCGCGATGCCGAGAGCATTGCCCGCACCCTGTCGGCCTTCGGGAGCGACATCAGCCTCGATGATGGGTTGTTCGCCCAGGTGAAGGCTGTCTACGACGCCCGCGACGGGAGCGATTTGGCACCGGATCAGCGCAAACTCCTGGAGGACACCTACAAGGGGTTTGAGCGCTCCGGCGCGCTGCTGGGGCCAGAGGACAAGGCCCGGATGAAGGACATCTCTGCCGAGTTGTCCCGCCTGTCCACCGTGTTTGAGCGCAACGTGCTGGCGTCCAAGGCCAGCTTCAAGCACCTGGTCACCGACGAAAGCCAACTGGCCGGTCTGCCAGACAGTGCCAAAAAGGCAGCCGCCGAGGCGGCCAAGAAGGCCGGCAAGGATGGCTTTATGTTCACCCTGGATGCCCCCTCCGTGGGGCCGGTCCTGCAATATGCGGAGAACCGGGACCTGCGGGAGACCCTATGGCGTGCCAGCGCCACCAGCGCCACCCTGCCGCCCAATGACAACCGCCCGGTGATCCAGCAGATCGCCACGCTGCGTCACGAGAAGGCACAGGTGCTGGGCTTCGACACCTATGCGGATTATGTGCTGGCTGACCGCATGGCGGGCAGCGTTCAGGCCGTCAAGGACACATTGGGCTATCTGCAGGAGGGGGCCAAGCCGGCTGCCGACAAGGACTTTGAGGACCTGAAGGCGTTTGTTGCCGCCCAGAAGGGCCCCGATCCGCTGAAGCCTTGGGATGTTGGCTTCTATGTCGAGAAGCTGCGCCAGCAGGAATTCGGGTTTGATAGCGAGGCGTTGCGGCCGTTCTTGCCCTTTGATCAGGTGGCCCAGGGCGCCTTCGACGTCGCCGGCAAACTCTATGGACTGAAGTTCGAGAAAACGGACCAGTACCCTACCTATCACGAGGATGTTCAGGTCTTCGAGGTGAAGGATGCCAAGTCCGGGGATCTCATGGGGTTGGTCTACAGCGATTACTTCCCACGGGAGACCAAGCGCCCCGGCGCGTGGATGAATAACTATATCAATCAGGCCCATGATGAGGACGGCCGGAAGATCCCGGTGATCGGCCTGCATGGGAACTTCACCCGCCCGGATGCGGAAGGCAAATCCCTGCTGACCCTGGGCGAGGTCACCACTTTCTTCCACGAACTTGGGCATGGGTTGCACGGCTTGTTGAGTGACGTGCGCTATGCCAGCCAGGCTGGCCCTCAGGTCAAATGGGATTTCGTCGAGTTGCCAAGCCAGTTGATGGAAAACTGGGTCAAGGACAAGACGGTGTTGGACATGTTTGCCCGCCACCATGAGACGGGGGACGTTATCCCGGAGGACCTGTTTGCCAAGCTGAAGAAGGCGGAGACGTTCCGCAGTGGCTCGGCCATGATGCGCCAGTTGGATTTGGCCAACCTGGACATGACGTGGCACACCACCGATCCGGCCACCATCACCGACGTGGAAGCCTTTGAGAAGCAGACCCGGGCGCCCTTCGCCACCCTGGCGCCGGAACCTGGGGCCATGATGTCACCGGCGTTCGGGCACATTTTCAGCGGTGGCTATGCAGCCGGCTATTACAGCTATAAGTGGGCAGAGGTGCTGGAGGCCGATGCGTTTGAGGCGTTCGAAGAGAACGGCCTGTTCGATGATATCACCGCCGCCAAGTTTCGCACCCTGATGGCGGCGGGCGGCAGCGAGCAGCCCATGGACCTCTATCGTGCTTTCCGGGGCCGTGAACCCGATCCGGCGGCCTTGCTGCGCCGGGAGGGGTTGTTGCCGGGCGAGGCACCTGTAGCCGCCAACGATGCGCAGGGTCCGGCCAGCCAGGCCCAAGCGGCAGCCGCCGGGGCCGGCGGCGGCTGGACGACGTCGCTGGCGGCGAGCGAGGCAGCGGCCAAGACCCCCGAGCAGGCCGCAAAGGCGCCGGTCAAGGGCAGCAGTGGCCCTGGGCCGGGGCGCTGAGCCCTGAGCCCAGAAGTAGGATTCCGACGTGGCGTTGCCACTCTGGGGTCCTACGCTCTAAGCGATCTGCCGTGCCTTCGTGGCTATTCGCACTCGGCGACCATTTGCAGGGCCTGAGCCATGCGGAAATAGCGGTTGTTGGCCAACTGCTCGATGGTGGAGATGCGAAAGGCCTCTTTCAGCAGGTCGGCTTGGCGGTCACTGACGCCCTGTAGGGCAGCCGGAGACAGGTCCATGATCTCCTTGATCGACTTGTCCTCATGCTCCTTGTCCAGCATGTTCTTGAGCGACTCATTGGTCGGCATGGGCGTGTCCTCTGTTTTGGTTTGAGAAAAAGCGGGAGGGGCGCTGGTGCGCCTCAGTAAGTCAATTCGAGGCCGGTACCGCCATAGATGCCGTCTTCCTTCAGACCGCCACCGTTGCGCCCCTTGATCGCGGCGTAGCCGCCATAGGCGACAACGTCGACGCCGTTACCCAGGCGATAGCGTCCGCTCAATTGGCCAGCCAACTGGTTGAACTCATCCACCTCAAGGTCACTGTCGATATAGGTGAGGCTAAGGCCCCAGCGATCAGCCTCATAGGCGACGCCGAAGTCCCAGACAAAGCCTTCCTCCACAATGCCCTCTGTCAGGACATGGGCGGTGGAGGCCCCGATGCTGAACCCTTCGTAGCCCACGCGGAACCCGGCCGTGATGCCGTGGAAGTCGTCCGCCTGGCGGCCAGTGGTATCCAGAACGCCATCCTTCACGCGGGAGAAATAGTATCCCAGCGAGCCGCTGACGGTGACGCCATTACCATATTCGCCGATGTAGTTCAGGCCCACACTGGCGCCGTAGTCGTGGGTCGGGTCCGGATCAATGGCGTTGGCGTTGCCGCCGGTGACCGTGATGTCAGGCAGAAGGCTCACACCAACCTGGAAGCCATGCAGGCGCGGCGTGAAATAGGTGATCTTTTGGCCATTGTCGTCCGCGCTGAAGGTACACTCCAGGAACTTATCAATGGTGCCATCAGTATTGGTGTCGGCACAGCGGCTACTGCCAATGGGCTCCAGATAGGTTGCTGCGAACGGCCCGATGCCGCCAGTGGAGGCGATGGTGCGGCCCTGATCCCCGATGCTTTGCCCCTGACGGCCGGAGTTGATGGCAGGGCCGACATTGGGGGCTTCCACATGCATCAGGTAGCCGGCCGAATTGCGCCCGCCCATCTCAAGGCGGCCAAAGGCCGTTTCCACGTAAAGATAGCTCTGGTCGATGGTGCCCTCACCCGCGCCCTGGTCGGTCTCCAGTTCCACATCAAGGCCCACCTCGATGCCCTCGCTCACCTGAGCACTGGCGGAGAAGTGGATCTCTGAGTCGCTCCACTGGTCCACCGGGTTCAGCGATTGGTTGCCATTGTTGGCCTGGAACGACACGTATTGGCGCATGAAGCCGGAGACCCCGACGCTCAGCGCCTCACCCTCTGCCTGCGCGAGGGCCGGGGACAGGCCAAGGCCCGCGAGGGCGGTGGTGGCAACAAGCAGCAGGCGGGACTGGCAACGCAGCATCTTGGGTCCTCGGGCATAGCGCACGGGCGGTTGGGATTCCTTGGCTACCCAATGCGCTGCGTCAACGCAATCAAATGCCGTCTGAACCCGTAAGCAGTCCTTCCTGATATAGCGTCCCCGCAACACTCAAGGCCGGTCCTGCGAGGCTGAGGCTGCCTGCGATGATCCCCAGCGCCTCCGGTGGCGCCGTCTTGGCCCAGTGCTGCATGGCCTGGGGCAGTGACCCCATGGCCTGCGCCCCCGGCAAGACGTGGGCCAGATCGTCGGCCGAGCGCCAGCGGGACGTGCCCTGACCGCAGTCCACGGCCCACAGGTGCGAGGTGAGCACCCTCAGCAACGGTGCCACAACCACAGGGGCGTCGCGATCCGCCAGCACCCCCACCAGTGCCGTGACGGGCCGATGGGGGGCCTGATCCCGTATCCAGTCCGCCAGCGACCGGAAGGCCGCCTCGTTATGGGCGCCGTCCAGGAAAAGCTGTTGACCGTCAGGGCCTTGGCCGATGAGGCTCAGGCGCCCCGGCAGGCAGGCAGTGGCAGCGCCCTGGGCGATGGCGTTGGCAGGCAGGTCCAGCGCCCGCGCCGCCGCCTGGGCCAGGGCCAGATTGATCTTTTGGTGGGGGCCGGGCATCCGTGCAGGGGCTGGCGCCTCCGGCGGTGGCGGTGGCAGCAGGCTCAGCGATGCCCCAACCTTCTTGGCCTCCTGAAGAAGAATGTCTGCCACCACCGGTGCCTGAGGGGCGCTGAGGGCCGGTACGCCACGGCGCATGATACCGGCCTTGGCGTGGGCAATGTCCGAGAGGTGTGGGCCGATCCAATCGGCGTGATCCATGGCAATGGGCGTCAGCAGGCTGAGCCGGACGGTGCTGGCCAGATTGGTGGCGTCGTCCCGTCCGCCAAGGCCCACTTCCAGCAGACACAGGTCCGCGGTTTCCGCAGCAAAGACGCAAATGGCCAGCAGGGTGGCGGCTTCGAAGGCCGTCAGCGGCGGCAGCGTGCCCCTGGCTTTCAGGGAGGCGAGGCGTGACACCAGCTCGGCCTCGGTCGTCTCGCCGGAGGCGGGCAGGATGGCGCTTTCCCATCCCGTCAGCGGCGGGCTGAGGAAGGCATG
>CAZCBM010000080.1:0-12903 GCA_964496805.1 uncultured Rhodospirillales bacterium | reverse complement strand
CGATACTGGCGTGGGTGGCCGGGTGGGGGCGCGGGGTGGTCAAGGTAGGTGGGACGCGCTCTAGCCTGTGCCCTCTGGCTGGAGCGTAGGGCCCCAAAAGTGGCAACGCCACGGAGGGGATCATCCTAGCGTCCACTGCTGTGGGTCAACCCGAAGGGTCGTTGCCATGTCCTCCCCCCAACGCCGCCTGCTGATCCTGTTGGAGCGGTCCGATGCCGATGATCCCTGGTCGCCCTGGGTCAACGGCGTCATCGCGTTTGTCATTATCCTCAACGTCATCGCCCTCAGCCTGGCCAGCGTTCCGCGCCTGGAGGACCATTACGGGCTTGTCTTCCGATGGGTGGAGGCGGTGGCCATCTTGTTCCTCGCCGTGGAGTTGGGGATCAGGATCTGGGCCGCGGGAGCGCTACCCAGCCGCTGGCGCTATATCTTCAGCCCCTTGACGTTGTTGGACATCGCCATCCTAATGCCGTTCATCGTGCATTGGATGGGCGGCGGACTGGAGGATATCTTCTTTCTGAGGCTTCTGCGGTTCCTCCGACTGATGCGCTTGTCCCGCTACTTCATGGGAATGGCGCTGCTGGGCCGGGTCTTAAGGGCCGAGGCGCGCAACCTGTCGCTGGCGTTTGTGGTCATCCTCATCGTCTGCCTGACCGCGGCCTTTCTGTTGCATCTGGTGGAGGGGCATGTTCAGCCGGAAAAGTTCGGCACCGTACCCAATAGCCTTTGGTGGGCCATCGTGACCCTGACCACGGTGGGGTATGGGGACGTGACGCCGATGACCGCCGCGGGCAGGGCAGTGGCCTCCGCCATCATGATTTGTGGGATAGGCGCCACGGCGTTTCCCACGGCCATCCTGGTCTCCCGCTTTGCCGACGAGTTGTCTCAGGCGCGCAAACGCAGGCGGCGGCGCCAAGCACGGCGGGCCGGGTTGGATGTCCACAGCGAGGGTGTCGCTGCCATTGCCCACGAGCTTGGTTTGAGCCACCGCGATCTTGCGCGCCTCAAGGCAGCCATCCAAGCCGAGGAGCATGGGCCAGACAGTTGAAACGGCCCCTGGGACTTGGATCTATGGGGCAAGTGTCAGTGCCCCAGATCAGGGGTTCGGCTGAGGCAGGTCAGCGGCCGGTGCCGGTGCAGGGCCTGCGCGACGGGCAGCCTTTTCCATCTGCTCGCGCGCCGCCTTGGCGTCGGAGCCAGGGGCAACAATGCCGCCGGAGATAATCAGTTTCGCCCCATCATCCACGCTGAGATCCAGGGTGATGATCTCCTCCCGTGGCAGCAGGACCAAGAAGCCGCTGGTGGGGTTTGGGGTTGTGGGCACAAAGACATAATGCAGATCGTAAGGGGTGGCATCGGCAACGGGCCCTTTTGCTGAGGTGGTCACGAAGCCCAGTACCCACATGCCGCGACGGGGATACTCCACCAAGCACACCTCCCGAAACGCATCCGACTGGTTGGCCAGCACCGTCTCCAAGATCTGTTTGAGGGCGCCGTAGATCGTCCGTACAAACGGCATCTTGCCCATCAGATATTCGGACAGGTGGACCACCGTCTTGCCCAGGAAGCTGGCAGCAAAGAAGCCCACCAGTGCCAGGAACAGCAGCATGATCACCAGCCCCAGGCCCGGCACCCAGAAAGCGACCCCGCTGCTTTCTTCCAGGTTCAGCGCCCAACGCACCTGATCATCGATGAAATAGATAAAGGTGACCGTCAGCCAGAGCGTGACGGCGATGGGCGCTGTCACGAGGACACCCGCCAGAATGTACGTGCGCAGTCTGGCGCCGGAGCTGAAGGTCTTGGGATCGGGTGTGGGCACTTTGCTGGGCGACACGGCAACGGGCACTCTGATCAGGGGGGCGGTCTGGGGGGCTAAGGCGGGCGCATCCAAGGCTCGGCCGCCGGCGCGCCGATCGTTACCTAAGCGAACCTTCCGACAGATGCGAGCCCTCGTTTGAGTGAAACATTATTATCATGGGCTTAGGCGGATTGGATACATCTTGCCGCACCTTGGGATTGCCGCAAGGCCTGCCCTGGCTGGCCTTGTTTGCCCCTTTTGGCGCCGTTGTTTTGCCCCCTTTGCCCCTAAAGTGCGGCTCATCCGTCCCCTGTCTGCCCCACATTTGAGGAGGAGGCGCGCCGCCATGGCTTTGCCCCGACGTATCCCCCGGTCTTTGATGACTGTCACCGCCGCTGCTGCCCTGCTTGTGGGCCGTCCCGCTCTGGCGGAGGAATTGCCGCTGCAAACGGTGATCCTCTCCACCGCCGGTCTCGCCCATTTTGAGCATGCGGGGGAGGTGGACGGCTCCACCACCCTGGAACTGCCCGTGCGCCTGGACCAAGTGGACGATCTGTTGAAGAGCTTGGTCGTTTTTGATGGCGCCGGCCAGATCGGCGGCGTGTCGGTCCCGGGCCGCCAACCGTTGGCGGAGGCGTTCCGCGATCTGCCCTTCTCCCGCGATGACCTGAACGACCCCGTGCGCTTGCTGAATGCGCTGCAAGGGGCCGAGGTGCGCATTGAAGGCGGCAGCAGTGCCGAAGGCCGGCTGGTCCGGGTCACGCCCTATCAGGAGGGGCAGGGGGATGCCGTGGTGGAGCGCCATCGCGTGACCCTGCTCACCACCGAAGGGATCCGCAGTTTTCCGCTGGAGCAGTTGGACAATGTCCGCTTCACGGAACCGGAGGTTCAGGAGCAAATCGCGCGGGGCTTGGCGGCCCTTCACGCCAATCGCGTGCGGGACCAGCGGACGCTGCGGATTGATCTTCAAGGCGAAAGCGTGCGTCCGGTGGCCTTGAGCTATGTGGTGTCGGCTCCGTTGTGGAAATCCGCTTACCGCCTGGTGTTGCCGCCGGCCGATGCTGAGGAGGGCGAAGAGAGCCTGCTCCAGGGCTGGGCAGTGCTGGAGAACCAGACCGGCAGCGACTGGAACGATGTTCAAGTGATGCTGGTGGCGGGCAACCCCGTGACCTTCCGCCAAGCTCTCTATGAGAGCTACTATGCGTCCCGCCCCTCCTTGCCGGTGGAAGTGCTGGGCCGGGTGACCCCCCGGGTGGACAGTGGCAATCTGGGCACGGTGAACGAGATTGAGGCACCGCGCCTGTCCGCCCGGGCTCAACCGTCATCCACCGGGCGGTCTCTCGGGGGTTTTGCTGCCGGGGAAGCCCTGGCCGATGCCATGCCAGCCCCCATGGCGGCGATGGCACCGATGATGGAGAGTGAGGAGGATGTGGCCCGTCAGGCGTTCAACCGCCAGGCCATGGCAGGCACCCAGGCGGCAACCAGCGACGATGCCACCACCCAGGTGCTGTTCCGCTTCCCCACCCGCTTCAGCGTGCAAAGCGGCCATAGCCTGATGGTGCCCTTTGTCAGCCAGTCCCTGGAGATTGAGCGCGTCAGTCTCTATCAGCCGGACACGCATCCCACGCATCCCCTCTCCAGCGTTTACCTGACCAACGACAGTCAGGCCGGGTTCCCGCCCGGCATCTTGACGCTGTATGAGGAGACCAGCTTCGGCGGCACTGCGTTCATCGGTGATGCGCAAGTGCCGGTGATGCCCAAGGGGGAAAGCCGATACATCTCCTACGCGTTGGACAATAAGGTTTCCATCGATCGTCAAACCACGGGCGAACAGCGCATCGTTTCCGCTGCCATTGCCGATGGCTTCCTGCGGCAACGGGTGGTGCGCAGCCAAACCACCACCTACGCCATCAAGGGCGCGGCAGAGGAGGATCGAACGGTTCTGATTGAGCACCCGCGCAATAGCGGCTGGGAGATCGTCCGCCCGAAGGGCCAGAACGTCACCGTGACCGCCACCCACTACCGCATCCGCGTACCGGTGGCCGCTGCGGAGGTGGAGTCCGTGGCCGTCACGTTGGAGCGCACGGACGAGGAGCGCTTGGCCCTGGCCACCATGAGCGTGCGGGACTTCGTCTACCAGTCCAACAATGCTGGCCGCTTGGATCCGAAACTGCGCCGGGCCTTTGAGGAGATGGCCGAACTGCGCCAAGCGGTGGAGCGACTGGACGTCCAGATCCGTGATGCCCAGAGCCGTCGGGAGCGGATCTTTGAAGATCAGCGTCGGATGCGGGAGAACTTGGCACGGGTGCCCACCAACAGCGATCTGGGTCGACGCTATCTGTCCCAGATGAATGAACAGGAAGACCAGATCATCGCCCTGGAACAGCAGGTGGAGGATCTGACTCGCGAAAAGCGCGTCGCCGAAGGCCGACTGCGGGAATATGTGGGCAACCTGACCTACTGAGCCCTGAGTGGAAGCCCCCGACGTGGCCCCGCCACGCCGGGGGATCATCCAAGTGACGGGCGGTAAGCTACAGCAGAGGCGCCGACTTTAAATCGGCGTCCACTGCTGTAGGCGCAACCGCAGCAAGCAAGAACTGATCAAGTCCACCAGCAAAAACCCAGAGGGCGTCGCGGCATTTGCAGCGTGACGCCCTTTGCTTTTATGGCAGAGGAAGCAACAGGGGCCGGAGGCGACCCAACGCGGGGTGGGTCATGGAGCCCGAGACAGCCCCCAGCCCATCAGATCCAAACAGCCAGGGGTCGGTGGCCTCACGGTGCCTGCCAGATGAGGAACATAATTAGAAAATTTCTACCGAAGATGGGTCCTCAGCGTTGGCGGCAGTCTGCATGACTTCCAAAGGCGCGCAGGGGGAGTCGCCGCTGCGTCTCCTGATCCGCTCCTCCTGAGGGGTGGAGGTCGCCCGCTGGATCGCTTCAACCAGTTGTTCAACATCAATGGGTTTGGTGGCGTAATCGTCCATCCCATGACGGATGCACATGTCCCGATCCCCCTCCATCGCGTGGGCTGTTAACGCCACTATCGGAGTGTTGCAGGCGGGTTCGGGCAAGGCCCGGATGGCTTTCGTTGCCTCGTAGCCGTCCATCTCCGGCATCTGGATATCCATCAGGATGACATCGAAGCGTTCCTGCGTGACCGCCTCCACAGCTTCCAGTCCGTTGGTGGCCACGGTTACTTCGTGACCACGCTTGCCCAGCAGGCTTTGGATCACCATGCGGTTCACCATCACGTCCTCTGCCAAGAGCATCCGCAGCGGCGTCTCGCAGCCGGAATCAGTGGAGATGGCCTGGCTTAAAGGGGCAGGGGCACAGGTGGCCGCCGTCTCTTCCAGGGGCAAGCGGATGCTGAAGGTGGTGCCTTCGCCTTCCGCACTGTCCACGCTGATGTCCCCGTGCATCAGCTCGGTGAGCTGTTTGCAGATGGCTAGCCCCAGGCCGGTGCCGCCGAACCGGCGGGTGGTGCTCTCTTCAGCCTGGGTAAATCGGTCGAACAGGCGTGCTTTTGCAGCAGCGGAGATGCCGATACCCGTGTCCTGAACATCAATGCACAAGGTCTCTTGGTCCCGATGGAAGCGGCGTCCCACGGTGACCGTGACCTGCCCAGCCTCGGTGAACTTGACGGCGTTGGTCACCAGATTGAGCACGATTTGGCGCAGGCGCGTGGGGTCGCTGATGATCCATTTTGGGACGGAGGGATCCACAAAGCTTTGCAGCTTCAGCGCCTTCTCCTTAGCGCGTGGGGCGGCGAGACCAAGGCAATCCTCCAAGATGGCACGGACGGAGACCGGGATGCGTTCGATCTTCAGGTCCCCCGCCTCCAGCTTGGAGACGTCCAGGATGTCATTCAGGATGGCCAGCAGAGAGTTGGCTGAGGTTCGCGCTTGCAGCGCACGCTGCCGATGCTCATCGGGCAGATCGTTGTCCAGCATGACATCCAACATGCCGATAAGCCCGGTCATGGGGGTCCGGATCTCATGGCTCATATTGGCCAGGAACTGGGACTTGGCGATGCTGGCCTTCTCGGCTTCCAGGCGTGCGTTGCTCAGGGCTTGCTGCTGGCGTTTCAGCTTGGTGATGTCCACCCGGAAGCCCACGCGGTCGCCATCGGGGGTTTCCCGTTCGATGATCCGGATCCAGCGATTGCCAGGCAACTCCTGTTCAGTTTCGTGGGCGGCTTCATTGTGCAGTGTCATGCGCTGTGCCAGCCATTCCTCCTCCCGACCCACGGCTTCGGCATACTGACCCCGCTCCAGCCCGTAGCGGAGGATGCTCTCGAAACTGGCCCCAACAACCATGGCCGGTGCACTGGCGCCGTAGAGCTGGCGGTAGGGCTCATTGCAAACCACCAGCCGATCCGCTTGATCGTACAGGACAAACCCGTCGGGCAGGGCCTCAATGGCCGCCCGCAGTCGCTGTTCTGCCAGCTTGGCGCGATCCAGGGCTGAGCGCACCGCGGTGGTGTCCTGAAAACTGCCGCGCAGTTTGACAGGCTGGCCATTTTCTATGACGGCTCGCCCGAGGGCCGATACCCAAATGTTGCGACCTTTGGCTGTAATAAAGGGAAGCTCTAGCTCCCAAGGATCACCTGTTTCCATTGAGTGTTCAATGGCAGGCTCAAGAATATCTCTGGAGCTCTGTGGGTAAAAGGCCAGGGCCTTATCCATCGTCGGGACATAGGAATCATCGACTTCATGGATAGCTCTGGTCTGTTGATCCCAGAAAATATCTCCGGTGATGAGGTCAACCTCCCAAACACCTGTACGGGAGATCCTTACGACGTCGTTGAGGCGTTCCGATGCTTGCTTCAGAGCGATAGCGGCGGCCCGTTTATCTGTCACGTCCTTCGCCGCAAAAAAGATCAGACCATCCCTGCCGGGCGTTGCCTGCCATTCCAGCCAGCGCCATTCACCGGTTACCGTCTTGTAGCGGTTGCAGAAACCGCGGACAGTGTTGCCACTGAGCAGGTCCCGCATGGCTTCCCGAGTTGCATCCACATCCTCAGGATGTACCAAGTGTAGGTAGGGACGATGCAGAAGGTCTTTAACCTTGTACCCAAGGGATGTTTCCCAGGCCTGGTTGAGCCTCAGGAATTGGCCATCAGTGGTGGCAATCCCCATAAGATCCAAGGACAGGGTGAAGAATGATTCTATTTCATTAAACTTCTGGCGTCCCTCCAGCCCCAGCGCCATGGCACCAGCCACCCGCTGCAAAAAGGCCTCCTCATCGGCACAACGCTGATGACCCTCCGCCAAATAAAGGGTCAGAACGCCCAGTCGACCGTTTGCCGACGACAGCGGAACCGCATAATGACCATGGGGCGTCATACCGTCAAACCGGGTCTCATGCCGGTGGTCGACACAACTGGCATGGATCAAGGTGCCAGAGCTTGCCGCGCGGCCGCACAGGCAATGGCCCTCCTTGACCTTTGCGCAGAGGGTCTTCAGGGGCTCCGCCAGGCGATGCTCGGCCACAAGGTGGAGGTCATTGGTGGCGCCGTGGGGATCGGTGAGAAAGACGGCACCGCTTTTGATGATGCTCAGCCAGGGTGTGCGCTCGATCAGAATGTCCAAACAGGTCTGGCTGAAAGACTTGGGATCGCTGGTGCTCAAGGCGGCATCAAGAATGGCCGTAACGACGTCATCCTGTTGTTTGGTCAGGCAAAGCGCTGCCTGGGTTTGCGTCACTTTCTCCAGATTCAGGCGTGCTTCCATGGCATGGACCACGGCCACGGCCAATTGTTCCAGGGTTGCCGCCAGGGTGGCATCATGGGCCCGGGGTTTGGTGTCTATTACGCAAAGCGTGCCCAGGCGGTGACCGGTGGGAAGAGTCAGCGGCGCGCCCGCATAGAAGCGGATCCCAGGCTCCCCTGTCACCAATGGGTTGTCCACAAACCGCTCATCAGTGGTGGCATCCTCCACCCACAGAACGGATGATCCGTGCAGGGCATAGGCGCAGAAGGCCATGTCCCGCGATGTTTCGCAGACCTGTAATCCCCGGCGCGCCTTGAACCATTGGCGTTCAGCATCCACCAGCGAAATCAAGGCGATGGGAACCTGAGCCACGGACTGCGCCACCTTCACCAAGGAGTCGAAGGGCTCCTCCGGCAAGGTGTCCAAGATCGCCAGATCGGTCAACGCCTCCAGGCGCGCGCACTCGTTGCTTGGAAGGGGGGCAGCGGGCATATCGGTATCCAACAGTGACGTACACAACCAATTATGGCGCCCCAATCTAAACATTCAATGGAGAACCCGTCCATGTGTCTGGGACATTCTTTTGATCTCGCTTCAGGCGCTGCCCCCTCAACGGCCCGTTGCCCTGACGGCCTCAACCTTGTAGATTGTGTGGAGACACCTTGAACGGAGTGGCCATGCGCGCGGTGGGCCGGCTATCAGTGTTGCTTCTGCTGACCACGCTGGCGTTGCCGACGGCAGCCGCGCAACCCGTGGTGTTCAGCGAGGATCCGACGGACACCGCTGTGGCCCAAGTCCGCCGATTGCTGGAAGAGCAACTGGCGGAAGCCGCCGAGGTTCTGGGCACAGAACAGCAGGTCGGTGCCGCTCTGGTTGACGTGGATGATGACGGTCAAGCTGAGATCCTGGGTCAGGGGTATGGCGTTTTCTATTGTGGGGCAATGGGTTGCCAGACTTTCCTGTACCGATTTGATGGCCAACGTTGGCGGCGGATCCTGCAAGTGAACACGGACACGGTGCGATTGGCGGACACGCGCACCCATGGCCTGCGGGACCTGATCCTTAATGGGGATCGGCGGTGGGTGTATGACGGTGAGACTTACGGCTTCTCCAATGTGCTTGGGGATGGCCAGTAAACCGGCCCGCGCGGCCAGGAGGATGGGGACGTGACGATGCGGATCATCTGGATGAGTTGCCTGATGGCGCTGGCCTGCCTTGGCCCAGCGCTGGCCTGCACCTATGAGCAATTTCTGGAGCGCCTGGGGGGCAGCGAATCCGGCGGACGATACGACATCGAAAACACCATTGGGTACATCGGCAAGTACCAGATGGGCGAACTGGCGATGATTGACGTCGGCCTCTACAGCCGCGACGGCACCGGCCGAAACGATTGGCGAGGGTCCTGGACCGCCCGCGCCCGCTCCATGGGGGTGAACTCCAAGCAGGATTTCCTCAGCAGCCCCGACGTGCAGGAATGGGCCATCCGGGAGTATATGCGCATCCAGTGGGGCTATGCCCGCGCCTTCGGCCTGGATCGGTATGTGGGCCGTACCGTTGGCGGCTTTCCCATCAGCGAATCCGCCATCCTTATGGGGCAGCACCTGGGCGGCATCCAGAACATGATCAATTTCCTGCGCAGTGGCGGGACCGTGGTGTTTCGCGATGACTATGGGACGCCCATCACGCGCTACATTCGCAATGGCTTTGGCTATGCCACCCCCTATGGCAGCACCGGCGTCACGGGCGAATGCGGTGGCGGCGGGGACGATGGCAACCCCATGCCGGTGGGCGGCGGTGGCACCGACTATGATCCGCCTCCCCCGATGACCGCCGAGGAGTTGCGGGCGGATTTCGGAGCCTGCGATCCCATGGTGGAGACAGCCATTATGGAGGCGCAGGGCATGGCCATCGACCAAATGCGATCCGACATCAACGGGTCCATTCTGGAACCGGCCGCCCTCAAGGTGGTGAGTTGCCTCAACAATTTGCTGAACACCGGCATCAGCCTGTCCTGGGGTTTCAATCTGCCTAATCTGCAGGACATGTTCACGATGCTTGCGGAGCGGGCGTGTGATGAAATGAACCGCCTGTTCGATGAGGCGACCGAGGATCTGCGCCACGGGTTCGAGCACAAGGGCCCCCTGGGCAATATCGGCATCCGATTGGAGCCGGGGCAGGGGAGCCTGCTGGACTTTGGGATCCGGACCAATAGCGTTGTCACCGGCCAGACCCGCCGCCTGGAGCAGAGCATCGGCCAGGTGCCCCGCATCGACCTGGGCCTCGACTGAGCCCCCTAAGCACGGCGCGCCAGGGCGCGCTGTGCTAAGAGCCACGGAGAGGGTAGGGCGGGGTACAGGATATTCGGGCGCTGCGTTATGCCTTGGCATAACTCGGCGATGATGATCCCAGATCCGCCCGGAGAGGCCCGCTTGTCGACAGCACGGGGCACCGATTTGGGGTTGGTACCCGTACTGTAAACGCCTAGTGGTCGCTCGGATGATCCCCTGTGTGGCGTTGCATCTTCTCGGGCCTATGCCCCCAACGCCGCTTGATCGACTGCGACGATTACCCTTCTGGATGTTTGTGTTGCCGGAGGCGTAGCCGGAAGCGTTCCCGGTTCCGCCCCCCCACTTGATGAGCCTGAAGCCTTGGCCCAAATGCCCCCCTCGTCTGCCGGACGGGCCGCCCGATGGGCTGCCTTGAGGCCCAAACTGGTGACGTGCCTGGCGGAGGGGTATGACCGACGGAGCCTGCGGGCCGACGCGCTGGCCGGCCTCACCGTCGCCATCGTGGCCCTGCCCCTGTCCATGGCCCTGGCCATCGCCTCCGGCGCCACACCGCGGGAAGGGTTGATCACTGCCATCGTGGCCGGCTTCCTGATCTCCGCCCTCGGGGGATCGCGTGTCCAGGTGGGCGGACCCACCGGGGCCTTCGTGGTGGTGATCCTCCAGACTATCCAGGCCCACGGCTATGATGGCCTGTTGCTGGCCACCCTTATGGCCGGCGTGTTGATCGTGATCGCGGGCTTACTGCGCTTGGGCGACTTCATGCGGTACATGCCGCAGCCGGTGATCGTTGGCTTCACCGCCGGCATTGCTGTGGTGATCTTCACCACCCAGATCGCCCCGTTCCTGGGCGTCAGTCTGGCGCATACCCCAGGCAGTTGGCTGGAAACGCTGACGCTGCTGGCAGAGGCCCTCGGCAACGTCAGCGTTGTGACCACCCTGGTGGGAGGGGCGGCCCTGGGCGTGATCCTGGTGCTGCGTCGCCATCGCCCGCGCTGGCCCCGCTTGCTGATCTCCATCACCGTGGCGGCGGCGGTGGCTTGGCTGTTGGATCTGGCCGGGGCCTCGGTGGAGACCATCGCCACTGCCTATCCCGGGTTGGCGCCGGACATTCCCGCCCCGCGCTTGCCGCCGCTCAGCCTGGAAAAGATGGCTGCCGTGGCGGGCGATGCCCTGACCATCGCGTTTCTGGCCGCCCTGGAGGCTCTGCTCTCGGCCACCGTGGCGGACAGCATGACCGGTCGTCGGCACCGCCCCAACGCCGAGTTGGTGGCGCAGGGGGTGGCGAACATGGCGGCCAGCATTTTCGCAGGGCTTCCCGCCACCGGAGCCCTCGCGCGCACGGCCACCAATGTTCGTGCCGGGGCGAAGACCCCGATTGCCGGGATGATCCATGCCCTGTTGGTGCTGCTGTTCATGATGGTGCTGTGGCCGCTGGTGGGCCTCATCCCGCTGGCCAGCCTCGCGGCCGTCCTGTTTGTCGTCGCCTATACCATGGCGGAGGTGAAGCGGGTTCGGCACCTCCTGGTCTCCGGAAGCAATCCCGATCGGATCCTTTTGACCGTGACGTTCGGGCTGACCGTTCTTGTAGACCTTACCCTGGCCATTGAGGTGGGGGTGGTGCTGGCGTCCCTGTTCTTCATGCATCGCATGGCGGCCACCGTTTCGCTGCAGGTCCAGGACTGGTCTCAGCCTGTCCCAGGGCCGGTGGCGTCGGATGAGGACCGGGAGAGCTTGCCAGAAACCGCCGAGATGCACGACAACCTGCCCACGGGGGTTGAGTTGTTTGAAATCCGGGGGCCCTTGTTTTTTGGGGTGGCAACGGCGCTGTCGCCGGCCCTGGAGCGGGTGACGGTTTGGCCGCCTGTGTTGCTGGTGGACTTGGCAGAGGTGCCCTTTGTGGATGCCAGCGGCCTTGATGCGCTGGAGCAGGGGATGGATATGGCCGCCGCAAAGGGCAGCCGCGTGATCCTGATCTGTCCCCGGGAGGCTGTCGCCCGGGCCGTCAGCCGCTCTGCGGCGGCCCATGGCCGCCCAACCCCAGAAGTCGTGGCGGACCTGGATCAGGCACTGGCGGTCATTGAGGGATCTTGACCGGGGTGCGTGCTAGGGACTGCCACGAATGGCCCCCTGTGGAGGCTGTTCTTGCAAGGACCCCGTTTCCCGCCTATTACAGAGATCGGTTTGCTTCTTGGGGGGTTCAAATGCGCAAGATGCTTTTTGGTCGGGAGTCTCGGGGCGCTACAGCCCTGACTTATGGGCTGGTTGTGGGGCTGGTGGCGGTCGCTGGGCTTTCCGCAGTGACCAGTGTTGGCGAGAGCGTAGAGAGCCTGTTCGTCGATGTTGCCAGTTCCATCGATGGTTCGGCCACCGCAGGGGATGGCCCTGTGAACACCGCTCTGCCCTCCATTTCCGGAACCTTGCAGGTGGGCCAGACCCTGACGGCCGATGTTGGCACATGGTCCGGAACACCCAGCTACACCATCGTCTGGGTGCGCAATGGATCCGCCGAGGTAGGAACAGGATCCACCTATTTGGTGGACCCTGCCGATGCCAGCCAGACCCTCGTCGTTAGGGTGACAGCCTCCACGGACAAGGGCTCAACCACGGCGACGAGCGCTGCAGTCACCATAGAGACCACGCTGTTCTCCTTCACCAGCCATACCTTTACCACCTGTGGCCAATCTGGCCGCACTGGGCCGTCCCTGTCCAACTGCCGCAGCACCTACAGCAGTGCGCCCTGGGCCAGTTCCAGCAGCAATTTCAATGTCAGCGGCGGCATTCAGGCCTTCACCATCCCGCAGACGGGCACCTATCGCATCACCGTTGCCGGTGCCCGCGGCGGTCGCAACCAGAGCTACAGCGGTGGTCGCGGAGCCATTGTGCGCGGAGACTTTAGCCTCACCCAGGGCGACACAATCAACATCCTGGTGGGCCAACAGGGTACGGACGACACCGGTGAGAACTGTGACACAGGTAGTGGTGGTGGCACGTTCGTTGTTGATGGGTCCACACCTTTGATCATTGCTGGCGGTGGTGGGGGAGCTTCCTACAACACGTCGGGTAAAGACGGTCTCTACGGCACCAGTGGTGGCCGTGGCGACAACAG
>CAZCBM010000079.1:0-12965 GCA_964496805.1 uncultured Rhodospirillales bacterium | reverse complement strand
ACCAGCACCCGCATCCCCCGGAGAGCCTTCTTCGGCACCGGCTTGCGCCGGCGCGACGGTCTGGGGGGGGGATGCCATTGGCATCACGCAATCTTCCCCAGCAAGCGCTCTGTCACCTCCGGCGCCAGGGCCGCCTGATCATTCTGGGTCTTCAGCAGACAGACCAGGGTTTCCTGCACAGCACGGGGATGCGCGTGCAGGTCCGACAGCCCAAGCCCCGTAAGCGCCTGCGCCCAATCCAGGGTCTCCGCCACGCCCGGGACCTTCTCCAGGCTCTCTTTGCGCAACCGCTGGACGAAGCCAATCACCTGGTGCGCCAAGTGCTGGTCGATCCCGGGCAGGCGCTGATTGAGGATGGCCAGTTCCTGCTCGGGTCCCGGATAATCCACCCAAGTGTAGAGGCAGCGCCGGCGCAAAGCGTCCGACAGCGCCCGGGTGCCGTTGCTGGTGAGAACCACATGGGGTTTGGCGCTGGCGGTCAACGTCCCCAACTCCGGCACCGTGATCTGGAACTCGCTCAACACCTCCAACAGGAAGGCCTCGAACGCCTCATCCGTGCGGTCGATTTCGTCAATCAGCAGCACCGGCGGCTGATCCTGGCTGATCGCCTCCAGCAGCGGGCGCCGCAGAAGATAGTCCTGGGAAAACACCGTCGCCTCAGCTTCGGCAACACTCAGGGCCTGCTCCCCGCGCTCCAGGACCCGCAGCGCCAGCAACTGGCGCTGGTAGTTCCATTCATAGATGGCTTGGCTGGCATCCAGCCCCTCATAGCATTGCAGGCGGATCAACCGCGTATCCAGCGCCTGCGCCAGAGCCTGGGCGATGGCCGTCTTGCCGACCCCCGCCTCGCCTTCCAGCAACAATGGCCGGCCCAGAGAGACCGAGAGTCCCAAGGCCGTGGCCAGCGGGCCGCCGGCGATGTAGCCCACCGCCCGCAACGCTGTTGTCAGATCATCCGCCTGCATGATGCCGGTCCCGCCTCAGCCGTGCAAACCCAGCTGATTGGCCGTGCGCCATACCCGCCAGTGATCGTGGGGCATCTGGGTGTGGCTGAGGCCAAGATGGGCAAAGGCATCGTTGACGGCATTGCTGAAGCAGCTGACACCGCCGACATTGGGGCTCTCGCCCACCCCTTTGGCACCGATGGGATGATGGGGGCTGGGCGTCTCCGTGAAGTCCGTCTCCCAATCCGGCGTTTCCACGGCCGTGGGCAGGAAGAAGTCCATCAAGGAGGCCCCCTTCACATTGCCCATCTCATCATAGTCGATGATCTGCCCCATCGCGATGGCCAGGGCCTCGGTCAAGCCGCCATGGACCTGGCCGTCAATGATCATCGGGTTGATGCGTGTGCCGCAATCATCCAGGGCGTAGAAGCGCCGGATGCTGGTCACACCGGTATCCACATCAACGTCCAACACGCAGATGTAGGCGCCAAACGGATAGGTCATGTTGGGCGGATCGTAATAGCTGACGGCTTCCAGCCCCGGCTCCAGCCCAGGAATGGCCTGATTATAGGCGGCGAAGGCGATCTCCGTCATGGTCTTGAAGCGCTCCGGCGTGCCCTTCACCTTGAAGCGGTCCACATCCCATTCCAAGTCGTCCTCGTGCACCTCCAACAGATAGGCGGCGATCATCTGTGCCTTGGCGCGGATTTTGCGGCCAGCCATGGCGGCCGCAGCCCCGGCCACCGGCGTGGAGCGGGAGCCATAGGTACCCAGGCCATAGGGCGCGGTATCGGTGTCGCCCTCTTCAAGGGTGATCTTGTCAGCTTCCAGGCCGATTTCGGACGCCAGGATCTGGGCAAAGGTGGTGGCGTGACCCTGGCCCTGGCTGATGGTGCCCAGCCGTGCGATGGCCGATCCTGTTGGGTGGATGCGGATCTCGCAGCTATCGAACATCCCCATACCCAGGATGTCGCAGTTCTTCACCGGGCCGGCGCCCACAATTTCGGTGAAGAAGCTGATGCCGATGCCCATAAGGCTGCGGGTTTCGCCGCGGGCAAAGGCTTCCCGGTTGGCGGCCTGCTCTGCCCGCAGCCCGGCATAGTCCACGGCCGCCAAGGCCTTGTCGAAGGCCGTGTGGTAATCCCCGCTGTCATATTCCCAGCCCAGCGCAGACTGATACGGGAACTGCTCTTTTCCGATGAAGTTTCGGCGGCGCAGCTCGGCTGGATCCATCTCCAACTTGTTGGCCAGAACGTCGATCATGCGCTCAATCAGGTAACTGGCCTCCGTCACCCGGAAGCTGCAGCGATAGGCGACGCCCCCGGGGGCCTTGTTGGTATAGACCCCATCGACGCTGACATGGGCCACCGGGATGTCATAGCTGCCGGTGACGATGTGGAAGAACCCGGCAGGATATTTGGAGGGATCGGCACAGGCGTCGAACGCCCCATGATCGGCCAGGACATGCACCTTCAGCCCGGTGATCTTCCCGTCCTTCGTGGCCGAAAGGGTGCCCGTCATGTGGTAGTCGCGGGCAAAAGCGGTGGAGGACAGGTTCTCGATCCGGTCCTCGATCCACTTCACGGGCACGCCCAGCACAATCGACGCCACCACAGCACAGATATAGCCAGGATAGACCCCAACCTTATTGCCGAAACCGCCGCCGATATCCGGGCTCACCACGCGAATCTTGTGCTCAGGAATACCACTGATCAGGCTTGCGACGGTGCGCACCGCGTGCGGGGCCTGGAACGTCCCATAAAGGGTCAGGTGCTCGTTCACCTTGTCCATGCTGGCCACGCAGCCGCACGTCTCCAGCGGGCATGGGTGAACCCGGTGATAGGTGATCAACTCGCTGGCAACCACGTCCGCGCTGTTGATCGCGGCATCGGTGCCCTGCTCATCTCCCACTTGCCAGTTGAAGATGTGATTATGGTGCTTGCGGGGGCCATGGGCACCCTCGGTCTTGTCCTTGATGTCTTCGCGCAGCAGCGGGGCGTCCTCGGCCATGGCCTGGAAGGCATCCACCAGCGGCGGCAATTCCTCGTATTCGACTTCCACCAGTTCCACCGCGTCAGCGGCGATGTAGCGATTGTCCGCGATGACGAAGGCCACTTCCTGGTTCTGGAACAAGACCTTCTCGTGGGCCAGGACGGCCTGCACATCCCCTGCGAGGGTGGGCATGTAATGCAGGTTGAGGGGGATCAGGTCCTCCGCAGTCAGCACAGCATGCACACCGGGCAGGGCCAGGGCGGCAGACGTGTCGATGCGCTTGATCCGGGCATGGGCGTGGGAGCTGCGGACGAAATCGCCGAACAGCATGCCCGGCAGATTGATGTCATCGACATAATTGCCCTTGCCCTGGGTGAACCGGGCATCCTCGACGCGCTTGCGGGAGCAGCCGATGCCTTTCAGGTTGGCGGCCCGCTCTTCGGGGGACGGGGTGGGGTTGGCCATGTCATTCATTCTGCGGCCTCCATTTCCTGGGGTTCGGCGTTCAGGGCGTCGGCGGAGGCCAGCACGGCCTTGACGATGTTCTTGTATCCGGTGCACCGGCAGAGGTTGCCGCTGAGGCCGTAGCGAACCTCCTCCTCGGTGGGGCGCGGGTTCTCCTGCAGCAGACGATAGGCGCGGGTGATCATGCCCGGCGTGCAGTAGCCGCACTGCAAGCCGTGATGCTCCCGGAACATCTCCTGGATCACATGCATGCTGCCGTCCGGGCTCTTGATGCCCTCAACCGTGGTGATGTCATGGCCGTCGGCCTGGGCGACGAACAGCGTGCAGCTCTTGACGCTCTTGCCGTCCATATCGACGGTGCAGGCACCGCAATGCCCGGTTTCGCAGCCGATGTGGGGACCACGCAGGCTCTGGTCCTCGCGCAGGAAGTGGATCAGCAACTCCCTTGGATCGGCAAGCGCTTCCACGGGCTTGCCATTGATGGTCATCTTGACGTGCATCTTGCTCATGATGGGGTCCTTCAATCGGGGGCTCAGGCGGCGGCAGAGGCCGCGCCACCGGCGCGGGCAGCCGCCTTGGCGATGGCTCGACGAACCATGACGCCTGCCACATGGGTGCGGAAATCGGCTGTCCCTCGGCCGTCTTCGGCCGGCTCGGTGATGGCCATGGCCTTCGTTGCTGCGGCGTCGATGGCAGCCTTCTCCAGGCGGGTGCCAATCAGGGCCTGGGCAGCATCGGTGGCCAGCAGCGGGGTCTCCCCCACATTGGTCAACGCAATGGCGGCCGTGCTGACGACCCCGCCGTCCAGGGTCAGCACCACAGCGGCAGCGGCCGTTGCATAGTCGCCGATTTTGCGCTTCTGCTTCTCATAGGCCCAGCCGTGCCCTGCGGCCGGCACCGGAACCCGGATCGCGGTGAGGATCTCATCCTCCGCGCGCGCCGTGAAATAGGCCCCTTCATAGAACTCCCGAGCGGCAACCGTTCGCTCTCCCCCTGTGCCATGCAGGACAAAGGCGGCATCGAGGCACTGCATCAGGGCCGGCATGTCATTGCCGGGGTCGCCATTGGCGACGTTGCCCCCAACGGTGCCCAAGGACCGGATTTGGGGATCGGCGATTTGCAGGCTGGTTTCCCGCAGGATCGGGACCTCGCGAGCCAAGGCCTCATCGGCGATCAGGTCCGCTTGGGTCGTCATGGCGCCCAGGGTTGCAAAGCCACCGGCGATGCTGATGCCCTTCAACTCTGCCACCTGCTGCAGGTCGATCAGATGTTCGGGCTGCGCCATCCGAAGCTTCATCATCGGGATGAGGCTGTGCCCACCCGCCAGGATCAACGCCTCGTCGCCGTGGGTCTGAAGAAGGGCCACCGCTTCGGCGAGGGTAGCCGGCCGGTGGTAGGAAAAAGATCCGGGTATCAACAGACGTCTCCCTTATTGGTTGTTTGATCTCTTATCCCGAGGGGGCCTGACGCCGCCCAGGGCGGAAGCCATCCCGATCTACCCACCTGTGTCCGCCTGTCGCAGCCAAACGTCAATTCACAGGGCCTGACTGGCCGGTTGCGTGCACCAATGGCGTCTGCTCTGCACGAATGGCGTAAGACAGACCGCCTGGTTTACCCACGACAGAGCCTTAGGCTGCCAAGACAAGTTATCGTTTGAGTTGTAGCAGGGCGACAAGGGAGGGAGAGCCTTGCTGCGGGGCGGGTGCCGCCAAGCGGTTGCCGCCCCTGCCCAGCAGGGCCAACGATCCACACCTGAGGGCAAGCGCGTCGGAACCCAAAGGGACGACAACCTATTGAGAGGTCACATCTGGCGCGCGTTCGGTGAGATAGAGTCCACGCCAGCCCCCCACTCCAAGCTGGCCGCCCCCACCCGGCGTACCTTTGGCCGGCCACCCATTGGTACGATACCGGCGTGGGTGGCCGGTGGGGGCGCGGGAGGGGTCAAGGTAGGTGGGACAGGCGCTAGCGGCTCACGCCTGCTGCGGTTCCCCCAGCCCCAGCGCGTCGCGGACGGGGGTCAGGCGATGGCGGGACACCGGGATACGGGCCCGGGGAGAGATGTCACCCGCCAGCAAGGCCCACGCCTTGTCCCGCTCCCGCTCGATCCGGCGCAGATGGCTGGCGTTGACCAAATAGCTGCGATGAACACGGACAAACCCGTGATCTTTCAGGGCCTCATCCACTTGGGTGATGGGCCAGGGGCAAAAATGCTCCCGCTGTCCATCGCACATGTAGGTGTAGTGTCCGCTGGCCTTGACATAGCAGATCTGCTGCGGCGCCAGGGTCCCACCCGGGGCCTTGCCACTCTCCACGGGGATGAGCGGCCCCGTGGAGGTCGGCCGAACGACGGGCTGTGGGCGTCGGGCCGCAGAAGCCGGGAGAGCGTCTGCGGCGGGATTCGCCGCCGCCGGGGACGAGCTTGCGCCAGCGGCTGGAGCAGGATCGCGGGTCGGAGGGGCCAGGGACTGCGGCACGTCACGCCGGGCGGACGGCCTCGCTGCCGGGAGCGTGGGGGAGACGTCAGCATGAATGCCTCTTGGGCTCCCGCTGCGTGTGTCGGTGGGCGTGTTGGCGGGCGTCTCGGTGGGCGCCTGGGTGGGCGCCTGGGTGGGTGCCTCCAGAGGGCCCGTGACAGGGACGGGCTCAGCCCTCTGGGGACGTATGGCCAGGGGCGTCGCGGTCAACAGGAACCACCCGCACAACACGAACGACACCAGCATGACCAGCAAGGCCAGCAACCCATTGGACAAGGCCGGCATGGTGACAGCAACCTCGGGCACCGTGGCCTGAAAGCCCGTGAACAGCATGGCGGAGTAGTGCATGGCAGCAATGGTCAGCGCCAGGCCCGTGGAGGCCAGCGCCATGCGGCGCAGTGTGGGCCGCTCCCCAGCCACCCAATAGGCCGCGGTGGACGCCCCGATGGCCAGGATCGTGGGCAGCACATAACCAAGGCTGGTTGTCTGCGCGACGCAGGTCACATCCACCGCGGACATGCCCACAAAATGCATGGTGACGATCCCGATCCCCGTAAGCCCCCCAGCGGGCAGCAAGCAGCGACGATGGCCACCGCAATTGAGGATCAGCAGCGATAATCCGGTGGCGAGAATGGCGATCAAGGCCGACGCCAGGGTCGGCACGCTGTCATAGATCATGGGCACGGGGGTCGTGACCGCCAGCATACCGACAAAATGCGTCGCCCAGATACCGCCACCAAAGCACAGGGATGCTGCAATCAGGCGCCCCTGCTGGCGCCGCCACGGCAGGCGCGACAGGCCCTGGGCAAGCCCCAGGCTTGTAAACACAGCCATCATGGCCACAGCAACGGAGGCCAGGACCAACAACGGATCGTAGGTGACCGGCAGCATCTTCAGGGCGTTTCCCGTGGATCCATTGAGGTGGATCCTTGTTGGAAGGAGACGGAGGCATTGGCGCCCCACCCCTTAGTATCTGAGCCTTGTGCGACAATTCGCAAGCTTGATGCTGCCAAGGACCAAAAAATGAGCAACTCGGCCCTGCCCCGAGGACGGTAATCGTCGTCACATAAGGGGCGGATTGAGCGTTGCCCACAGAAACCTTGCCATCAATGGCGGTTGGCACGTATCACCGCCATCGGGATGGATTTCGGCATTAATCTCAGGTGTAAGGGGCGACCATGGTTGAGTATCGGTGGCGGCAGGGTGGCTGGAAAAGAGATCGCGGCGCAACGGCGCTGACCTATGGGCTCGTAGTGGGCCTGGTCGCCATCGCGGGCATTGCGGCTGTGACCCGCATTGGGGAAGGTGTGGATGTATTGTTCGGCACCACGGCCAGCACCCTGACCGGCACCATAGGCACCAGTGAGCCACAGGCTAGCCCGTCCCCGTCCCCTTCCCCTTCCCCGGAAAGCTATGGCTCCTGCGGAGAGGCGCCATCCTCTTCGGGCGTCTATAGCATCTCTGTCGGGGGGGAAACGCGCGATGTTTATTGCGATCAAGACTTTGATGGCGGCGGTTATGCTCAGATCGCTGTCGTTAGGGGCAGCAACAACGTTCGCTGGACGTCCATGATCGCAACATCGGGGGAATTGACCGATAGAAAAGTTGCCGGACACTTTCATCGAATTGATGTGGAACAACTCCAGCGAAAATCGATTCCTTGTTACCTGCGACAACAACTCAACTTGGGGATCGGCAACGGCAACAGACTGGTATCAGGGCTCGTTTAATGGTACCTACCGCAGTAACTGCGGCTTTTCCTATGGCGCCACAATCAACGGCTGGAGCACCCACAGCTGGTACCAACAAAACGGTAACGGTCAATGCCTGCATGGCTCCGGTTCAGGCATGGCGGCAACCGGCGGGTCTCCTCGCTGCTCAGGGAATGTGGAGTTCTACATCCGGTGATGCGCGGTGGGCTCATGCCTGACGGCCGCCGGATGCCCAAACCCAGCCGCGCTTGGCCTCGGGGCCGGGTCTTACTGCTTCTCCAGCCCCGCGGCATCGTCGGTGAGGGGCAACCCCAGATGCTCGCTGGCCACCTTTGCCGCGCCGCGCACGTCCCCCACCAGGAAATGGGGTCCCCCGCCCATGACCACGCGCTTGGCTGGATCCGGGTGCACCAGCACCACGTCCCATCCTCGGCGCAGGCCCGTGCCAAGGTGAATATCCACCATGGTGTAAGCGGCAAGCGGCTCCTCCAGGACCAGCGTTCCATCCTTTGACTTGCGGGCGTGGATCATCTCGCCATCAATCCATACCAACACGCGGTTGCGATACTCACGCCCCACTGCCACTGCCAGGGCGCCCTGGGCGATACCGGCCACCAACAGAAAAATTGGGATCAGGCTTTCAGACTGAGAGAAGGTCCACAACAAACCTGCCCCCACCGGCAGCAGGGCAGAGACGCCCAAGATGCCTGCCAAGCGCGGATCATAGGGACGGGCACCAAGGGTACCGATCAGTTGGGTCTGAGGACGGTCAGCAGGCGTGGCCATGGGGGGACGAGATCCAGGGAGAGCGAGGCGGGAGCGATGAAGCCCCGCACCCTGGCCAGAGTTCAGCCCGCCGTCAACGCCGCACGCATGGCCGAGAGACGCTGGCTGCTGAGCGCGGCCATCGCCGTCAACTCCCAGGGCGTGCGCCCGGACAGGGACCCATCCAGCGGCAACTCATCCATCACCAGCAGCGTATTGTGCTTATAGAGAGCGCCAGTGGGGAAAGTCTCACTGCCCAGCAGTTTCGCCAGACGCCGCAGAATGCTCTTGCGAGCCCCCGGGTTCTCAGCCGTAAAGGGAATCGAGCCGGCAGCCGACCAGGTACGCAAAACTGGGCCATGGTCGCTGACAATCTGCGCGGCCTCAATGCGCAGCCCACCCGCGCGGTAGCACAGGCGCGCCTGGATAGGCACGGTCCGCAATTCAGCCAGCAGCGACAGCACGCTCTGGCTATGGCGGGAGACCTCCCAATCAAGGCTCTTGTCAGCAACGGAACTAAGAGACATCGGCGGCATCCATCAACGATTGAGCGACGGCGGAGGACTGGCCTGATGCAAACGAGGCAGCGCGCCAAGCGCGACGGGCGGGGCTGCCAGGGCAAGAGAACCGGTGGTCCTCAAGAGGTCACCGAACCCCCTTAGCAACCGCTTAACAGCACACCACCGGTTAAGGTGAATGAGTGGTTGAACGAACCACCCGGCAGCCCTTGCACATCAAGACAGGGCTGCTTGGTCTGCATTGAGCGATCCTGCCAAGGCCCCGCGCGTTGGAAGCGGCAACGTGCCGGGACAGGCTTGGTCCCTACCCGGCCGGGGGCCCGTCCACCGCCTCCTCCAGCGCGGCCCATTCGGCCGCCTCGGCGCCGGTGCCAACGCTGCCCTCCTCCTCCTCCATGGCCATGTCCACGGCGGCCCGCAGTTCTTCCGGCGTGCTGGCGCGCGCCTCCTCTGCTGACACATGATCCAGCCCGCCAGCGGCCTGCAGCAACCGCTCCATTTTTGGCGATCGGCCGTACAGATGCCGGTAACACTTGGAGAAGTGGGAGGCGGAAACAAACCCGCACGCCACGGCCACGTCCACAATGGACATGGAGGACTGCAGTAACAGGTCCCGCGCGCGGGACAGCCGCAGTTCCAGGTAATACCGCTTGGGCGATCGCCCCAAATGCCGCTCAAACAGCCGCTCGATCTGCCGGCGGGATAGCCCAACATAGTGGCTCAGTTCCACCAGGGTCAGCGGTTCCGCCAGGTTGGCTTCCATCAGTTCGATAACGGAGAGCAACTTGATGTTGTGCACCCCAAGGCGCACCCGCAGCGGCAGGCGCTGATGGTCATTGGGGCTGCGAATGCGGTCCGTCAGGCACTGCTCACACACATGGGTGGCGACCGTGTTGCCCAGGTCCTCCGCAATCATGTGCAGCAGCAAGTCCAGGGACGCTGTACCCCCGGCGCAGGTGTACAGGGGCCCATCCACCTCAAACAGGTCGGCCGAGGCCTCCACATCCGGGAAGGTCTCCGTGAAGCCCGGCAAACTCTCCCAATGGACCGCGCATTTTCGGTCCCGCAGCAGGCCGGCTCGGGCCAGCACCCAGGCGCCTGTGCACAGGCCGCCAATCTTCACACTGCGATGGTGGGTGCGGCGCAGCCAGCCTTCCACTGCCTGACTGCGATATCGCTCCACCTCCAACCCCGCACAGACCAACACCAGGTCCGGCCCGCCTTGGTCCAGGCTCTGCCGCTCAAACGCCGAGACATCCATGTCGGTGGTGACCGTCAGGCCATTGGATGCCGTGACCGGTTGCCCATCCTCGCTGACAAGGGTCCACCGATAGGCGCTCCGCCCCACGGTGCGATTGGCCAGCCGCAGGGGCTCAATCGCGGTGGCAAAAGCGATCATCGAAAAGTTGGGGACCAGAAAAAACGCGATGCGTTTCGCGGGCGGCTCCAGAAGCATTGAGGGGCGGACTTCTCAGGCAAGATGGTTGCGTTTCATCACGGTCAAGCTGTCACACTGAACCGGTTTGAAGACGACCACAAGAGGCGACAAGACGGCGAAGAAAAGAATGTGATCTGGTCCGAAACGTTCCTGTCGCAGCAGGGCCGTAGGGGGTCGCGCCCGGGCACAAGTGATACCGGCGCCCCAGCCTAGGCTCCAGGGTCAGTGGTTGCAGGCTGGCCCCTGCTGGCCTAGCCTGACACAGCCGTTCAGTGTTCTTGGACCTTTGAGGGAGCCCCCCGATGGGTGACTATTCATTCCGCGCCTTGCTGCGCGAAGGCCTGCGGGGTCACCGGGGATGGAAGCGCGTCTGGCGCCATCCGGAACCCAAGGCAAGCTATGACGCCGTCATCATCGGCGGTGGCGGGCACGGCATGGCCACCGCCTATTATCTGGCCAAAGAACATGGCATGACCAACATCGCCGTGATCGAGAAGGGTTGGATCGGCGGCGGCAATAGCGGGCGCAACACCACCATCATTCGGTCCAACTATCTGTTCGACGAATCCGCCGCCATCTATAATCACGCGCTGACGCTTTGGAAGTCTCTGGGCGACGAGTTGAACTACAACATCATGATGAGCCATCGCGGCGTCATCAACTTGGCCCACGACGAACATGAGGCGAAGGACCTGAAGCGCCGCGTGGAGGCCAATCGCCTGAATGGCGTGGATGCGGAGTGGCTGGATCCGCAAGGGGTCAAAGAGTTCTGCCCCATCATCTCCGTCAGCCAAGACATCCGCTATCCGGTGTTTGGTGGCACCCTGCAACGCAGCGGCGGCGTCAACCGTCATGACGCCGTGGTCTGGGGCTATGCCCGCCAAGCCGATGCCCTGGGGGTGGACATCATCCAACAGACCGAGGTCACCGGCCTGAAGGTGGAGAACGGCCAGATCCAGGGGGTGGAGACCACCCGTGGCTTTATCCGCACAGACAAGGTCGCCAGCGTTGCCGCCGGGCACACCAGCGTCATCGCGGCCATGGCGGATATCCGGCTGCCCATCGAAAGCCATCCCTTGCAGGCGCTGGTCAGCGAGCCGATCAAGCCCATCCATCCCTGTGTGGTGATGAGCAACGCGGTCCACGCCTATTGCAGCCAGTCCGACAAGGGCGAGTTGGTGATCGGCGCCGGTATCGACGCCCATGTCAGCTATACCCAACGGGGCAGCCTCAACATCATCCAGGACAATGTGGCCGCGATGCTGGAGTTGTTCCCCATCTTCAGCCGCCTGCGCATGCTGCGCCAGTGGGGCGGGATCGTGGATGTGTGTCCGGATGCCAGCCCGATCATTTCCAAGACCCGGGTCAAGGGCTTCTACATCAATGCCGGCTGGGGCACGGGCGGGTGGAAGGCAACCCCCGGCAGCGGCCATGTCTTCGCCGATCTGGTGGCCCGGGATGAGCCGGGCCCCATCGCCGCCCCTTTCACCCTGGAGCGGTTTGAGACAGGCGCCCTGGTTGCCGAACACGGGGCCGCAGCCGTCGCTCATTGACCCGTTGTGCCGGGTGGGGTGCTTTCGGACGAACCCGCCTCATCCCCCTGCCCCCTGGAAGCCCATCAAGAATGGGCCAGGAGACGGGGGCATGAAGGCACCCTTTGGCCGCGCAGATCACGCTCCAGCAGGGGCACCGAAATCAAGTCGGTGGACCCCGCCGTGGTTTATGGGCAGAGCGTAGGACCGCAGAGGAACAACGCTCTACAGCGGATCGGGTCTTGCACGGTAGAAGGCAGAAGAAGAGCCTACCTACGCCGATGAGGCGATAAGCAGCCCTCCTGAGGGGGACTGTCTGTTCGACCCCGCAGCGCGTCGGGGTGCGTGATGCCGCTTAGGTTCGCTCGAAATCCCTGCTCAAGCGCAGAGGCTCTGGTCTCACTGCCCCTTCTTCAGGCTTGGCGCGTCGGTCGACGATGCAGCAACCAGGCGCTCACCATCGAGGCCGGTGATGGCGACGGAGGACCCCGGGGCTAGGTCCCTGGGGCCCTTGGCCATCCAATAGCGTCCGTCGATCACCAAACGGCCATGGGTGCCGTACCATTGCTCCACACGGCCCCGGGCGCCAACCATGTCGGCCAGTTGCGGCTCTCCAGGGCCGCTGGCCCCGCGGCGGGACTGCCATGCCGCCACAGCGAAGGCCACAGCCACCGCAGACCCCATAAACCCTGTGACCGCCAACAGCCACGGGTTGAGGCTATAGCCCGGCACATCGGTATCCAGCAGGACAAAGCCCCCCAGGGTGAAACACAGCACCCCGCCAATGCCCAGAATGCCGAAGCTTGGTACGAACGCCTCGGCCGTCATCAGCCCAATCCCCAGGGCGATCAGCACCAAACCGTAGCTATCCAAGGGGATGATATTCAACCCATAGATGCCAGTCAGCAGGCACAGCGCACCCACCAGACCGGGGAAGATCGTACCAGGGCTGGAGAGTTCAAAGATGATCCCATAGACCCCCAGCGTCATCAGGACGAACAGGATGTTGGGGTCGGTGATCGCTGCCAGAAAGCGCAGGCGCAGGCTGGGGGTCACCTCCTCCACCACCGCCCCGCGCAGGCTCAGCGTGCGCGGTCCTTCGGCGGTCTCCACCCGGCGCCCATC
>CAZCBM010000078.1:0-12973 GCA_964496805.1 uncultured Rhodospirillales bacterium | reverse complement strand
CAGGGCGGCCACCTGCGCCGGCGCTTCGGCTCGACTGGCGGCCTGCAATTGGTCCACAATCTGCGCCAAACCCGGCAGGGGCGCGGCAGCGTCGCCCTGCCCGGCACCCTCCTTGGTCAAGTCCCCGGCCCCCTCCGGGTTACCCTCCTTGCCACTGGGGTCCGGCCCCGGCCACAAAAGGCTCACCGTCTCCGACAGGTCCCCCACATAATCATAGCTGAGGTCCACCAGCACCGGATCCAAACGATCATACAGCAGGCCCCGCAGGCCCGCTGCCTTGATGGCGGAGAGGCGCAGATCGCCAGTCAGCGCGCCCAGCGCATAGCCGCGATCGGGGTCCGGCACGGTGCGCAGATAGTCCACCAGCAGGCGCTGCTTGTCGCCGGTGGCACGGGCGAAATACAGGTCATCCAACAGACGGGCGAAGCGGCGCATGGCGAAGCCTCTGTAGGGGGGGCGCGCCCTGGCACTGAAAGGATATGAGTGCCAAAAGCAAAATGACGCAACAAAATAACCTTTTATAAACCTCGGACCTTGTCTACTGTCTCCTCAGATCCGGATCTCCCGGCCCCAGCCAGTTCTTTTGGTCAGGGGCCAGACCAGGGTGGGCGCGCATGCGTTCCCGCCCCGTTTTGGAGGTGCGCACGGTTTTGGCCGTGCCACGAACCCCCTTGGGAGCCTGATCAACCATGGCAAACTTGGCCCTGCAACTAAAGAGCTACCGCCTGACCTTGGCGGAGATCCTCTACCACATGCCGGATCATCCAGGCGTCCTGCAAAGCTTCGTCTGGCAGGATTACGACCTCAGCCCCCGGTATCCCCGGCTGCGCAAATTCCTGTCCTTCTGGGAGAGGGAATTGGACGGCCCCCTGCATTCTGTGCGGATCAGCGCCGCTGGTCTGATCCAGGACAGCGACCTGACCCACACCCGCAGCGAGTTCTGGCTGAACTAATCGTTGGCGCCCCCCCACACGGCAGCGAATTGACCCCACGCCCGCCTTGAGGCTTGGTCCACGGCGATGGATGGATCACGGTCGCCCCTCGGTGGGCGACCCACACCGATGAGGGGCTTGAGAGTCCTACAGATAAAACGCTGAGGCGTGTTCCCAACAGTCGGGTCCACACTTATCTGCACTGGGAAACGTCGCCCTACCCGCATGTTTTGACGGGCAGCAATGAAATAGGGAGGGCTAAAGCTGGCCCTCCAGTCCGGCAGGTCCCTTTAGCCAAATCAACAACCGAAAGCCCCAACCATGATCTCTGCCATGTTCGCCGTTTTGGGGCTCTATGCGGTCCAGCTTTTTCTGGGGCCAACGCTGTATTGGTTGCGCGATCGCAGCGCGAACCGGATCAAGGACGCCCTCAGCCCGCGGGATGAACCTCTACCCCTAGGACGGGCGGAGGCCAGAGCCCAACGGGCCTGCGCCAACCTGCAAGAGAGCCTGCTGCTGTTCTTGCCCCTGGCGCTGTTGGCGCTGCATCTGGACCGGGCGGACTCCTCCTTGGCGCTGGCGGGGGCATGGCTGTTCTTCGCCGCACGGGCGGTTTATGTGCCCGCCTACCTCCTGGGTTGGGTGCCCTGGCGCTCTGTTGTGTGGGGCCTGGGCCTGCTGGGGTTGGGGCTGATGGCGCTGGGTGTCGCCCTGGCCTGAGCCGCATCAACCAGGGCCAGAGGGCCAGGCACGGACGGCGCAACACGCTTTAGCGCCCGTCCCACCGACCTTGACCACCCCACGCCCCCACCCGGCCACCCACGGGAGTATTGTCGCAATGGGTGGTCGGCCAAAGGTACGCCACGAAGGGGGCGCGGGGCTGGTGCAGACTCTATCTCGCCGCAACGCGCTTTAGCGTTTACCCCGTCGCCCGCCCCGCCCGCGCCCTTTTCCGCCGCTGCTCCGGGCCTTCTCATCCCGTTTGCCAGCGAACTTCGGGTTGGTGGTGGTCAATCCCAAATCCTGGTGCTCCAAGCGCTTGAGTTCGTCGCGGAACCGGGCCGCCTCCTCAAAGTCCAGGTTGGCCGCCGCCTCGCGCATCTGTTGCTCTAACTGACGCATATAGGTGGCCAAGTCCTTGCCGGTGAGCGGTTCCTCTATCCCGCCGTCCTTGCCGCCACTAACATCGGAAATGGTGCGATCATCCCTGTTGTGATCACTATGCATGATGTCGGCGATCTTCTTCTTGACCGTCATGGGGGTGATGCCGTGTGCCTCGTTATGGGCGACCTGCTTGGCCCGCCGGCGCTCTGTTTCCTCCAGCGCAACCCGCATGCTCTCCGTGATCGTGTCGGCGTAGAGGATCGCTTTGCCCTCAACGTTGCGGGCTGCCCGACCGATGGTCTGGATCAGGCTGGTCTGGCTGCGCAGATAGCCCTCCTTGTCTGCATCCAGAATGGCCACCAATCCGCACTCGGGGATGTCCAGCCCCTCCCGCAGGAGGTTGATGCCGATCAGCACGTCAAACGTCCCCAGGCGCAGATCGCGAATGATCTCAATGCGTTCCAGGGTCTCCACATCAGAGTGGAGGTAGCGGACTTTGATCCCGGCCTCGGTCATATAGTCGGTCAGCGCCTCTGCCATCTTTTTGGTCAGCGTGGTGACCAGCACGCGGAAGCCGTTGCTGGTGACCCGCCGCACCTCATCCATAACGTCGTCCACCTGGGTCTTGGTGGGCCGCACCTCCACAATCGGGTCCACGAGGCCCGTGGGGCGAACCACCTGTTCGGTCACGGCGCCGCCGGTCTGCTCCAACTCCCATCCGCCCGGCGTGGCACTGACAAACACCGTCTGCGGGCGCATGGCGTCCCATTCCTCAAACTTCAGGGGCCTGTTATCCATGCAACTGGGCAGACGGAACCCATAGGCACTGAGCGTTTCCTTGCGGACCCGGTCACCGCGGTACATGCCGCCAATCTGCGGGACGGTGACGTGGCTCTCATCAATGAACAGCAGGGCATTGCGGGGCAGATATTCGAACAGGGTCGGGGGCGGTTCCCCCGGCGCGCGGCCAGAGAGGTAGCGTGAGTAGTTCTCAATCCCGTTGCAGACGCCGGTGGCTTCCAGCATCTCCAAATCGAACTGGGTGCGCTGCTGAAGCCGCTGGGCCTCCAGTAGCTTGTTGTCTGCGGCCAGTTCCGTCAGTCGGCCCTCCAACTCTTTTTTGATTTGCTCGATCGCCTGCTGAAGCGTCGGCTTGGGCGTCACATAGTGGCTGTTGGCGTAGAGCTTGACGTGGCTGAGCGTGCCGATCTTCTGCCCGGTGAGCGGGTCAAACTCGTGGATCGCCTCCAACTCATCTCCAAACAGCGACAGCCGCCAGGCCCGGTCATCCAGGTGCGAGGGGAAGATCTCCACGGTGTCGCCGCGCACGCGGAAGGTGCCGCGGGCAAAGCCGATGTCATTGCGGCTGTATTGGATCTCCACCAATCGGGCCAGCAGTTCGCGCTGGTCGATGTTCTGCCCCACGGACAGGGCAATGGCCATGGCACTATAGGTCTCCACGGCCCCAATACCATAGATGCAACTCACGGAGGCGACGATCACCACATCATTGCGTTCCAGCAGCGCCCGAGTGGCCGAATGGCGCATTCGGTCTATCTGCTCGTTAATGCTGCTTTCTTTCTCAATGTAGGTATCTGAACGGGGAACGTAGGCTTCTGGCTGATAATAATCATAGTAGCTGACAAAGTACTCCACAGCATTGGCCGGGAAGAAATCCTTCATTTCCGCATAGAGTTGGGCAGCAAGGGTCTTGTTGGGGGCAAGGATAATGGCTGGGCGCTGCATCGCTTGAATGACATGCGCCATGGTGAAAGTCTTGCCACTGCCAGTGACCCCCAGCAAAACTTGGTCTTTCAGGCCGGCCTTACAGCCCTGGATCAGCTCGGCGATGGCAGCGGGTTGATCGCCCGAGGGACGGTACTCGCTCACCACCTTGAGGGCTTGACTGCCGCCGTCGGTGGGCGGCGTCTCCAGCGCTTCGATGAAATCCAACAGGTTGCCGCCGCTATCCTGCAGCGTGTTGGCCCGCTCCGTCATGGCTGCCGTTCCCTTCTTGGCCTGTCATGCATCCTTGAGCGCCAACATGGGATGACGCAGGCGCAATTGCGAGGGCGAAGGTCCCGCCGGCCCCCGCGAGCACCCTGCAAGACAGTTGCAATGGCCTCGCCGCCGTTTAACATGCCGCCCAAGCGCTCCATCCCCTCCGGACCGCTCGCCTGTCTGGCTCCCGGGAGGGACGAAGGACCCGCGATGAAGATCTGCTTCATCATGTACCCGTGGGAAAGAGTGGATCCGGAGTACGACAGCACGCTGCGTATGATCCATGAGGCAGCCAAACGCGGTCACATGGTGGCCCTGACCACCCCGACCGGGCTGACCATCCGCAACACGGCCGCCTATGCCTCCGCGCAGGTGGTGCAGGCCGACAAGGTCCCCCCAAAAGCCAGCAGCTTTTATCATTCCGTTCAATTCAAACGCCGGCTTTTGCCCCTGGCGGGTTTCGACGTGATCATGATGCGGGATAACCCGCCGCTGGACACGACCGTTCTAAACTTCCTGGACTCAGTTAAGCACGACACCTTCATCTGCAATGATATTCACGGGCTGCGAGTGGCGAACAACAAGATATTCACCGCAGCACTTTATGACCCGGCCCACGATTATATCCCCCTGACCCATGTCTCGAAGAATACCGAATATCTGGACCGGATGGTGCGGGAGAGCGATGCCGCGAAATTGATCGTCAAACCCCTGAACGGCTATGGCGGCGCAGGGGTGGAAATCCTCAAGCGGGACGCCCCCACGCCGATCGAGGACCAGTTGCACGCCTATTTGGCCCAGCGCCCCAATGATTATGTCATCCTGCAAGAATATGTGGAGGGAGCCGACCAGGGCGACATTCGTGTCTTGATGCTCAATGGGGAAGCCATCGGCGCCATGCGCCGCGTCCCCGGTGCCGATGATCCACGGGCCAACATCGCGGCCGGCGGCTCGGCCGTCAAACACGCCCTCAGCAAGGCTGAAAAAGCGCTCTGCCGGCATCTGGGTCCCAAACTGGTGCGCGAAGGACTGTTTTTTGTGGGTCTGGACCTGATCGGCGGCAAATTGATTGAGGTGAATGTCCTCAGCCCTGGCGGCCTCACCCGGATCAACCGTCTGAACAAGGTACGCCTGCAGGCCAAGGTGATCGACTTCCTGGAGGCGGTGGTCAATGCCAAGAACCTGATCCTTGCCCAGAAGACCGAGTTTCAGCGGATCATCGAAGATGCTGTCTCCAGCGCTGACTGAAGCCTTGGCGCGGCTGCGCGCGGGGGAGCCGATCCACGGTCGCTTTGAGGAGGCCGGATGCGAGTTGGCCATCGATCCCAGCCTGCCGTATCTGTGCGCGGCAATCCACGATGGCCATGGGTTTGCCGCTGACCTGGAACCCTTGTGCCTGCTGCCGGCGGAGGAGCGGATTTTTGAGGAGGATCCCCACACTGGTGACCTGGTGCGGGGCTTGCCCAATTTCATCGTCGGCCTCCACAGCCGCTATGAATATGATCTCAACCGCCCCCCGGAGAGCGCCATTCACGACGTGGCCTGGGGCAGAGAGGTCTGGCGCAGCCCGCTGCCAGACGCGCTGCGGGAGCGGTCCCTGTCCCGGCACGCCGCCTTCTATGCCGTTGTCAGCGCCGTTCTGGAGGCCCTAGTGGCCCAACACGGCGGCTGCATCGTCTATGATATTCACTCCTACAACGGTGCCCGCCAGGGCGGAGCAGAGGCGCCCGCCTTTAACATTGGCACGGAGCAAGTGGACAAGCGCCGGTACCGCCGCATGGTGGACCATATGGTGCGCATGCTGTCGGCGATTGAAATCGAAGGCGAGCCACTGCGCACCTCGATCAATGAAATCTTCTATGGTCGCGGATACTTGGCCACTGTTTGCCGCAAGACCAGCAACAAGGTTCTGTGCCTACCCATTGAGATCCGTAAGTTCTTTTGCATAGAGGAAACCGGCGCTCCGTATCCTGCGGTGCTCACCAGCCTCAAGGCACAAATGGTGCAGGCGATCACTGAAAATGCCAGCCACTTTGCAGGTTCCCATCTGCGCCAAAAGCTGACCTCTCGCTTTGACTTGCTTGCCTCTTCCATTGACCGAAAGGTCCTGGACATCGACAAGCGGCTGTATGCGCTGGCCCGAAACCTGGAAACGCTGCTCTATATCAACCCGATCAACATCGATGGGGAGCGCTCAGCCTTTTTTGCCAAACCGGGACGCGCAGCACCGCAGTTTCACTATCGCAAGGTGTCCATCGACCCCTACGCCGTGAAGGAAGCTCTCTACCGGCTAGAGGTGGAGCAGATCCACGATACCACCGTGCAGGCACTCTATCGCCGGGCGGTGGATGGGCTGGCGGCAGAGGTGGACCTGATTGCGTCCATCGGTTCCCGCGACTGCCTGTATAACTCGCTGCGCTACTATGGTGAGCCGTTCCCAGTGGACCTTCAGAATGCGCGGTTTTTGCTGCACGCCCCGGACACTGACCCGCCGGAGGGCTTTCAGCCGTTGATGGAGGAAGGGGCCATCGTCCGCGCCATCCAGGCTGAGGTGGATAAATACCACCTGGACGCGCCAGTCCTGCGGTCTGCCCGGATCGTCGCCGGCGCGATGGTGGATAACGCCAATTTCCGCGTGCTGGTGCGACGGGGCCTGAAACGTCCAAAGATCGACGTTGATGCCCTGCGTCATCACGAGGTCGGGATCCACTTGCTGACGGCCGCTGAAGCGCGCCGCCAACCGCTTCGCCTATTCCGACTGGGGTTGCCCGGGTCCACAGAAACGCAGGAAGGCTTGGCCGTTCTGGCCGAGTATCTCTCCGGCAACCTGACCATGGAGCGGTTGAAGACACTGGCCATGCGTGTCGTGGCTGTGCGGTCCCTCATCGATGATTATGATTTCACCCGCACCTACCAATTGCTGGTGGAGGAGTATCATGCCTCCCCCGAGCGGGCATTCCTGGTCACCACAAGAGTCTTTCGCGGGGGTGGCTTCACCAAGGATTATCTGTATCTGCGCGGTCTGGCACGGGCACTGAACCACTGGAAAAGCGGCAAGTCCTTTGCGCCGCTGACCATCGGGAAAAGCAGTTTCCGCGACGTCAATGCCATCGAGGAACTCATGGCCCGAGGCGTGCTGCCTGCGCCAAAATTGGTGCCGGAGCCGTTCCAGTCTCCCGCAGCGGAGGATCCCATCCACGCCTATTTGCTGAGCGGGCTGCGATACGCTGAGATGTAGCCCCGCCTTTCCCCTTGGCTTGCTTCGGTCAAAAACGGCGCCATCTCCATTCCGGTTCGCCCTCTCACGCCGGAGCCTCCCCAATGGGTTTTGCTCGCCTGTTGTTTGCCGTTTGTCTGTTCCTGCCTCTGGGGGCGTGGCCAGCCCTGGCCCAGTTGCCGGAGGGCATCGAACAGCAGGTGCGGGCTGAATTGGCCCGCGCCGAGGCCGAGGGGCACCGGGAAAGGCTGACCCTGGCCGTGGACCCCGCCACCGGCGCCTGGGGCAGCAGTACCAGCCAGCGACGGGACAGCGCCGGCCGGGTACACTCAGCCCTGCAACAGTGCCAACATAGGGCCGGCGGCACGCCCTGCCGCCTTGTGGTCCAGGATGGCCAACGCCTGAGCCCGGGACAGCCGATAGAGGCCAAGGTGACCTATGACCGCCACTATCGGCCAGACGCGATCCCCTTCGCCCGCGATAGCCTGGTGGACCGGGAGGGCCCCGCCTATGCCGGCGCCTGGATGCACAAGGCCATGGCCCTGCATGGCAATGGCGCGATGGCTTGGGCATCCGCCAAGGCCACACCCGAAGCCGCCATCGCCAGCGCCCTGGAACGGTGCCAGGGGTTCAACGACGGCCAGCCCTGCTTCTTGTATGCTTTGGGGGACGTGGTTGTGTTTGGCCGCCATACTGACATTGCCCCGGCTTTGCCGTGAAGCCTCCCGGCTTCTGCGCGCTATCCCCACAATCGGCCTAAGCCGCAAACGCCGTGCTTATTCTTTTCAAATTGTACACACACAAGATTTTTCGCCTATTAACGTCTGGGTAAGGCCAATCGGGTGACATTTGGCTCAAATGCCCCCGGTATTCAGGAGCCTATCCCATGCGCTTTCGTCGTCCTGACGACCCCCGTTTCACCATCGGTGTCCCATTCGATCCGCCGCGGACCTATCACCTTCGCGCGTCGGTCTCCCAACGTCTGTCGGACAGCCTGTTTACCGCCAGTCCGACGGACGCCAACGGCCAGGATCTGTTCACCGAGAAGGAGCGTCGCGGCCCCCTGCTGAGCCTGTTCCGATAACCCCTAAAAGGCGCACCGCCAGGGTGCCCCCTTCCCCCGGGGGACCGATTCCCGATCGGTCCTCCTGCTGTTGTGTGGGGGCGGGGGCGTAGGGTGGTCAAAGCCAGTGGGACAGGCTCAACGCCCTGGGGGAAGGCTACAGGGTCGGTTCGCTGCTGTTGTCCGGCTCATAGAATTCCGGGAACACCCGCGCCACCACAGGGCTGTCGGCGGCGTAGGCATGGCACGTGCCCAGCACTGTGGGTCGCTGGGTCCTGGGAGGCTCGGGCTCACCGCGGGCCTCCCGCTCCTCCCGCCGGCGCCGCGCCAAGGCAGGCCCCATGGTCTGAATGGCCGCTGTCGCCATGGGTGGCAGCATTTCCACCAGATGGGTGCAGCCCTTGATCCCCCCAACTTCCCGTTTCACGCCGCGCATCCAGCCGGGGCCGATCTTCAACCCCACGAGGCGCTGGAAATTGGGCGTGATCGCCGGGCACAGCGCATAGGGGCCGGCCAGGGTTTCCGCCTGGATGGCCAGGATCTCATAAGCCTCGCTCAGGGTCAGGGTCAGGCGCATATGGTGTATGGGCTCGTCCGCATCGATCCAGCCACGATCGTGGTTGGGAAAACCGTAGCTTTTCGTGTCTGTCAGTTCGCCCACAATGTCGAACAGTCCATCGCTGCGCTCAAACCCGTTCATGGTCAGCTGGCGGCAGTGCAGGGGTTGGCGCAGACGCGGCGTTCTCTTGGCGCGCTCCGCCAAGGGCAAGGCCCTCTCGTCAACGGGGTCAGGCGAAGAACCAGGGGTCTCGGGATCAGCCATCTTTGAGGCTCCGGATAGAGGGGGGCCGGCGGGACCCGATGCGATCGCCCCCGGCCGGAGAGACCAGGACCCTACAGGAGAGTTAGCGTCAGCGGAAATGCCGCCATCGTTGGCGGCCAAAGGTACGCCAGGAGGGGGAGCGGGCTGGCTCAGACTGATCGGAAAACGCGCTGGCTCCCCCGGCCCCCGCAGGGACACCGCAGGGACACCGCATTGGTATCGGCGCCCCTGCCGTGGCTCACTGGTGGTCGCTGGGATGCTCCCCTCCGCGGTGTTGCTCCCTCGGGGGCCTGCGCACGAAGATGCCGCGCGACACGGCACGGGAAAGCTCGACCCTTTCAGCCGTTCATGGTGTCCTTACTGGTGTCAGGAGACCGGAGGACAGCCATGGCTCAGCGCCCCAAGCCCATCAAGATCACGGACCATGATCTGATCGCCAACAGCTATGGCGATTTGATGCTGGTGATCCCTGCGCAGCGTGGGGAGCCGCACCCCAAGGCCAAAGTTGCCGTGCGGGCTGACCGCGCGGAGGCGCTATTGATGCGCACCGGCAGCCAGCGCTGCCACCTGCCAGGGATGCACGCCACCGCGGCCAAGCGCTTGGCCCTGGCCACCAGCGTCCTGGTCACGGAGCTGGACCCCATCAGTCAAGAGCCGCGGCACGCCTATCGCGTGCCGGTTCAGGCCGCTTAACCCCCCAGGGGGCGGCCGTGATGCTGGGTCTCCAGCCCTTGGATCATTGCCCCTGAGAAATGCTGCCGTGGTGGGTCGTTGTCCCCAGACAGAACACTACCACCACCAGGACCCCTGCTGTTTGGGACAAGCCATCGGGAAGACCGCCATGACTGCCACTGCTGCCACCGGCCCGGCCGGCCTGCCCCGCCAGGGCACCCGCGAGACCATTGATGCCTTCTTCAAAGGCAGCCCCGACGCCACCGTCTACCAGACCGAAAAGAGCTGGAAGGACAAGCTGGGCGCTGCGGTGGGGCTGGCCATCTCTGCGATTACGCGGGCGTTCAGGGGCGACGAAATCAAGCTGACCGAGGTGGCGGTGGAAAGCGCCAATTGGCCGGCCGATGCGCCGCCCCTGAAGATCGCCGTGCTGGCGGACACCCATGTGGGCAGCCCCTTCATGGACCTGAAGAAGCTGCGCGAAGTGGTGGACCGCACCAATGCCCTGAAACCGGACCTGATCTTGCTGCCAGGCGACTTCACCAATCAGGAGGAAAAGGTGCCCCGGGGTGTCGCCTCCCGCTACAATGGTGATGTGGTGAAGGAAGGCCCCATCGCGGCCGAGTTGGGCCGGCTGCAGGCACCAGGCGGGGTCATCGCGGTGCTGGGCAACCACGACAACTACGACCAGGGCCTGTCCGACACCATGGCCCGTGAGCTTCGGTCCAACGGCATCACAGTGCTGGAAAACCAGGCCATGCCCGTATCGGTGGCCGGCCAGCGCTTCTGGGTGGGCGGTCTGGCGGACCAGTGGACCCGCACGCCGGACATGGCTCCGGTGAGCGACGCGGTGGGCGATGATCCCTATCTGCTGATGGCCCACAACCCGGATACCTTCAAGTCGGTGCCGGAGGGAGCAGGCCTGCAGGTAGCGGGCCATACCCACGGCGGTCAGGTGGGCGTTCCATTTGTGAAAAAGTTGGCCGGTCTGCCGATCCTGGACAAGATCTTGCAGGATCGCGAGAACGGGTTGGGCAAGTGGATGGGGGAGTATCTGGACAACCCCTATGGCCATACCGTCACCGAGGGAGGGCAGGATCGCTATGTCACCAGTGGGCTGGGCACCTCCGGCGTGCCGCTGCGGGTGAACATGCCGGGTGAGATCGCCATGATCACCCTCACCGGGTCCGACGAGACCCGCAAGGCCGAGCGGACCGCCGCGCCGGCCCCTCGTTTGCGCTGATCCCGCCTGCCCCCCCTTGCTCCTGGGAGTGCAAACGGGTTCGGTGCAGCTTCGGCCCGACACTGATGGTTACCTTCCCAAAGGGCGGTCGACGATCATGCCACCGGTGGGCTTCGCGCCTGGGCGGAGCGCCTGGGCAAAGCGCCGAATGAAAAACGCCCGGGCGGTTTGGCCCGGGCGGTTTGCGTTTGTTCGATATCGCCCGACCCTACAGCAGTGGAGACCGAATTCGTAATCGGCGCCTCTGCTGTAGCTTCATGGTGGTCGCCGGGGTTAGCCCCTCCGTGGCGTTGTTCCTCCGGGAACCTAGGCTCGCAGGCCCCTCAGAGGGTCAAGGAGATCACCCCCGCGGCTTGCGTCCGTGACGCACCGCAAAGTCGATCTCGCTTCGATCAAGGCCAATGTCCCGCAGCAACCGGTCATCCATCTGGGTCAACCGGCCGGCGGCCTGACGGGCCTCCCACCAGGACATCAAGCGGACAAACAATCCCGGACGCACCGCTTGCGGACGCGTCACGGGGGACAGGGCGGAAGAGGCAGGGGTGGAGACAGCGAGGTCAGTCATGGCACGGCTCCTTTTCTGCTGTTGTCTGACTTCCGAGACCCTACCCCCTTCCCATCCATCACAGAAACGAATAGATTTGATACGTAGGATAAGCGTACCTGATTTCCTGTGAGCCCCGATGCTGGACACCGATCTCCTCCGCAGTTTTCTCGCCGTTGCCGACACCGGCAGTTTCACCCGCGCCGGGCAGGTGGTGGGGAGGACCCAGGCGGCAATCTCCATGCAAATCAAAAAACTTGAGGAAAGGGTGGGTCATGCCCTCCTTGATCGCCGCGGGCGCGGGGTCAGCCTCACCATCCACGGCGAACGCCTAGTGCCCTATGCGCGGCAGATCCTCCACCTGGGCGCCACGGCGCTGGAGGAGTTGGGCGCCGACCACAGCCCGCGCACCTTGCGCTTTGGCATCCCCGACGATTTTGTCAGTTGCTTCCTGCCGCGCATCCTGGATGGCATCGAGGTGGCCTTTCCCGGCGTGGTGTTTGAGATCGTGTGCCAGCAGTCCTCCACCCTGGTGCGGCGCCTGAAGGAGGGCGAGGTGGATGTGGCCCTGGTCTCTGTGGCCAATGGCGGCAACGATGACCGCATCGTGCGGACAGAACCCTTGGTGTGGATCACCTCCGGCCTGCATCGGGCTCACCATCAGGAGGTCTTGCCGCTGGCGTTGTTCAACCCCGGCTGTTCGCTGCGGGACAGGCTGCTTCGGTTCATGGACCGGGAGGGGCGCAGCTACCGCATCGCCTATTCCAGCGCCTCCCATATTGGTCTGGCATCGGTGGTGCGGACAGGCTTGGCCGTCAGCGCGGTGATGGCCTCCACCCGCCCCACGGACCTGAAAGTGCTGGGCCCGGATGAGGGCTTCCCTGATTTGGGGGATACGTCCTTGGCGGTGGAGGTGCCTGCCTCAGCCTCAGCGCTGGCCCTGGCCATGGCCGATCATGTGGCCACCGCGCTGAGAGACTGAGCCCTGCTGTGAGCCCTGCCCTGCCCCGCTCCGCCCTGGTATTGACCCTGCTTGTTCCCTTCATTTGGGGGGTGAATTTCACCTCCGCCAAGCTGGCCACCAATGCGTTTGAGCCGCTGCTGATGGCCGCCGTCCGTGCCGGGATCATCGTCCTGTGCCTGGTGCCCTTCGTCCCGCGCCCCCGCGGGCGGAAGCAGTGGAAGGCCCTGGGATGGTTATCGCTGGTCCAGGGCAGTCTGCATTTCGGACTGGTGATGACGGGCATGAGCCTGAGCCAATCCGGGGATGCCGCCCTGGCCTATCAGATCTCCGCCCCGCTGACGGTGGTGGCGGCCGCGCTGGTGCTGGGGGAGGCGTTTCGGTGGCTGGACGCGCTGGCCATTGCCCTTGGT
>CAZCBM010000077.1:0-12986 GCA_964496805.1 uncultured Rhodospirillales bacterium | reverse complement strand
GGCCCAGGGTCGGCCCGCAAGCGGGCCTGGATGCCCCGCCGTGGATCGTGGTCAGCCCGCCCACCAGCGCCAAGGGTGGGTTCGCCCCCGGACGCACCGCGCAATTGCCTCCGCGACGAAAGCCAAGGGGTTGACGGCGCCCCAGGTGATCCGTAAATGATGGCTTCTGGAGCCGGGAGCTGTTGCTCCCCGCCGGTTGGCAGGCGTGCCCTTTGAGGCACTGTCCCCAACCCCTCGCGCACCGTTCGTCTAGAGGCCTAGGACACCGCCCTTTCACGGCGGCGACACGGGTTCGAATCCCGTACGGTGTACCATTTTCGGTAAATGTTTGACGTTTCTCAGAGGTCGCCGCCGGTGGAGTTGGCTGGCTTGGTCAATGGCTCATGTAGCGGCCGACGGGCGCGTGTCGTCGCCCCCTGATCCAAGGTGACCTTGCTGCGTCGTGGTCCTGCGCTCTTCCGGCCGAACGCCCCAACATCGCTGTCGGGAGCCCTTGGGATGCCTCCGGCACGGCGCCTGGGCGGCCGTGCCGGCGGGCTGCCCCTCAGGGATCAATCCAGCGCAAAGTTTGGCGGCGTTTGGCGCCAAGGGTCGCCGGACGTGGCGTATTGGAAACCGAAATCATACAGGGCTTCCATGTAGACCGGGTCGAAGGCCTCTGTGGGGATCATCTCGAAGTCATTGGGTATCCAGGTGGCATTGAACGCCAACTGGTCCCGCTGGGCGATGGCATAGATTTTGTAGAGGTCGCCGCCGCCGGACCCGCTAATCAGGCTGCTCACTGCCCGCCCGGCAATGGGCAGGACACTGGCCGCCACAGGCTCATAGCGCTTCTGCAAGGCGTTGTTCATGATGACATACAGGGTGCGGTCGATCGGCTGTCCAACCCGCTCGTCCACCCGTCGGATGGAAAATTCGGGACTGAAGAGCATGACCTGCGCGGTGGCACCGCCATCCACATGAAGCTCGTCCACCTGTCGCCCACCCGCGGTGACCGTGGGGATGACAACAGGGGGAAACACCGCCGGAATGGCGGATGACGCCCGAACCAAATCGCGGATCAGTGCCTTTGCATTGGGATTCCCACTGGCGGCGATTTTGGTGACATTCCAGACCACTGGCCGCGAGGCATCCAGGTTGGTGGTGCCGATCAAGAGGGTTCGGCCGCGCTGGTTCTGCTCCGCCAGCTTGGCGACGATGGCATCATCAACATAGCGATCAATCAAGGCATTGTAGCCGCTGGTGTCCGTCATCGACGGGCCGCCGGTCAACGCGCTGAACAGGCTGGGCTCCAGCAACTGGTCGGTCTTATACTCGGTGTAGATTTCCCGCAGCGTCTCGTCATGCTCCGGGCCCAGGAACGCGAACAGGGCGATGATCGCCCCGGTGCTGACGCCGGTGACCACGTCAAACTCCGGCCGATCCCCACGTTGATGCCATCCAGCGAGGAAGCCCGCCCCGAACGCACCGTCCGGGCCGCCGCCGGACAAGGACAAGACCGTCTGGTGGATGGGGTCACCGGCCGCCAGCGCCTCGGCATGATTGCGCCGGACCCGGGCGGCCTCATTGGTCAGGACCATTTCCACTGTGGCGGGATCCAGGCCATCCCCCCAGGCGCGCACACCAGCAATGCCAAACGGTGCGCCCAAGGTGATTTCGGCTTCCGCAATGGGGGTGCGCGGGATGCCGCTGGCGCAGCCCACCAAGCCCAAAGCCAACAGGGCGACCGCAAGGGGCCGAAGCAATCGCGCCGGGAGAGGGGGCAGGGCGTTGTGCAGCATGAGGGGGATCCTTTCTTGACCGAAGGGGGGCCGCATCAGTTCACTGGGGAGATGATGCGGAAGCCGATATGGGCCGTGCTGAAGTCTTGCTCCAGGCCTTGCCGCGCAGCGGGCCGGTAGCGTTGGCAGGTGTATTCACCACAAAGGTAGGAGCCGCCCTTGATCGTGAACCGCGGTGCGGACCGCACAAAGGGGCTCTCCGTCCATTCCCAGACATTGCCGATCATGTCATAGGCGCCGGTGAGGCCCGGTTCGAAGCAGCCCACCGGAGCCGTGCCCGCATAGCCATCTTGGGCGAAGTCTATGGTGGGGAAGATGCCGGTCCAGATATTCGCGCGGGGGGTGCCGTCAGGGCTGCGGATGCCGGAGGTGGGATCATCTGGATCAAACAAGCCAAGACTGGCGGCATACTCCCATTCGACTTCCGTCGGCAGGCGTCCGCCGGCCCAGGCCGCATAGCGGCGGGCGTCGTTCAGGGTGACATGGACCACGGGGTGTAGATCCTTGCCCTCCAGCGTGGAGCCAGCGCCCTCAGGCGTGCGCCATGTGGCTGTGGGGTTCAACGACCACCAGGACAGGAACACCTCGGGGGTGTCGCTGGGGATGAATTGGGCGGATCCCCCGTTGCGTTCGGCCTCGGTGACATAGCCAGTGTCCTCCACAAAGGCGGCAAACTGGCTGTTGGTCACTTCGTGGCGTTGCAGGCGGAAGGGTGAGACAAAGACCTTCTGCGCCGGCCCCTCTTCAGGGTAGCGGCCTTCAGCCCCCATGACAAAGCCGCCACCGGGGATGGTGACGAAGTCGCCAAGGTCCCGCTGGGTGAGGGCGCAGGCCTGGCCCGGAGCCCCGTGTGATCCTGCGATTCCCGCATACAATCCAGCACCGCCCAACCCAACCAGGGCGCCAACAGCGGCAAAGATCAATGCTTTTCGCCGGATGGTGCGCATGATTTCACTCCGCAGCCAACAGTTCGAGGATGCGATGTGAAGTTTCGTAGCCGCTATTTTGGTTCTGGCCGGTCACGATATTGCCATCAACAATGGTCTTCGTCGCAAAGAAATCCCGCCAGCTGGTCTCGGCCTGAAAAACGGCGTTGACGGCCCGAAGCTCTGTCTCTGGATGTTTGGGGGTGATTTGGATGCCCAGCTCCTCAATTTGCTTGTCTGTCACGCCAGTCACACGGCGCCCGGCCAGCAGTGGCGCGCCATTTTCGTCTTTCGCATTCAGCAACCCAAGCACCCCATGGCAAACCGCCCCCAGGATGGCGCCATTGGCATTGGCCTTGCTGACGAGCTCAGCGAGGGCTGGGCTCTGTGCCAAGTCGTACGCGGCACCCCATCCCCCAGACAAAAACACCACGTCATAATCGTCGGCATTGATTTCTGTAATCGCAGCAGAGGACATGAGTTTCGCCATGGCCTCTTCATCCCGGCGGAACCGCCGGTCTTCGGCTGTTGCGAGAGGCCAACCCATGGACCATGGCTCAACAGGGATGGCGCCGCCCTTAATCGAAGCGATGTCAACAGTCATTCCAGCATCAAGAAACGCATAGTAGGGAACCGTCAGTTCGGAGGCAAAAACACCTGTTGAGCGCCCCGTATCTCCCAGCCTATCACGACTTGTGGTCACAATGAGGGCACGGCTGCCGGTCAGGTCATAGTCTGGGATGTTATAATGCGGATGGAGTCCCATGCTGGTAAGTAACATCGGCAAGCCAATGTAGATAGCCAGTGCCAAGATGGGGATCAGGATGAGAAGTATTTTGGCCCATTTCATCGTTGCGCCTCGCCTTTGATCTTACCTGAAACTCGACCCTGCCACATGCTTACCTGATGTCTGAGGGGCTCAGTGGGCGCTCTGTGTCGCCCCTTGGCTGCTGGGGACGTGACCAGAGATACACTTGAGGGGGCTTCAGTGTCTCTGCCTTTGAGGACATCGAGGGCATTCGGATTGCGGTGGATGCCAAGGGGCTTGGGTCTCCTGGTCTGAGAGATCACTCAACGGTTGGCCTCGTTTCGCTTGACTTGGTTGGCTTCACCCTCGCGCCCGGGGTCTCAGAGCGATCCTGATCAGCTTGACGATGCCATAGAGAACACCGAGGCACACAATGAGGAGCCCAAGGGCATAGGGCCAGTATTTGTATGCGGCCTTGGTGGCCACGTTCCCAACCAACTGCTTCATGGCATAGTCGTCCGGACCAAGCTCAAAGACACCAACGCTCTGGGCATAACCTTCATATTCGGCAAGCATATCCTGGAAGAGGTCAGGATTCTCCGCTGCGACGTCCTTGGTTTCTCCTGGGTCCACAGACAGGTCATAAAGCCGCCACTGACTGTCTCCGCGCGGCGGCGAAATGCGCGCCAGTTTCCATTGCCCACGATAGAGGGCTGCGTTGCCGCTGACCTCAAAGGCAAAACTGTCGTCCTCCCCATAGGCCGTGGAGGCTTGGCCCGACAGGACCGGCTTGGCGCTGCGTCCGAAGAACCTATCGCCGTCATAGGCGATGCCGGCCAAGTCCAGCAAAGTGGGCACCAAGTCGGTCACATGAACCGGCGCATCTTGGATGCCTGAAACAGTGATCCCTGGGCCGGCAATGACCAGGGGCACCCGCAGGCCGCCTTCGCTGGCATAGAACTTGTAAAGATTGAAGGGCGCTGACGACACCGAAGCCCACTCGGGACCGATTGCCGTTAGACTGCCGGGCTGGCCCAAGTTTTCCGGTGATGTATCGAACCCTTCAATCAGCTTGATACCGTCCAGGATCGTATTTTGGATGCCTGGCGCAAAGGATGTTTGGGCGGATTCGGCCCCATTATCTGATGTTATGATGACAATGGTGTTGCCCAGACGCCCGGCAGCCTCCAGGTGATCCAGCAGGCGCCCGATATGGTGGTCAGCTGCTTCCATCATACCTGCGTTGACTTGCATTTCCCGCGCGGCAAGAGTCTTCTCTTCTGCAGTTAGGTCCTCCCAGGCGCGGTGGCCGTCGGGGGCAGGCGCCAGCCTTGTGCTGGCTGGCACAAGCCCCAGCTCGATCGCCCGTTCCAATCGCTGCTGCCGCATGACATCCCAGCCGGCATCGAACACGCCATTGTAACCGTCGATATATGACTGGGGTGCCTGAACCGGGATGTGGACGGCCTGAAGCGACAAAAAGGCGAAGAAGGGTTGCTGGGCATCGCCGGCATCGATGTAGCCGATCAGCTTATCGACCAATGACCGCGATGAATAATAATCATCGGGCAGAGTTGTGGGGGTGCCATCTTCAAACCAATCGACATCGTCGTATCCGGGCAAGTAGGGGCTGGCATCGTAATTGCTGCCACCCGTGGCATCCATGACAAAGGACCGGTCAAAACCAAAGCGATTGGGCAGGTTTGCGCCCGTTTCACCAATGCCCCATTTGCCGGTAACATAGGTCTGGTACCCAGCGTCAGAGAGAAGGCTGGCAACCGTGGCTTGATCCGCATCCCAAACCATGGAGTAGCCGGGAAAGGCCCGCATCTCTTCGCTCACCGTTTCCACCAGGGTGCCCATGCCCACCTGATGGTTGTCCATGCCGGTCATCAGCATGGCGCGGCTTGGCCCGCAGAAGGGCGAGGTGTAGTAGCGGGAGAGCATCACGCCCGATTGGGCGAGGGCGTCAATGTTTGGGGTCCGCGTATCGCTGCCGTAGGCCCCAAAGTCCATGAAGCCAACGTCATCAAACAAAATGAGCAGAATATTGGGGCGTGTATCCTGAGCCATGACGGGCCCGCTGAACCATGCGCCGGTAATGATCATAGAAATGATCAGCAGGGATCTGCACCGCATGTCTTTACCCTTCTGTCTAGGCATCGCCTGATGATGAAAGAAAGTCGCCAAATCCCGTGAGGGTCTGCGGCCAGGATGCTATTTTTTCCGTCCGGGCTGTTGTTCGTCACGCTGACGGCCACCCACGACAGGATTGTCGCAACGGATGGCCGGCCAAGTCGGGTCACGGGAGGAGGAGGGGGGACGGCGTCTACGCCGGGCACCGGGCTCTGGCGGGCCTGGGCTCTGGCGGGGCAGGGCATCAAGCCCTCCTCAGGAACCGATCACATCGTCCCAGTCGCAGGGAGCGTTCAGCCCCAGGGCGTAGACGGCGCGGGTACGATCCTTTTCAGCATCGCTCAAGTCATCCCAGAGGCCAGCCGCCTGATCGCCAGCATCGGTCTCGCCACGATCCATGGCCAACTGGAACCACGTCAGAGCGACGGGAATGTCCGTGCTTGTCCCGGCCACGCCCTGGATCACCCGCCGCGACAAGCGCACGCCGTCAATCACGTCACCGGAGTAGATTTTGCCCAGCATCACCATGGCGGGCGCGTAACCCTGCCGTGCAGATTGGCAGAGCCACGCCACAGCGGTCTGCGTGTTATAGATGCCGCTGCCTTCATGGACAGAGCAGCAATGGGCTCTCCCCACTTTGTACTGCGCCTCTGGGTCGCCGGCCCGGGCTTCATCAATGTTCAGGGCGATGATGGCTTCTGATTTTGTGGCTTGAGCCCCTTCAACGGCCAAGCTGGCGCAACCTGAAACTGTTGCCAACACGATCGCCAGCAGGGCGAACACTCCAATGGTCTTAGGCATGGTTAAACCGTCCGATCAGTTTTGAGGGCCATCTGTGCCCTAGCAGGCTATGGCCAGCGCCCAAAGCGGGAGAGAACCCCCCTGGTGTTCAACAAATGGGCTTCTCTCGCCGCTTGGGCTCAGTGTCTTAAGGCGAAGTGCCCTGTCTTAAGGCAAAGGACCCTGGCCCAGAGCAGGGCTGATGCGGCTGCCCCCTTGAGAACCGCAAAGGGGGAGGAATGTGCCGGGCCACAGGCCGCAACGGGGGTTCGCAATGCGCAGCACGCGGGAACAATCCTCCATGCATCGCTATATCGCGTGGATCAGGTGGCTGTGGAATGTCTGCATCGGCAAAACACTGCTCAATTCCGGCCATGGCTCTGGGTGCTCAGGCGATAGGCGCTGGGCGCTTGACCGGTCCATCGCTTGAAGCTGCGGGTGAAATTGGACGGTTGGTCGAATCCCAGATCATGGGCAATGGCCTGGATGGGCTTCGTCGTATGACCCACAAGGTGCCGCGCGCGGCTCTCCCGAACTTGGTCCAAGAGTTTTCTGTAAGACGTGCCCGACTGCTCAAGATGGCGGCGCAGGCTGCGCTCAGAGTAGCCCAGGGTCCGGGCGATGTCGGCGAACGATGCGGTCAATCCTTGTTCGCCTTCAAGAATACTCTTTACCTGCGCGATTGCCGTGGTGTGAAAGTCAAGCTCAGCGGCGAAGCTCTGGCAAGCAGCAACCAGCCTTGGGTGATTGATGGGATCGGCGCCGGGTAATGGCAAATCAAGCAGACCCCTGTCAAATATCAGCCGGTTATCATGCCTGTTGAACCGAATATCAAATCCGGCATGATCGATCACGTCCTGCCAGTCTGGTGGTTCTGCAACCATAGCCTCAGCGCGCAGGGCCAGTTGATCCTTGCGCAGCATTGCCTTGAGCAGTCCGCTGCACACGACCAGGGCGCTGCCGCAAACAAAGTAAGCAATATCGCCCAAAGGCAATTTGGGGCGCAAGCAAATCGCAGCCTCTTCCTGGCTCAATTCCGGGTCTGAGAGAATTAAGTCGAAATCAATGGCCGGAAAAGTCAGGAAACAATACGCTGTCATGATATCAAGCCCCTCCTTTAGTGTGGGCGCTGTCATGGCTGCATAGGCAGGGAAGCCGATATGCGCAGGCTCAAATTGTTGCGCAAGGCTAATCCCGATGTGGGCGTCGCCCGTGTGGCGAATAATGTTCTGAATGTACTGGCGAAGTTGCGAAAAGCTTAATTTTGTATTGGGGTTCTGAATGGAATCGGTCTGAAGGCCCGTGTCCTGTAAAAGGGCAGAGGCGGAATAGCCGGCATTGCAGAGAGTCCGAAAAATGAAGCTCGGATATGTGACCGGCAGCGCCAAGTCATTGATCGTGAAGGCTCTTTGCGGGCTCGGAGGGGGCATGGGTTCTAGCAGGGGGACACGGTTGCACAGGATATTAAGGGGCGGCGATCGACCCGCTGGCCCGCACAGAAGGGCTTTCGGGGCGGGCATCATTCACCACAAGGGCGGCAACAACGGCGTCCGCCTCCAGCGCTGTGCCCGATCCGGCTAACCTTGCAGACGCCCACGTGCCTAGAGTGCCCCCGCCGAGCGGATTTTTGAAGCAAGGAATAGTCATGGCGTCGGAAGAGCGAACGCGACCGGTGGGGGCAAGGCCGCTGGCAGCGCTTGGGTGTTCACCCCTGGTCCCAGATTGGGCTAGGATGGCTTTGACGGCATCGCGGTGTCGGTGGCACCGCGCCCGGAGGTGACCGCCCCATGGCGTCGTTGGGATCGCTTACCTCTTTTCACCGATTGCTTTCCACCGATCGCCTTCCACCCATCGCTTTAAAGGGTGAGACATCCAGCATTGTGCTGCACCAGGATGACGGATGCGGTCGGGCGTTTCCGGGGAACTTGCAACCGCCTGCGCATAAGGACTCTCAGCCATGCCGCCCACCGCCACCGACGCGCTGGTGATCATTGATGTTCAGGTGGATTTCTGTCCCGGCGGGGCGCTGGCGGTGGCCGGAGGGGAGGCCATCGTGCCTGGGATAAACGCCCTTCAGGATCGCTTCAGCACCATTGTGGCCACTCAGGACTGGCATCCGCCGGGCCACGCCTCCTTTGCCTCCTCCCATCCAGGGCGTGCACCGTTCAGTCAAATCCAGATGCCGTATGGTCCCCAGACGCTCTGGCCGGACCACTGCCTTTGGGACACGCCTGGCGCGCAGTTCCACCCCAACCTGGCCCTGACGCGGGTTCAGATGATTGTTCGCAAAGGGTTCAGGGCGGATATCGACAGCTATTCAGCGTTCTTTGAGAATGATGGCAGCACGCCCACAGGGTTGGGCCTCGCCCTGAAAGAGCGGGAGATCCACCGCGTCGTGCTCTGCGGTCTGGCTTTGGACTTCTGCGTGGCTTGGTCTGCGCTGGATGCCCGTCGTCTTGGTTTGGAGGCCGTGGTGCTTGAGGATCTATCGGCTGCCATTGACACAAGTGGGTCCTTGGCAGCCGCACGCCAAGACATGACAGAGGCTGGGGTTCATCTGGTCACCGCCCAGGCTTTTATGTAGAAGGCCTTAGGCCATGACACCCGCCTGGGCTCCTGTTTCAGTGCAGAACCAGTGATTTGTATTTCACTGGGATCCTTGCCGGCGCGCCCATGTCATTGGGATTGGTTAGGCCCTGCATGATTTGCAGTGTACGGTAACATCGGGCTGCGGCTTGAACGCTGGCCTGGGTCATTTGAATCGTACTCAGCAGCGTCCCACCGATAATTTTCTGATGCAAGCTGTTCACCTCCTTCAGGATTGCTGGTGGAATGCGCTGATAATCCGGCTGCTGCACCAGTGTCTGTCCCGATTTCGGTGCTGTTAGGGGCTTTCCCAAATAGTGAACTGGGCCAGTTCCTCTTTCGCCAAGAGTCCAGTTCCTGATTTTTGGGGCTGCGCCTGCGTTCTGTGGCACATATCCTTGGTTCGGGATTAGTCGAAAGGTAACGAGCCTGTCAGTATCCATGACATAAGCAAGATACATGGCCAATTGGGCCACATCTCCAGCCATTCGTGGGGCATGCCAGCGTGTTGCGCCGCCGCTAGTGGCAATAGCCCGCAGATACAATCTTTTCTGATCATCGCTGTAGCGTATATTTGTAACAATAAATTGAATGATAGAGATGGTCATCTTAAATACATCACTGGAGATGTCGTCGGCAGAATTAGCCATCGATGCCTGGTTCGTCCCCCATAGACTCTTCGCCTTCAAGGCGAAGGCTGGTTTCTTTCGCAGGGCCTTGACCTTTTGATCGATCGCAGAGCTGAGGTCATTGGGCCAATGCCTGCGAAAAGAAGTTGCATTTATGATGATCCAGCGGCTTTGGTGAATATCAAGCATCTTCAGATTGCGGAAAAAATGAAAAAGGCGGAAATAAGGATGGTCGAATATGGAAAATCCGTGACCCAGGATGTAGTTCATGTCCGGTTTTGCATAGGCTCCCTTTGTCGCTGCTGTCAGCTTGTTCTCAGCATTGCCCATAGCAACAGTGAGGGTGTGCAGCGACCGGGTCATGTGTGTTGCATTGGCAGCCAGCGCCTTTGAAAGGCGGTTGGCCTCTTGAATGATCGTACTCACTGCGGTCTCCGGGGGCGAAGCGGCTGACAATGGGGGAGGGTAGATGGAAACCCTGGTCCTCGTCCATGTCCTCCCCGGGCCGCAACCATGGCGGTGTCGCGGCAGTGTCGCGACGGTGCAAGGCGACTGCGCGGCACTGGCGGGCCATCGCCCCCTATGGCGCCAGTCTGGGGGCGGGCAGATCCAATCCGACTCCCTTCAGGGTCCCAATGAGGCCCTCCCCTCCCGTGTTTCGGCGACTTTGCCCGGGGGGCTAGAGCCCGTTTCGGTGAGATAGAGTCCACTCCAGCCCCGCGCCCCCACCCGGCCACCCATTGGTACGATACTGGCGTGGGTGGCCGGGTGGGGGCGTGGGGCGGTCAAGGTAGGTGGGACAGGCTCTAATCGATGCCCCGGGGGTGAGCCCCTGGAGCTTTTGGGTCGTTTGCCAGGGGCCACGGGGTCTCAGTCGGCTGGCAGGATCCACGCGTGAGCGATGCCGGCACGGGTCTTGCCATCACTGATGGCATCCGGGGCGCCCACCACCACCAAGTCATCTCCCAGGGCCACGGCACTGGCAAACCCATCCCCCGCGCTGCCCGCCTCCGGCGGCCGGCGGAACACCCGCTCGGATTGCCATTGCCCGTCCACCAACTGATACAGGTGCGCCCCTGCCTGGGTCAGGCCGCTGCCGCCAGGGGCGCCCACCAGGAGCCGTTCGCCCGTCATGGCCAGGGCCGCCCCAAACTGAGCCGTCCCGCTGTCCCGAGGCCGCTCCAGGGTCTGGGCCACGGACCAAGTGTTACCCTGACGGCGCAGAAGGTGGACGGAGCCTGCCCCCGGTTCCCCCACCGCCAGCCAAGCCCCCTCCAGCGCAACAGCCGCACCAAAACGTCCGGAAGCTTGGGGGGCAGGCGATGAAATCCGGGTCTGATCTGTGTCCGGTAGGGCCATAACGCTGACGCTTCCCGCGTCGCTCGTCCCGTCGAGGTCCACACCCGGCGCGCCCACCGCCAGCCATCCCCGGTCCAGTGCCACCGATGAGCCGAAACCATCTCCGGCACGGGCGTCTGCCCCTTCCAGCCGCAGGGGGCGGCTGGTGCTGTCCAGGTCTGTGACCGCCACGATCCCGGCCCCCTGGGCGACGCGGTCGCTCTGGCCGTAGCCAATGGCGATGCGCCGGCCATCCAGGGACAGGTCCGTCACCGGCGTATCATCGAAGCCGCGGGTGCGGCGGGGGGCATCCTGCGGTCGCTGGGCATCAAAGGCGTAGACCTCGGAGTCCTGGCGCCCGATGTTGGGCAGACCGATCACCGGCCGTCCGCCGGGGCCCATGGCCAGCGGCAGCGGCTGGCCAAATGCACGATACTGCCATTGCTGACGGGCCACCAATTGGTCGGCCCGGACAGCCACCTGATAGATCCGGAACGCCTCAGCATCGCCGGCCGTCAGCGGCGCGCCGGAGATCAACGCCGTGTCTCCCAGGGCGGCGACGGACTGGCCCAGGCGGGCATTGGGGGCGGGACCGGAGATCCCCTTATAGACGGGCTCTGCCCCAAACCCCAGCAGCGCCTTCAGCTTGTCCAGATCCCCACCGGATACGGCATAGGCACCGCCGCCAACCACCAGCAGCAGGATCAACAGCAGCACGCCAAAGCCGCCACCCTTCTTTTGCTTGGGTTGCTGGCTGCCGGCCAATCGCGCGGATCGCTCCCGATCGGCCGGCCGGGGGCTGCCCGCCCCTGGCTGCCACGCCGGTTGGGTGCCGGGCGCCGCTCCCGCCTCCATCTGGCGACGGACACCAGCGGCTGCGGCTGATGCGGAGGCGGGGCGGACTGGTTGAGACGGGGCAGCGGCACCCGACGGCTGGGCGATGGGGGGGAAACCGGGGGCGGCAACGGCGGAGGGTTGCCAGCTTGTCTCCTCCGGCGCCAGAGGGCGGCTGTCCAGGCGATCTGCGGTCGGGGCCTGCCGTGGGGCTGCCAGTTCCTCGGCATCCGGCACCAGCAGGGCCAGCATCGCCCGCGCGTCAACCGGGCGCTGGTCCGGCTCACTGGCCAGCGCGGCGGCGATCCCGGCCTGCATCCAGACCGGAAGGTGGCTGGTGTCCGGCGTGGATTGGCGCGCGGCGATGGCACTGGCAAAATCATTCTGGTTCAGCAGCGGCTTGCCCGTGGCAGCATAGGCCAGCACCAGGGCGGCGGCATACAGGTCGGTGCGCGGACCGATGGCGCCAAACCCGCCGGATAGGCCCATCTGCTCCGGCGCCGAATACCGCAGTTTGCCGGCAAAACTCTCCCCGATGAGGGTCTGGCTTTCGCTCATGTCCTTGGCGACACCGAAGTCGATGATAACGGCGTCTTCCACGCGGCCCCCGCGCAGCAGCAAATTGTCTGGGGAAAGGTCCCGGTGGACAATGCCGATGTCGTGCAGATCGGCCAGGGCGCCCAGCAATCGGCGGCTGAGCAATTTCAGTTCCGTATCGGTCAACGGCTGGATCGGGTTGGGGGCCGATCGGACATAGTCGCCCAGGGCGGGGCCCTCGACATAGTCCATGATCAGGATCAGCCGTTCATCCGGCCCGCGCTGGATACCGTGGCAGCGGACAACGGCCGGGTGCTTGAGGGTGATCAAGCGCTTGGCTTCGCGTCGAAACAGGGCCTCGGTGCGCTCTGACAGCGCCATCTCGTGCAGGACTTTCAGGGCATAGACATTGTCGTCAATGTCTTCGTCGATGCTGACCGCCTTGAAGACCGTGGCGAACCCCCCGCGTTTGCCATCCTCGACAATGCGATAGGTGTTGTTGATGATCTGTCCCGGTCCCAGGTTCACGGTCCTGTGCCTTTTCCTCTGCGGCCGCTGGGGAAGGGGCGGCTCTGTCCCTTATGGGTCTATATCAACGGCGCGCGCCGACGCCTAGAGGCCGCGCCCGCATCGGCGCTAGAGCCCGTTTCGGTGAGATAGAGTCCACTCCAGCCCCGCGCCCCCACCCGGC
>CAZCBM010000076.1:0-13063 GCA_964496805.1 uncultured Rhodospirillales bacterium | reverse complement strand
CGTCGGTCTCGGCCCGGTAGCGATGATTCTCGACTTCGGCGACCACGCGCGGACCGATGCGCCGCAGCCGAACGATCTGTCCGGCCGTGCCCCAGCCGCGATCCAGTCCGATCGGGTTGGAGCCCAGTCCGCCGCGCAGGCGCATGGCGTGGATGAACCGCAGCAGCGTGCCGTTGGCATCGGCCGCCGGCAGCAGCGCCAGCAGCTTGCCGGAGTCTGCGCCGGCGTACAGGTCGATGAAACCGGGCCGGTGTTGCAGCCCGGCGATTGCCTCGTCGAAACCCTTCGGGACATCGTTGTCGTCGTCGGCAGCGAGGGCAGGGTGGGGCAAAGCGGCCAGCAGCATGGCGAGCCCGGCAAAGGACTTCCAGCAGACGATCATGGGCGGGTTTCCGGCGATGGGTCGGATTCGGTTGCCGCAAAGCATAAACGCAACCCGGCGCGCTCCGGGCACCTCATCCCGGCGCACCCCTTGTGTCCGGCCCACCCCTTGTGTCCGGCGACGCCGGGGTTCCGCACCGGGGTCGGTGCCATGTGGCCGGCGGACTTCGATTCTGCCTCAACCCTCCGCCATGCCCCGGTAATTCAATTCCACCCGCAGCTCGGTCTTGATGAACCCCTGCGCCCACCCCTCATCAAACTCGCGCGTGGGCTGCTCAGTCCACGGTAAACCGCGTATCGAGCTCACGCAAGCTGAACAGCGCCCAGCACGCAGCCAGCATCGGAATCGCGGCGAAAAACAGCAGGTTGTTGAACGGATCGAGATACTGCTGCCATGTCGACAGCGTCGAGACGGCATGGATGACAAGAATGATCCCGTAATCAATGTTCCATCACTATACCGCCAGCAACGCTCGCGTGCCGGCCGCCCGAACCCGACCGCCAGCCATCCCACAACCAACCGACCAAACGGCCAACCACCCCTCACCCCCGCCGCCAGGCAAAGCGCATACAGCAGCATCGCCATGCCCAGATGGGTTGCCAGCCGGTAGTGGCTGACCGCCGGACGATCCACGAGGCCACTCTCCACCATCCACATGCCCACCACGCCCTGCAGGCCCCCCAGCAAGAACAAGCCCAGCAGCGGCAGGTGCCAGCCCCGCGGAATGGCGCGCAGCGCCAGAAACACCGCATAGGGCACCGCGTAGGCCACGCCGATCAGGCGCCCCCAGAGTCGGTGGAACCATTCCCAGAAGAATATCTCCTTGAAGGCTTCCAAGCCCATGCCGGCATTCTTCAAGCGATATTCCGGCGTCTCCCGATACAAGTCGAAGACGCGCTGCCACTCCGCGTCCGTCATCGGCGGCAGCGTCCCGATCAGCGGGCGCCACTCCACCATGCTGAGCCCGCTCTCGGTCAGGCGGGTGATTGCCCCGATCAACGCCATCAGGAAAATCATGCCCGTGACCCCAAACAACCACAGGGCCAGCGCCCGCGGTCGGGCGCGGCTGGTGTCAGGGGGGGACGCAGGCAGGGAGGAGGCAGGGCTAATGACTGTCATGGCACGCACGCTATAGCACCGTGGGACTCGGCGAACGGGTGTCGAACGCCGCCTGCGGTGCGGAAATCAACAAGGCTGACGAGGCTGGGACCTGACGCCACAAACGCAACCGCTTGAAAGCATGGTGCGTTCATCGGACCCCCTCCCATTTCCCCGTTTGGGCCCCTTGGGCAGGTCCGCTCCACGGGATGGCTGGACCGAAAAGCAGGCTGGGATCAAGCCTTAGCCGCGAAAGCTAGGCGTTCTGCCACGGCAATCAAGCAAGCGGCGCCCCCCCTGCGACAGTATGGCGACGTGTCCGCGTTTGCTGCCGTCAGTCCGGATCCGGGTGGCCGGGTGGGGGCGTGGGGTGGTCAAGGCAGGGGGGATAGGCCCTACAGCACGGGACACCGATTTGGAATCGGCTCCCCTGCCTTAGCTTCATGCGGGTCGCTCGGATGATCCCCTTCGTGGCGTTGCCACTTCCGGGTCCTAGGCTCTAACGCCCAGGGGCCGGCTGGAACAAGCGCCCGCGCTCCGCCCAAGCAAGGAAGATCAGCCCCGCAGCCCCATAACAGATGTAGCCGACCGTCAGCGGCGTGGTGGTGCCATCGTAGCTCTGCGCCACCAGAAAGCCCAGCAGCGCCCCGATCACCGTGGTGATCACGCCGATCAGGCTGGCCGCCATGCCGGCGATATGCCCCATGGGCTCCATGGCGATGGCGTTGAAATTGGGCCCCATGAAGCCAAAGCAGGTGACAATGATCGCCTGAAACACCAGGAAGTGAATCAGGCTCTCGCCGAACAACTGGATCAGAATCAGGTGCAGCACGGCATTGGCAACATAAACAACCAGCGCGCCATGGCTGAGGCGACGCATACCAATGCGCGGGATGAGCCGCGAGTTAAGGTATGTTGCCACCACCAGTCCCAGCACCACCAGGGCGAACAGCAGCGTGAACTCCCCACCCAGCTTGAACGTCTCGGTGAACACTTGGCTGGCGGAGGTGATGAAGGCGAACAGGGTGCCGAAGATGGCGCTCATGCCCAGGATATAGCCCAGCACCAACCGATGGCGCATGACCTCCAGAAAGGCCCCGGACAGTGCCGCCGCGTTCAGCGGGCGCCGCTTCTCCGGCGGATGGGTCTCCGGCAATCGCCAGACCACCCAAGCCAGCATCAAGGCCCCCCCCACCAGCAGCACCCCAAACACCGCCCGCCAGGACAGGCCGAGATACAGCACCGCCTGGCCGATGGCGGGGGCACAGATGGGCACCGCCATGAACACCATCATGGCAAGGCTCATCACCCGACCCATGTCCCGCCCGGCATAACAATCCCGCACCAGCCCCATGGGGATGACCCGCACCGCCGCGGCCCCCAACCCCTGCAACGCCCGACCGATCAGGACCTGGGTGAAGCTCTCGGCAAACACCGTCAGCAGGCTGGCGACGGTGAACAACACCAGCCCCGCCAGCAGCGGCAACCGCCGGCCATAGCGATCCGAGAGCGGCCCATACACGATCTGCGCCGCCCCCATGGCCACCAAAAACACCACGAACACCTGTTGGCGCTGATTGCCCTCCGCCACGTCCAGCGCAGCGGCCAGAGCCGGCAAGGCCGGAAGCATAATGTCGATGCTGAGCGCGGTCAGGCTCATCAGAAACGCAACCAGCGCCACAAACTCACGGAATCCCAAACCGGGATGGGCGGCAGCCCCCTTGGGCGCTGCGTGCATAGGCAGGTCAGGGGCGGCCATCGACATCGCCTGACAGATCCGGGCTGGCCAAAGGCACATGGGACGCCGACGCCCGGTCCATCACGCCGGTGAGGCGCGGGTCGGGGACGGTGAAGCTCTGGTCGCGCACGATGCGGAACCCGGCCTTCTGATAAAGGATCAGGGCGCCGGGGCTGTCATGGGTGCAGGTATTGATGTGGATTGGCTCCTTCGCGGCCTTTTCCTGGGCCAACCGCAACGCCTGGGCCAGGAACCACGCCCCCAGCCCCTGGCCGGTGAAGCCGGGCATCAACCCAAAATAGGCCACCTCTGGTTGGCCCTGCAGGGTCAGGGCCAATTCCGCCATGCCCGCGTCCGTGCCATCCACCTGCAGCACATGCACTGCCACATCGGGCCGGTCCAAGTGGGTCTGAAGCCGCTCAGGGGGCCAGGTCCGTCGCTCATACCAGAGCCACTCCCCACCGATGGCGCCATACAACCGGCGATACCGTGCCTCGTCCACGCGTGCCGGGTCATCCAGCGCCAGCCCCGCCTGGGGGGGCGGCGGGACGTCCACCGGCAGCCCGGCCGGGCGCATCAGGTACCAGCGATGGCCTGGAATATGGCCCGCCGGCACATCCCGGCGGGCCAGGGCTGCGGCACTGGCGTCGGCATAGCGCTGGCGGTTCAACACCGGGGAAGCGGTAGGATCAGTCATCAAGGCCAGGCGCAGACAGGGTGAACGGGGGGCGGCTGGGGCGACAGAGCGGGGCGCACCCTACTGCCTCACCTCGGCGGACACCAGCGGCCCGGCGGGGGCCAGGACCCCACCGCGCCGAAAGGCCTCCGCCCGCACCGCGAGCCCGGTGGCCGGATCCAGATCCACCAGCAAGCCACACAGCGTGGCCTCTCCACTGGCCGGGCTCAGCCGTTCCGTCGGCACCCGTTTCAGGAACTTGTCCACAGCTTTGGCCTTGTCCATGCCGATCACGCTGTCATAGGCGCCGCACATTCCGGCATCGGTTTGATAGGCCGTCCCGCCCGGCAGGACCCGGGCGTCGGCGGTGGGGATATGGGTGTGGGTCCCCACCACCACGCTCACCCGGCCATCCAGATGATGGCCAAGGATGTTTTTCTCCGAGGTGGCCTCGCCATGCATGTCCACCAGGATGGCATCCACATCCCGCCCCAGGCGGCGGCTCTCCAGGACGCGGTCCAGGGCTGCAAAGGGATCGTTGCTGAGTTCCATGAACAGCCGCAGGATGACATTGACCACCATCAGGCGCTTTCCGCTGGCCGTCTGCAGCAGGGTCACCCCATGCCCCGCCGTCCCCGCCACAAAATTCAGCGGCCGCAGCAGTCGCGGCTCCGTCGCGGCATAGGGCACCAAGTCCTTCTGGTCCCAGACGTGGTTGCCGGTGGTCAGGCAGTCCACGCCATTGCCGAACAACTCCTCGCATTGGCCGGGTGTGATGCCAAAACCATGGGCCGCATTCTCCCCATTCACCACCACGGCATCCAGGCCCAACTCCTGCCGCAAGCCCGGCACCGCTGCGTTCACCGCATCCCGGCCGCTGCGGCCCACAATGTCTCCCAGAAACAACAAACGCATCGGGTCTATCCGAAGGTGCGGGTGGTATGGATGGCGCCGCGGTCGGTCAGGATCCAGTCCAGGCGCTGATCATGCTTTTCGGTGGGGATGCGCGGCACTTCCTGTTCGGCAAAAGCGATTCCCACGGTGATCACGGGCTTGATGATGCGCATCTCCCGCAGGGTGCGGTCATAGAACCCTTTGCCGTAGCCCAAGCGGTTGCCAAGTCGATCGAAGCCCAGCAGTGGCACCAGGATCAGGTCGGGGCTGGCCATGCGCGCCTCGGCCCCTGGCTGCAACACGGCCCCAACGCTGGCCTCCGTGGGCGGCGTCCCGTCCCACAGGCGGAACTCCATGGGTTGATCCATGTCCCGCACCCGTGGCAGCGCCACCTTGTACCCATCCTCCCGCAGGGTGGCCATGGTGGCGGTTAGATCCACCTCGCTGCCCACAGGCCAAAAGGTGGCCACGGTCTTGATGGCGGGGCTGTCATAGATCAGGGCCATCAACCGTCGGCCAATCTCCGCCTGGGCATGGTCGCGATACGCCACGGCAAAACCGTTGCGGCGGGCCTTCAACTCCGCGCGCAGGCGGATTTTGTCTTCAATGACCGGGGTGGGCATGGGGCAGCGTCGTCCAACAGGGGGTCCTTCCCCTGGCATATAGCATGAAAGACGTGGCGTCCCATGCCGGAGGTGTTGCCAGGGGTATCCAACGCCCCGCGCCCTGCCCTCATCCCTGATGTCGATAGGGGCTTTCGGTCATCAGGGCCTCAATCTCTTCGGCCATGGCGCGGGTCTCCTGATCCAGGAAACGGGCCACCGCCGTGCGGAACCCCTCGTGGGGGATGTGATGGACACTATAGATGCGCGTGGGCAGGTAGCCGCGGGCGATCTTGTGCTGACCCTGGGCGCCGGCCTCCACCCGTTGCAGGCCCTGGCGGATCGCAAAGTCGATGGCCTGATAGTAGCAAGCCTCAAAATGCAGCATCCGATAATCCGCCAGACAGCCCCAATTCCGCCCGAACAGGGTGTCCTGACCGATGAAGTTCAGCGCCCCGGCAATGGTGTCGCCGCCGCCATCCCGCGCCACCACCAGCAAAACCTGATCCCGCAGGCCGTCCAAGCGCTCAAAGAAGCTGCGGTGCAGGTAGGCGGAGCCCCAGCGCTTATCCACCGTATCCAGATAGAAATCATAGAATCGGTCCCAGACCGCAGGCGTCAGGTCTGCCCCCGTCAACCCCTCCAGCGTCAGCCCCGCGTCAGCCACCCGCGCGCGCTCCTTGCGGATGTTCTTGCGCTTGCGGCTGGACAGGGCCTCCAAAAAATCATCGAAATCGCGGTAGCCTTGGTTGTGCCAATGATACTGCACGCCCTCCCGCACCAGCCATCCCGCCGCACGGAAGGCCGGCAAATCATCCTCCGGCAGGAACGTGATGTGGGCAGAGCTGAAGCCATGTTGGGCGGTAAGGGCCTCCACCCCTTGGATCAGGGCGGCGGCGACAGTGGGCCGATCGGCCGCCGGGTCGATCAACAGGCGCGGCCCGGTGGCAGGGGTGAACGGGATGGACCCCTGCACCTTGGGGTAGTAGCTGCCGCCGGCCTGCTCCCACGCCCGGGCCCAGCCATGGTCGAACACGTATTCGCCCCAGCTATGCCCCTTGAGGTACAGGGGCAGCGCCCCCAACAGGCGATCACTGGCATCCGTGCAGATCAGATGCCGCGGCAGCCATCCACTTTCTGCGCTGGCCGACCCGCTGTCCTCCAGGGCCGCCAGGAACTCCTGGCGCACGAACGGATTCACGGATCCGGCACAGCGGTTCCAATCGGCTGCCGATACGCCACCGACTCCGGTGAGCGCCTTGATGGTCAGCGATTCTGTGTCGGCAGCCTTGGAAGGGACCGCCGGTCTAAATGTCGATCTCAAACAGGGCCTCCACCTCAACGCTCACGCGAAAGGGCAGGGACTGGACACCGACGGCGAACCGGGCATGACGACCCCGTTCCTCGAACATCTGGACCATGAGTTCGGAGGCGCCATTGATCACCGCCGGCTCCTGACCCAAGGTGGGGGTGGCATTGACGAACCCGCCCAGCTTCACCACCCGCAGCACGCGCCCCAGGTCATCATCCAGGGCGAAGCTCGCCTGAGCCAGAATGTTCAGCGCACACAGGCGGGCGGCATTGTACCCGTCCTCCACGGTCAGTTCCTGCCCGACCTTGCCGATATAGCTAGGCTTGCCATCGCGCAGGGGAAGCTGCCCTGAGATAAACAGCTGATTGCCGGAGATCACAAACGGCACATAGGCGCCCACGGCCGGGGCCGGGGGCGGCAGCGTAATGCCGTGCGCTTGCATCCGCTCAAGGATCAGGCTGTGGGTCATGACGGGCATCCTTCGCAAAACAAAGCGGGGGGGGAGGGGGGCAGGCCTTTAAGGGGTAGACTGGTATCCCGGCTGTCCCGTTCCAACAAGACCCGTGGTGCCCCGCTCCCCTGCCACGGCAGATGCCCGGCATTAAACCTGTCCCAAAGCCTTTCTTAAGGGGGTCAGCGCAGCCTTCAAAGCCGATCGGGGACCCCCTGCGTCCTCGACCTGCTTGAGACCCGAAGGGCACGGACACCCATGGATATTGCAACCCTGATCGGAATGGTGCTGGCCTTTGCCATCGTCCTTGCTGCCATTGTTATGGGCGGCAACCCGGCCGGCTTTGTGGACATCCCATCAATGCTGATCGTCATCGGCGGCACCATCGCGGTGACCCTGATGCGGTTCAAGATGTCCAGCGTCTTCACCGCCTTCAAAACCGGGATCGGAGAGAGCTTCAAGGGCAAATCGAAGAACCCCGTCCAACTGCTGGAGGAGGCCGTTGACCTGGCCCGCAAGGCCCGGACCGGCGGCCCCATCGCGCTGGAATCGGCGGAGATCAGCGACCCGTTCCTGAAACAGGGGATCATGTTGCATGTGGACGGCCACGAGGCCCCCATGGTCAACGGCGCACTCAAGCGCGAGCGGGACATGCAACTGAGCCGTATTGACGAGGGCGCCCGCATCTTCAGCGCCATGGGGGACGCCGCACCGGCCTTCGGGATGATCGGGACGCTGGTGGGTCTGGTTCAGATGCTCTCCAACATGGGCGATCCAGCCTCCATCGGCCCCGCCATGGCGGTCGCCATGCTCACCACCCTCTATGGCGCCATGATCGCCAACATGGTGGCGTTGCCCCTGGCGGACAAACTCAAGGCAAACCTGGAGATCAATAAGGTCACCAGCAATATGGTCATTGAATGCGTCTCTCAGATTCAGGCCAACCAGAACCCGGACGTGCTGCGGGAACTGTTGCAGGCCTATATCCCGGAGAAGATGCGCAATGCTGAGCCGGCACCGGCCTAAACGGGGAGGCCCAGCGTCATGAGTGATGAAGATGAAGAGGGCGGTTGCGACTGCAAACCCGGCGCGCCCCTGTGGATGGGGACCTTCGCTGATCTAATGAGCCTGATGCTGTGCTTCTTCTTGCTGATCCTGAGCTTCAGCGTCATCGATCAGAAGAAATATTATCAGATGGTGGGCGACTTTAAGGAGGCCTTTGGCCTGCAGCGGCAATTGCGTCTGGCCGGCGTGATCGAACTGGATGGATCGCCGGTGATGGAGCATCACCGGCATGTGCGGATGATTGCCCCGCCGGTCCAACTGCACCCTTCAGACCAGGTGGCACCGGAGGGGGAGCCGGCCGAGGACTGCATCCTGGACGCCGTCACCGGCCAGTGCATGGACGAGCAAGCCCTGGAGGAGATGCGGCGGGAATACGCCCGTGAGCAGTTGGAAGACGGGGTCAAGAAAGTGCTGGCCGACAGCAATGTGCCGCCCCAGGCCTATGAGGTGGAGCGCATCGGCGATCGCCTGCATATCCGCTTTCCGGAGGTGATTTCCTTCGCCGCGGGGGGGGTGGACCTGGACCGCCGCTTCGTGCCGCTATTGCAGTTGGTGGCGCAGGAACTGCGGCCCACCCGGACCAACATCATTGTCACCGGCCATTCCGACGATATCCCCATCTCCACCGACCGTTTCCGATCCAACTGGGACCTGTCCACGGCCCGGGCGGTATCGGTGGCGGAGTTCCTGGTCCGGGAGGCGGACTTTGACCCCTCCCGCGTGGCCAGCCAGGGCATGGCCGAGCATCAACCCCTGGTGCCCAACACCACGCCGGAGAACCGGGCGCGGAACCGCCGCGTTGAATTGGTGGTGGAGCTGCGCTGAGGCCCCACCGCGCTCGCCTTTGCCTCCCTTCGACGATTCGGCACAAAAAAACGGGCAGGCCCATCAAGGGGCCTGCCCGGTAACGCACGAGGCTCAGGCGCCATCATCCTTGTCGGCTTCAGATCCTGTCCAACGCCAGTATCGAACCATCAGGTGGCCGGGCGGGGCGGCCAGGTTGGAACGGGGGACTGGTGCGGACACTCTCTCGATGCGATGCGCTTTAGCCGATGTTGACACCAAAATTGCTGGCCAGCGGGCCCAAGCCGCCGTTGAAGCCCTGACCCACGGCGCGGAACTTCCACTCATTGTTGTGGCGGTAGATCTCGCCGAAGATCATCGCCGCCTCGGTGGAGGCATCTTCGGAAAGGTCATAGCGGGCGAGTTCGACGTTGGTGTCGGCGTTGACCACGCGCATGAAAGCGTTGGCCACCATACCGAAGTTTTGACGGCGCTGGTCCGCCTCATGGATGGTCACGGCGAACGCCAGCTTGGACACATCAGGGGCGACCATATGCAGGCTGACAACCACCTGCTCATTATCGCCTTCGCCTTCACCCGTGCGGTGGTCGCCCAGGTGCTCAACACTGCCATCGGTGGACTTCAGGTTGTTGTAGAAGATGAAGTCCTGGTCGCTGCGGACCTTGTCGCCGGCGGCCAGCATGAACACGCTGGCGTCCAGGTCGAACTCGGCACCGTCGGTGGCGCGGCTGTCCCAGCCCAGACCCACCAGGATCTTCTTCAGGCCAGGGGCGGCCTCCTTGGTCAGGCTGACATTGCCGCCTTTGGACAGGGATACGGCCATGGTCTCTCTCCTTGGTTTGGTTTGTCGTTCGCGGTAGGGGGGCAAGCACGGGGGGCTTGCCGGACGGATCAGCTGATGCCGTAGTGGCCGGCGAGATCGCCCAGGCCACCATTGAAGCCCTGCCCGACGGCGCGGAACTTCCATTCGCCATTGTGGCGGTAGATCTCCCCGAAGACCATGGCGGCCTCCGTGGCGGCATCCTCGGACAGGTCGTAGCGGGCGATTTCCACATTGGTGTCGGCGTTCACCACACGCATGTAGGCGTTGGAGACCATGCCGAAGTTCTGACGGCGCTCCGCCGCTTCATGGATGGTCACCGCGAACGCCAGCTTCTGGATATCCGGGGTCACCATATCCAGGCCAACGGTGACCTGCTCGTCGTCTCCGTCGCCCTCACCCGTGCGGTTGTCGCCCAGATGCTCCACGCTGCCGTCGGTGGATTTCAGGTTGTTGTAGAAGATGAAATCCTCGTTCTTACGGACCTTGTCCCCTTCGGTCAGCATGAACACGCTGGTGTCCAGATCGAACTCGGCACCATCGGTGGCGCGGGCATCCCAACCCAGACCCACCAGGATCTTCTTCAGGCCAGGGGCCTCCTTGGTCAGGCTGACATTGCCGCCTTTGGACAGGTTCACAGGCATGGGGGTCTCCTCCGTTTAGGGGTCAGGGCAGTTTGTGTTTCAGGGCGTCGGTCGGGCGGGGTGGGGCCGCAGCCGGGCCAATCCCGGCTGCCCCCTTGGGTATGGGGTCAGGGTTAATCAGCGGTTGGCGTGGGATCCGGCTCATCCTCGCCAGCCTCCGGAGAAGGCCGGACGTCGGCGCCATCGGCGTCACCAGCCTGGGAAGACTGGACCGTTTCGGCCGCCGCGGGGCTCACCACCACGGAGTGGTACTGCCAAGCCACGAACGCTAGGTAGCCAGCGAACATGGCTGCCCCCAGCAGGCGATTGATCTTGCCAACGGTCATCAACAACGCCGCCAGCGCCGCCGAGATCCCCAACATGAACCACATCTCAAAGCCGGTCAGCTTGGCTTCACGGGCCAGTTGGGCTGCATACTCCGGCGCCTCCGGCGGTACCGTGGGGGCAATCTCGATTGCCTTGATCAATGCCGTCAGGCCGACGATCGAGAGGATATTGAACAGGTTGGACCCAATGATGTTGCCCACCAGCAGGTTGGTTTCCCCCTTGCGGGCAGCGGCGAGACAGGTGGACAGTTCCGGAAGGGAGGTTCCGAAGGCGATCACGGTCAGGCCGATCACAGCCTCTGGCACGCCCAGGATGCTGCCCGCGACCTGCGCCCCCTGGACCAACACCTCGGAGCCCAAGGCCAACAAAACCAAGCCCAGCAGCAAGTAGCCCCCCGCCTGGAGATTATTGTCGATGCCCTCGACCTCTTCCGGCTCCTCGATCCCCTCGCCGCCTGCGAAGACATACTGATAGACCACATACGCGACGATCAGACCGAACATGATCCCGCCCATCCAGTTCTCAATGCGCCCTGTCAGCAGCAGGCCCACCAACAGCACGGTGGCGGCCATCATGATGATCAGATCGCGCTTGAGTTCCTTGGGGTTCGCCACCACGGGGGCCACCACGGCGGTGATCCCCAGGATGAACAGGATATTGGCGATGTTGGAGCCCAGAATGTTGCCGATGGAAATCCCCGGCAACCCCTGGAGGTTGGCGTTCACGCTGGTGAACAGCTCCGGCACCGATGTGCCGAAGGCCAGAATGGTGGCACCGATGAACAGCTTCGGCAGCCCAGCGCGCTCGGCCACATACACAGCGCCGTCCACGGCGTAATCCCCGCCCTTGATCAGCAGAAAGATGCCAAAAGCCATGGCGCCGAAGGCCGTGACCAGCAACATATAGTCGGTCATTCTCGGGGATCCTGGGTCAGGGGGAAGAGAAAAAGGAGCAGTGGGGCGTGGCCGGCGACGGCCGGCCACGGACCGGCGCAACCGCGCCGGTCATTGTGTTGGGATCAGATCAGTCCAGGTCGAACTCGGCCGGATCCAGGCCCAAGTCGCGGGCGATGGTCTTCACCATGGCCACCTCACTGGCATCGAACTCGCCGTCCGCGGCACCGATGGCGCAGCATACACGGACCAGCAGGCGGGCTTGATCCGCGTTCTTGCGGACTTTGCCGATGTAGGTGAACGCCTCGGCCTTGCCGATCTCCATGTCGAACTCGAACTTGCCAACGATCTTGTTGAAGCTGGCGATCACGTCCTCAGCCTTGAACACGCTCAGCGCGTCAGAGTGCTGAATGAAGCCCATCATCTTCTGCTTTTCTTCGGAGCTGATGGACCCATCAGCGGCGGAGACCAAGGCACAGGCGGCCACGGTGGCTTCCATGAAGTCTTTGTTCTTGAAACGGGCGACTTCATCCTTCAGCTGGGCTTTCTTTTCTTTCAACCAGTTGAGCATGACGGTAACTCCTTCAGATCCGGTACGGGGGAGGGGGAAGAGGACGAAACTATTGCCATTGCAGCCCGACCCCATAGGCACGGTCGGCGTCCACATGGCTGGCGTGGTAACTTGTCGCCTTGGTCACGCGCAAGCGCTGTCCGTCCGGCTCAGCGGTGGCAATGACACACAGAGGATGGCGGTTCTGGGCATTGTCCAGGGCAATCTGGAGGCCCTGAGGGCCACTGGCAATGAGGCAGGACGCTTGGGCGCTGACCCAATCCGGGTGCCCCTGAGGCACACAGGCGAAGATCACCAGCCGGCGGAACTGTGCCAACTGGCTGCCGTTCAGGCGCAGGGCCTCGCCGCCCTGATTGCCCCGGTCGGCCGTTTGGGCGACCTGGATGAAGGGCACCTGATCATAGGCGCCGAAGGCTTGCCCCAGGGGCTGGACAACCCCCTTCAGCCCGTTGGCCAACTCAACAAAGGCGCCCAAATCCAGGTCGATACCCACCATGCTATCGCGGCCCACCAATCGGTCGGCCAGATTGCGCTGGTGTGCCTCCCCCTCGGTCCAGGTCAGGCGGATATCCACCGGCCCGGTCCCCACATCAATCCATTGGGTATCCCCGGGCTGCACCAGAACCTGGGCCTGGCTGTTCCCGAAGCCACTGGTGGGCGCAGCCCTGCCCATCGCGGCGGGGGCAAACCCTGCCCCGGGCGGTGGAGCGGCGGATACGGGCGGCGGTGGGACGGACGCGGCCGCCGCGACACCAGGGGTCGCGGGTGGCGGCGCAGGCGGTGGGG
>CAZCBM010000075.1:0-13205 GCA_964496805.1 uncultured Rhodospirillales bacterium | reverse complement strand
GGCGGGTGCTTGCCGCCAGCAGCCCCGGCGCCTATGGTCCGCGCTTGACTGGACAGCGCCTGGCGCTTGTCCGGTGTTGCCTTTGACTGTGCCATCAGCTTCATTTTGATGAAGACCCTAAAGATCCGAGCGTTTGCTGCCTTTATGTCCAAGCCCCGCCTTTATCCGCCGGCCACACCCTTTGCCAGTGGCTGGCTGCCACCCCATGAGGGCCATCGTATCTTCTGGCAACAAAGCGGTCGCGTGGACGGCTTGCCGGTGGTCATTCTGCACGGTGGGCCCGGCGGGGGATCGGTGCCCATCCAGCGACAGTTCTTTGACCCCAGCGTGTACCGGATCATCCAGTTCGATCAACGGGGCTGCGGCCGCTCCACGCCCTTGGGGTTGCTGGAGGCCAATGCGCCGGACACGCTGGTGGCCGACATGGAGCGCCTGCGCGAGGTGCTGAAGATTGACCGCTGGGTGCTGTTCGGGGGCTCCTGGGGGTCGACGTTGGCTCTGCTCTATGGTCAGGCGCACCCCCTGCGCTGCCTGGGCTTCATTCTGCGGGGCATCTTTTTGATGCGCCGGCGGGAGGTGGCTTGGTTCTTTGACGGGATGGGGCGGTTATTCCCCGAGGCGAAGGCCCGCTTTGCGAGCCTGTTCCCCACCCGGGACAGCCAGGGGTTGCTGCCGGCCTATTACGCTGCCCTGACCGGAGAGGACCGGGCGGCGGCGCAGCGCGCCGGGGCGGAGTGGGTCCGATATGAAAGCGCCTGCAGTTGCTTTCAGCCCGTGATCAATCCCGCAGGGCCCGCCAATCATGACGCGCAATGGGCCATGGCCCTGATCGAAGCCCATTACTTCCTGCATCATCTGTTCGATCCTGATGACCGGTTGCTGAAGGGCGCGCGCCTGCTGGAGGGCAAGCCGGCGCGGCTGGTGCATGGGCGGTATGACGCGGTTTGCCCGGCAGAGACCGCCTGGGCGCTGCATCAGGCTTGGCCCGGGTCATCCCTGAAGATCCTGCCGGATGCGGGCCATTCGTCGCTGGAGCCCGCCATGATGGCGGCCTTGATCGAGGCCACTGAGGACTTTAAGAGCCTGCGCTGATGGGGTTTTCCTAGGCCCCCTCTCGCAATCCTTTCCTCCGCCTCCCCCTCCGCTTGCCCCTCCCCCTCCCCCTGTCTTTGCCCTGGATGCCTTGCGATGACCGCGTTTTTGACCCTGGATTCCCTGCGTGACGTGATGGGCAGGATCGTGGTGATCCGGGCGGATTTGAACGTGCCGCTGAGCGATGGCTTGGTCACCGACTGCACCCGCATCAGTCGCTTTGTGCCCACCGTTGTGGACTTGGCAGGGCAAGGGGCAAGGGTGCTCATCATGAGCCACCTTGGTCGACCAAAGGGCCGACCGGTTCCAGCCATGAGCCTGCGCCATGTGCTGGATGACTTGGAAGCCAGTCTGAGCCGGCCGGTGCGCTTCTTTGAGTTGGATGTGACCCGCGACGATGTGGAGGCGTTGAAGCCAGGCGACGTCGCATTGCTGGAAAACCTGCGCTTTGATCCCCGTGAGGAGCAGAACGACCCGGACTTCGCTGCCCACCTGGCCAGTCTGGGCGACATCTATGTGGACGACGCGTTCAGTTGCGCCCACCGTGCCCACGCCTCCACGGAGGCCATTGCCCATCTGCTGCCGAGCTATGCCGGGCGCATGATGCAGGCAGAACTCCGCGCCCTGCACAAGGCGCTGGATCAGCCGCGCCGCCCTTCGGTGGCGGTGGTGGGGGGCGCCAAGGTCTCCACCAAGATACACATCCTGGAAAACCTTGTGGGGCATGTGGATACGCTGATCCTCGGTGGCGGCATGGCCAACACCTTCCTGCTGTCGCGCGGGAAGGAGGTTGGCCGCTCCCTGTGTGAACCGGATTTGGTGGAAACGGCCCGTGCGATTGAGGCAGCGGCCCGAAACAGCGGCTGTGAGATCCTGCTGCCCACCGACTTGGTGGTGGCGGGCGGCTTGGCGGCGGGGGTGGAATGCCAGACCGTGGCCGCGGGGGACGTGCCGGCCAACAAGATGGCCTTGGATATCGGGCCTGAAACCCTGGCCGCCATTGAGCAGGTGTTGGCCCGTGCGGGCACGGTGCTGTGGAATGGTCCCTTGGGCGCGTTCGAGGTGGAGCCTTTTGACACCGGAACCGTCAAGGCCGCCCAGATGGTGGCCCAGAACACCCGCAGCCATGGTCTCGTCAGCGTTGGTGGCGGTGGCGACACCGTTGCGGCGCTGGCCCGGGCAGGGGTGGAGCATCAATTCACCTATGTCTCTGCGGCGGGCGGGGCGTTCCTGGAGTGGCTGGAAGGCCGCACGCTGCCCGGCATCGCGGCCCTGATGCGCAGTGCGGAAAGACAGGCCTCCGCCTGAGAGCACCTTCCCCCGCTCCAGCGTGGCTCGCGGGGGGTTAGGTGTGCAGACCACGGGCTGCTGAAGGCACCGGCAGCGCAGAGCCCCGGCAGCGTTAAGGACTGGCCAAAACTCCCCGGCTGCATTATTGGTTCACGGGTGCCGGTGGGCATTAGGGGACCAGTCTCAGGGGGGTCGTCACTTGAGCAAATCACAAAGACAGAACCGCGGCGCCACGGCGCTGACCTATGGCCTTGTGGTGGGGCTGGTGGGGATTGGTTCGCTGGCGGCTGTCACCCGGATTGGGGACAGCATCGACAGCCTGTTTGGGACTACGTCCAGCACCCTGACCGGGTCCTTGGATAAGGCGGAAGCCACGGCGACACCGACCGCAACCCCCACCCCCCTGTTCGCGTTCACCAGCCATCAGTTCACGTCTTGCGGGGCAACGGGCCGCACAGGTCCCGCGTAATCCTCCTGTCGCAGTGCCTACAACACCGCCGCTGAGGGCAACTGGGACGAGGACGCTGCCCATTTCAGCGTCAGTTCCGGCATCCAACTGTGGACGGTGCCGGCAACAGGCTCCTATCGCATCCGCGCAGCCGGTGCCCGTGGGGGGGCCAACAGCACCTATACCTACGGCAGAGGCGCCATCGTTTCTGGCACCTTCACCCTGACCCAGGGCGACCAGTTGAAGATCCTGGTGGGTCAGGCGGGGCGCGACAACACGGGTGAGCGATGCGATGCCGGCAGCGGCGGCGGCAGCTTTGTCACCACCAGCAGCAATGACCCCCTTATCATCGCCGGTGGTGGCAGCGGCGCAAGCTACAATCAGGCCGGAAAGAACGGGCAATACGGCACATCCGGTGGCGGCTCCTCCTATGGCAGCGGCGGGAGCAATGGGGCGGGGGGATCCTCGCTCGGCATATGCTCCCCTTACGGCGTGCAGGCTGGCGGCGGTGGATTGCTCACAAATGGTGCTGAGGGGTGCTGGGCCGGCTTCTATGGCCGGTCCTTCGTCAGCGGTGGCGAAGGCGGCAACACGTCCGATGCCAATAGCATCGGCGGTTTCGGTGGCGGTGGCGGCGGCCATGGCGACTGCTGGGGCGGATCGGCGGGGGCGGGTGGTTACTCCGGCGGCGGCGGCGGCGGTAACAATCAGACCCAAAGCCTCAATGAAACCGGCGGCGGCGGCGGCAGCTTCAATGCGGGCAGCGACACCAGCGAAGACGGTTACAACAGCGGGCCTGGTTCCGTGCTTATTACAAAGCTTTGACAGCATTGACCCAGGACCATGATCCTGGGGCAGGAAGGGATTGGATAATGATGGGGAAGAACAAGACCCAAGATCGCGGCGCCACGGCGCTGACCTATGGCCTTGTGGTGGGGCTGGTGGGGATTGCGGCCCTGGCGGCCGTGACCCGCATCGGGGACAGCATCGACATCCTGTTCGGCACCACCTCCAGCACCCTGACCAGCGCCATCGACAATGATGGAGGGCAGGAAGACACGCAGCCACGACCGACAGATAATCTGTTCGAGTTCACCAGCCACACCTTCACGAGCTGCGGTGTGGGGGCAGGCCCGACGCCCCCAACCCAGGCCCAGTGCCGCAGTGCCTACAACACCACCTGGGATGATGATGGCGCCAATTTCAGCGTTAGCCCAGACGGGTTTCAGCGGTTCACCATCCCGCGGACAGGATCGTATCGCTTCACCGTAGATGGGGCCAGCGGCGGGGCTTTTCAGAGCGGATCCATCGCCCAGGGTGGCCGTGTTGTGGCGACCGCCTCCTTCACGGCAGGTGAAGAAATCATCCTGGTGGTCGGCCAGCAGGGGCAGGCCAGTCAGTCCAACTTTCCCTCTGGCTTCAGTTACTACCCCACCGGCGGCTTCAATGGCGGCGGCGGCACAGGCTATCCAACCAATAATTGCAGCAACTGCGGGCATGCCTCGGGCGGAGGCGCCAGTGATGTGCGGGTGGGAGGAACGGGGCTGAATGACCGTGTTCTCGTGGCCGGGGGCGGCGCAGGGAGCGCCGCCGAAGGCGGCGATCCCAGCAGCACTCAGCATCTAGGTGGCCGAGGGGGCGGTTTGACCGGAGAGACTGGTCGACACAATGGTTGCAGCCTGCAAGTGGGTGGCACGGGTGGTGCTGGTCCCGGCGGCGGGCAGAGCGCTGGGGGCCAAGCACCGGATTGCTCAGGCGATCAGGATGGCGAATCCGGTTCTTTCGGGGCAGGGGGCCGTGGGCAGCGTAACGACGGCGGTGGCGGTGGCGGTGGCTGGTATGGCGGCGCAGGCGGTGGCAATAACTCTGGTGGTGGGGGAGGCTCGAACTATGCCGACAGTGGCATTTTTTCCAGCGTGACCCACACCCGCGGAGGCGCCAGCGCTGGGAACGGTCAGATCCGTGTGGAGTTTGTCTCTGGCCCTTGAGAGCGTCGTTCCTTCAGCCATGGGCGGGGACAGGGGCAGTGCGGTTCCGGCCCCGCGACGCTCCGGGGCAAGCCTGCGGCATGATCTGATCGTGATCGCCTTTGACCCCGTGGTCAGGGGAGGCTAAAGACGGGGACTGTTGTCTGCCGACCCCGATCCACAGGGCGGGGTCCTGTCCCTGAGCAAATCGTCCGCCCCATGCAAAAATTCACCCAGATCACCGGTGTTGCAGCCCCGCTGCCGATCATCAATGTCGACACCGACATGATTATTCCCAAGCAGTTCCTGAAGACGGTCAAGCGGACCGGGTTGGGGGTCAATCTGTTTGATGAGATGCGCTACACCCCCGATGGCGCGGAAGTGGCGGACTTCGTTCTCAATCAAGACCCCTATCGTCAGGCAGAAATCCTGGTCGCCGGTGATAATTTCGGCTGTGGAAGCTCCCGCGAGCACGCGCCTTGGGCTTTGTTGGACTTTGGCATCCGGTGCGTGATTGCACCCAGCTTCGCTGACATCTTCCACAACAACTGCTTCAAGAACGGCATACTGCCGATCACCTTGCCGCAGGAGGTCATCGATCAGTTGATGGAGGATGCAGCCCACGGCAACAGTTGCCGTCTGAGCGTCGACCTGGAGAGCCAGACCATCACCCGCGCCAATGGGGAGCAGATTGCCTTCACCGTGGATGCGTTCCGCAAGCATTGCCTGCTCAACGGCCTGGATGACATCGGCCTGACCTTGCAGCAGGAAGACCACATCAACGCTCACCGCGAAAGCCTGCGGGCCAGCCAGCCCTGGCTTTGGGGTGACAGCGCGAAGCGCCTTCAGACCGGGGAGCAAGCCCAGTGAGTCAGCCGTTCAAAGTCCTGATCCTTGCCGGCGATGGCATCGGCCCCGAGGTCATGGCCGAGGTGGAGCGCATCATTGATTGGCTGCGCGATCGGCGCGGGCTCAGTTTCGAGGTCACACAGGCGCTGGCCGGCGGATGCAGCTATGATGCGGTGGGCGTGCCCTTGACCGACGAGGTGCTGGCCAAGGCCAAGGCCGCCGATGCGGTGATGCTGGGCGCTGTTGGTGGCCCGCAATATGACGACCTGCCCTTCGATGTGCGGCCGGAAGCAGCCCTGCTGGCTCTGCGTAAGGAACTGGAACTGTTCGCCAATCTGCGGCCTGCCATGGTCTTCCCAGCGCTGGCGGAGGCGTCCAGCCTCAAGCGCGAAGTCGTGGAAGGGCTGGACATCCTGATCGTGCGCGAGTTGACCGGCGGTGTCTATTTTGGCGAACCACGGGGTATCGAGGATCTGCCGGATGGCCAGCAACGCGGTGTCAACACCCACACCTACACCACCAACGAAATCCGCCGGATTGCCGAGGTGGCGTTCGATTTGGCCAAGGCGCGCAACGGTCGGGTGTGCAGTGTGGAAAAGGCCAATGTGATGGAGGCTGGGCGCCTGTGGCGCCAAGTCGTGACCAAGGTCCACCAGGACGCCTATCAAGATGTGGACCTGTCCCACATGCTGGCGGACAATTGCGGCATGCAACTGGTGCGCCGACCCAAGCAATTCGATGTCATCCTGACCGACAACCTGTTCGGCGACATGCTCAGCGACATGGCGGCCATGGCCACCGGGTCGTTGGGGATGCTGCCCTCCGCCAGCTTGGGGGCCACTGATCCGGTCACGGGCAAGCGCGCCGCCATGTATGAACCGGTGCATGGCTCAGCCCCCGACATCGCCGGGGAAGGCAAAGCAAATCCGCTGGCCACAATCCTCAGCTTTGCCATGCTGCTGCGCTACTCCATGCATCAAGGCACGGAGGCGGACCGGCTGGAGCGGGCCGTGGCACAGGTGCTGGAAAGCGGCGTGCGGACGGGCGACATCGCGGCCCCTGGGGAGGCGGTGGTTAGCACCGCCGAAATGGGTTCCGCGGTCCTGGCTGCCCTGGACGCAGACTTGGCCAGCGCGGCTGCATAAACACACCATCCGTCAACTGGGGGAGAGAGCAGGTGAACACGCCGCACGGTCAGGGCCAGCCTCAGAGTGAAAAATCCGGTCTCGACACCTGGACCATCGCCTATATCAGCTTTTTTGTGTGCGGGCTGGGGGCGCTTGTGGGCGCCCTGCTGATCGCCCATGGGGAGTCGGTGGGCGGCGCCTACCTCGGCTATCCCCTGCTGGTGGGCGGAGTCCTGGTGGCGATCACGCGGTTGCATCTGGCCTTTGAAGGCAAATTGCGCCGTCTCGTGACCATCCCGACTGTCAACGGGGAGGTTGGGTTCACGCTGATGGGCCTTGCTGCGCTGGCTGCGACAATCGTCGGCCTTATGATGGTGGCGGATCGGGTGCCTGGCCCGGTGGGATTGTGGGTGGCATGGGGCCTGGTGGCGCTGGGCCTGTTCCTGGGCCATCGAACCCTGAAGCTGGCCTTCGACCGGGCTGAGAAGCCTCCGCGCTGATCGCGCGGGGCTACGGCACAATGGGAGGCTGCGTGCGCACGGGCGTTTTGGCAGGACTGGTCGCCCTTGGCCTTGGTGCGGCCGGCGCCGTTGCTGAGACCAACTCGCCCCCCTCCGTGACATCGGTATCGCCAGCGGCCTCCCCAACGGCCTCCCCAACGGAGCCCGCACCCCCGGAGTCTGTCGCCCCCCCACGGCAGGCTGCTTCTCCACCTGCGGTGCCGCTGGCAGTGACGCCCCGGTCAACAACGTCACCCGACCCTGAGGGCCAGTCTGTTGGCCCTGGGCAGGAGGGCCTGCCTGCTGGTCTTGGGCAGGAGGGCCTGCCTGCTGGTCTTGGGCAGGACGGCCTGCCGGTGGTGATCCGCCTGGATGGCGTATTGCCCTTCGTCACCGGAGAGGTGGGCTGGGTGGCCCTGTGGCTTGAAAGCGCCCCCACTGGCAGCCGCGCCTCACTGAGCATTGCCCTACCGGACACCACCACCACGGTTTTGCTGCGCGGGTCGAGCAATCCCGAAACCCAAGTGGTTGACCTCAACCTTATCCCGCAACCGGGTGTGCCGGCGGTGGATGCGCTGGCGGGGCAACTCATAGCCGTGCAGACGAGCGATCAGGGGACAGGCCCAGAAACGCTGGTGGGTCTGCGGGGGTCCCTGGTGGAGCAGGAAGGGCTTTGGACCCTTGAGGCAATCTATCGCTCGCCCACAGGCGAGGTCCCCGTATCGCTTACGGGCTGGGTGGCGTCCTCGTCCCCTTCGTCGCTTCCATCTTTGTCCCCCTCTTTATCGTCGTCGCCGTCCGCATCCTCGACGGCCGTCGCCCCGGGCTCCCTCAGCGCCACGCGCTTTCGGGTGATGCCCCGTGCTGAGGAGGGACCAGACCCGGACTTGGCCGCCGTCCTGGCCAGGCTGACCCAGGGGGCGCAGGCGCGGGGGTGGACCCTTCGCCACCAGCCCCATCCTGCGGGTGGCGTTACCCTTCAGGTGCAGGGGGAGAGCCGGACCATGACTCTCGGTCTGGAAGGGTTCGAGGAGTCCCTGCGCTGGCATGTCCAGACAGCCCAGCCTACGCCACCGGATGCGGGCGTGCTGATAACGGTGAGCGCGTTGGATCAGCGCGTGGGATACCGCATGGAGGTGGAGGGGGTGCCGGCCGACGCAGCGCCCCTGGGGGTTACGGCGTTCCCTGCCGGCCATGGGGAACTGGCAGCGCGGCGGGTTCTGCTGACCCTGATGGCCGCCATCGGCGCACAGGCGCTGGCGGTGCCTTGATCTCTTGCCCAGTCGGGAAAGGGGATCGGGCGGGCGGTCACCCCTTTGCCATGCAACGGTGCCAGCTTGGACTAAAGGGCAAAAGGACCTCTTTGTGCACCTGCGGGAGGGCGCAGGGGGGAGTGACACCGCGGCGCTGGTAAATCCTGATGGCGTCTGTATAACCGTCTGACCTTGACCGGCCGGTTGCCTTGCGCTGGCGGCAGGTCTAGACATCCCCAAGCGTGCACTGGACGTCGGCCGTTCGAGGCCAACATGTTGGACACGCGATGTTTTTCAGGCTTTGTGCCTCGCCCCCGTCTTCGACCGCCCTGGTGAAGGACCCGCCCAATGGCAAGCAAGCCCCGCCCCCTCTCGCCGCACCTGCAGATTTATCGTCTGCCCCTGCTGGCGGTATTGTCCATTTCGCATCGCATCACGGCTGTGGCCAACGCGGTTGGCACCCTGTTTGTGGTTTGGTGGCTGGCGGCGGCTGCGGCGGGGCCGGATTACTTCGCTCTGGCCAATGGGTTCTTCGGCACTTGGCTGGGTCAACTGATGCTGCTCGGCTGGACCTTCACGGTGTTCTACCACCTGTCCAATGGCATCCGGCATCTGATCTGGGACACCGGTCGAGGGCTGGAGCTGGAGGAGGCCTATGCCAGCGGATACATGGTCATCGGCGCCGCTGTGGCGCTGACCGTCGCCACCTGGGCCTTTGCCCTGTTCATCGTCTAAGCCGCCGTTTCGGAGGGTCGTTCCATGGCTCGTGATTTTCGTACCCCCACCAAACGCGCCGCTGGACTGGGCAGCGCCCATGCTGGGGCTCACCATTGGTGGATGCAGCGCCTGACCGCGGGCGCGCTGGTGATCCTAATCCTGTGGTTCGTCGTATCCCTTGTGGGAGCCGTGGGCCAGGACTACGCCACGGTCACCGCTTGGATTGCCAGCCCGGCCGTCGCTGTAACGCTGGTTTTGCTGATATCTGCGACCTTCTATCACGCGGCCTTGGGTTTGCAGGTGGTGATTGAAGATTACGCAAAGGGGGCCATGCGCACCCTGGGGATTATCGCCGTCAAGGCAGTGTGCATTTTGTTGGCTGTGATTGCCCTTTTCTCAGTACTGCGCATTGCCTTTGCGCCGGTGGTCTGAACCCCGGGGCCGGGCACCACAAGGCGGGTGGCCACGTGTTGGGCTGCCCCAAACTGACGGGTTGACGTGGACAGGTATCCTCCGGTCCACGCCATGATGGGACTTGAAGCAGGAGATCGCCGGATGGCTCGCGCCTATACCATCACGGACCATGAATATGATGTCGTTATCGTCGGGGCTGGCGGTGCCGGCCTGCGCGCCACCCTGGGAATGGCCGAGCAGGGGTTGAAGACCGCCTGCTTAACCAAGGTGTTCCCCACCCGCAGTCACACCGTGGCAGCCCAGGGTGGTATCAGCGCCGCCCTTGCCAATATGGGCGAGGACGATTGGCGCTATCACATGTATGACACGGTCAAAGGCTCCGACTGGCTGGGGGATCAGGACGCCATCGAGTTTATGTGCAAAGAGGCCATCCCGGCGGTGATTGAGCTGGAGCACTATGGCGTGCCCTTCAGCCGGACTGAGGAAGGCAAGATCTATCAGCGCGCCTTTGGTGGCATGACCACCAAATATGGGGAAGGTCAGGCCTTCCGGACCTGCGCTGCGGCGGACCGGACCGGCCATGCCATGTTGCACAGCCTCTACCAGCAGAGCCTGCGCAATCACGCCGAGTTCTTCATCGAGTACTTCGCTCTGGACCTGATCATGGATGACGAGGGCGCCTGCCGGGGCGTCGTCGCTTGGTGCCTGGAAGACGGCAGCATCCATCGTTTCCGCGCCCATCAGACGGTGCTGGCCACGGGCGGCTATGGCCGCGCCTATTTCAGCTGCACCTCCGCCCACACCTGCACCGGTGATGGCAATGCCATGGTGCTGCGGGCCGGCCTGCCGCTGCAGGATATGGAGTTCGTCCAATTCCACCCCACCGGCGTCTATGGTGCCGGCTGCCTGATCACTGAGGGGGTCCGCGGCGAGGGCGGCTACCTGACCAACGGCGAGGGTGAGCGGTTCATGGAGCGCTACGCGCCGTCCGCAAAGGACCTGGCGTCCCGCGATGTGGTCAGCCGATCCATGACCATGGAGATCAACGCCGGTCGCGGTGTTGGTGATCAGAAGGACCACATCCATCTGCACCTGGAGCATCTGCCGGATGAGGTGATCCATGCCCGCCTGCCGGGCATCGCCGAGACCGCCCGCATCTTTGCGGGCGTGGATGTTACGAAGGAACCGATCCCTGTTCTGCCCACCGTCCACTACAATATGGGCGGCATCCCCACGAACTATCACGGTGAGGTCCTCAACCCCACCGATGACGACCCGCAGCGCACTGTGCCCGGCCTGATGGCCATTGGGGAGGCGGCGTGTGTCTCCGTTCACGGTGCAAACCGATTGGGCTCCAACAGCCTTCTGGACTTGGTGGTGTTTGGCCGCTCTGCGGCCCGCCGCGCTGGTGAGGTGGTGGAGAAGGGAAGCGGCCACAAGCCGGTGCCGGAGAGCGCAACTGACGTTGCGTTGGACCGCCTGGACCGCATCCGAAATGCCGACGGGTCCACCAAGGTGGGTGACGTGCGCGATGAGATGCAGCGCACCATGCAGAACCATTGCGCGGTTTTCCGCGATGGGGACCTGTTGCAAGCGGGCTGCGAGAAAATGGCCAAGACCTGGGAGCGCAAGCAGGACATCGGTATCGCCGACCGCTCAATGGTCTGGAACACTGACTTGGTGGAGGCCATCGAGTTCGACAACCTGATGTATCAGGCGGCCGCAACGGTGAACTCTGCCAATAATCGCACCGAGAGCCGCGGCGCCCATGCCCGTGAGGACTTCACGGAGCGGGATGATGAGAACTGGATGATCCACAGCCTGAGCTGGGTGAAAGAGGACGGCTCGGTGAGCCTGGGCGCGCGCCCGGTCACCCTGACCACGCTGACCAACGAGGTTCAGGCCTTCCCGCCGAAAGCCCGCGTCTACTGATCGCCCCGGAATAAGGACCCTGAGAGATGGCCGAGTTTTTCCTGAAACGCCACGAGCGGGTGACGCAGGGGACCAACTTCCCCAAGCCGGAAGGGGCGACGCGCACCAAGACCTTCAAGATCTATCGCTGGTCGCCGGACGACGACAAGAACCCGCATATCGACACCTACACCGTGGACCTGGATAAGTGCGGGCCCATGGTCCTGGACGCGCTGATCAAGATCAAGAACGAGGTGGACACCACGCTGACCTTCCGGCGGAGCTGCCGTGAAGGGATCTGCGGGTCCTGTGCGATGAACATCGACGGGCAGAACACCCTGGCGTGCACCAAAGCCATTGGTGACGTGGAGGGCGAGGTCAGCATCTATCCGCTGCCCCATATGCCGGTCATCAAGGACCTCGTGCCAGACCTCAACCACGCCTATGCCCAGTTGGCCAGCATTGAGCCGTGGCTGAAGACCACCAGCCGGCCCCCCACCCGGGAGCGGCTGCAAAGCCCTGAGGACCGGGCGAAGCTGGATGGGATGTATGAGTGCATCTTGTGTTTCTGCTGCACGACCTCGTGCCCGTCCTATTGGTGGAACGGCGATAAGTATTTGGGACCGGCGACTCTGCTGGCAGCCTATCGCTTCATCGCCGACAGCCGGGACGAAGCAACGGGCGAGCGGTTGGATGCCCTGGAGGATCCGTTCAAGCTCTACCGCTGCCACACCATCATGAATTGCACCCAGACCTGCCCGAAGGGTCTCAACCCTGCGAAGGCCATTGCCGAGATCAAAAAACTGATGGTGGCGCGGGCCGCCTGACCCTGCCTCGATGGGCCATGGGTCCTGAGCCAAAGCGGGCTGGGCCAGACTGGTCGGCAAATGCCCTAAACCAGATCGACGGATGACAGCGCTAAGGAAGACCTCGCCGGCCGTGTGTTGGTGAGGTCTTTTTTCTTTTGATCAGCCCCGCTTGCGGCTGCCGCGGATGGGCTCGGCGGTGAAGGGATCCTCTGGCCAGTAGTGCTTGATATAGCGACCGCGCAATTCCGCCCGCACGTCCCGGTAGTGGGTGCGCCAGAAACTGGCCAAATCGTCAGTGACCTGGACGGGCTTGAACCCGGGGCTCAGCAAATGGATGACCAACGGCAGCCGGCCGCCAGCGATCTGTGGGGTTTGCGTCCAGCCAAAGACCTCCTGCAAGCGCACGGCCAGGACCGCCCGCTGCGGATCACTATAGTCCACCACAATCTCAGATCCCGACGGCACCGTGAGCGTGGGGGGCAGCAGGGCATCCAGCGCCCGGAGCTTTTCCCACCCCAAAACCCCATCGCGCAGAATGCTCAGAAGGTCCAATCGCGCAACCGCCTCCAGGGTTGAGAGACCACTGAGCCAAGGGGCCAACCAGGTTTCCAGACTGGCCATCAGGGCAGCGGGGGACAGGTCAGGCCAGCCGTTGGCGCTGCTCTCCACGGCAGAAGGGTCTGCCGAGGGGGCGGAGGGGGCCGCGGCACCTTCCAGGCGCGCTGCGGTGGCCACCCTCTCGGCCAGTCGCTGCGTTGCCTTTGTGAAGGGCAGGGCCTTGGGACCAAGATCCTTCAGACCAGCCAGCAGCGCGGCCTGGATGGCGTT
>CAZCBM010000074.1:0-13228 GCA_964496805.1 uncultured Rhodospirillales bacterium | reverse complement strand
TGGGGCGCCAGGGCGTGAACCCGCCCACAATGGGAACGGTTCTGCCTGATCGTTTGCGCCCGGATCTGCCGGCTGAGGCGGCCATCGCGCTGCCGGAGGATGATGCCCCCGGCCTGGGACCCGCCGCGGCCAGCATGCCCGCCAGCCTGCAGGAGGACCCTGCACCCTTCGCCGACCGGGATTGGTTGTTGCCGCCGCCCACGGCCACGGGCGATGTCCTGAGCGATGCCGATTTCCAAGAATAGGCCCTGACGCCCGCAACACCGTTCACACAGTCGCATCCGCCCGCTTGACCTTGCTCAGGCGGGCGGTTTTGTGTCGGTCTCCAGATAACACCCAGATCCACCCAGCCCTCGGGAGGCCCCGTCCCATGACCACCATTCCTGCCCCCGGCGCACCGGACCTCTCCGGCAAGATTGCCTTGATCACCGGGTCAACCACGGGCATCGGGCTGGAGATGGCCCGCAGCCTCGCCTACTGCGGCGCCACGATCATCCTGAACGGCCTGGGTGAGCCGGACCAGATCGAGGCGGATCGCGCTGCCCTGGCGGCCGAGACTGGCGCCAAAGTGGCGTTTGAAGGTGCCAATCTGCTCCATGCCAGCGAGATCACCGCCATGGTGGACCGCATCGAGGCGGATCACGGCACGGTGGATATTCTGATCAACAACGCCGGGACCCAGTTCACCGCCGCCACCGAGGATTTTCCGCCCGAGCGGTTCGACATGATCCTGGCCCTGAATCAGGCAGCCGTCTTCCACGGCTGCCGACGGGTCATCCCCGGGATGCGCCAGAAAGGCTGGGGCCGGATCATCAATACGGCCAGCGTCCATGGGCTGGTGGGGTCGGTGCAAAAGGTCGCGTATGTTGGCACCAAGCATGCCGTTGTGGGCATGACCAAAGTCATGGCCCTGGAGTTGGCGACCGCTGGTGTGACGGTGAATGCCATCTGTCCCGGCTGGACCCGGACCGATCTGATCGAGCCACAAATTCAGGCGCGCGCAGAGCGTTTTGGCGGGGATCTCGACGCCGGTGCCCGTGACCTTGTGGGCGAGAAGCAGCCCAGCCAGACCTTCGTTCAGCCCTGGCATCTGGGGCATCTGGTGAGCTTTTTGTGCAGTGAGGCCGCCAGCCAACTCACCGGGGTCTCGATCCCCGTGGATGGGGGCTGGACTGCCCAATAAAGGGGGATTGCCAGGGGTTTCGACCCTTGACCCACCGTAGGCCCCTTCTGTCATACCCGGCCAGGAAAGCGGGTCCAGCGGTCTGCCCCAGCGACCTGCCCCAGCGGCCCGCCCCAGCAATCGACGCTGATCGCTGGGAGCCAACGGGGCAGAGCGGTCCCGGATGCGCCCTCAAGCCCGCCACAGGCGCTTGAAGCTGCCCATCCACAGCACAGGGGACACACCAAGCACAGGGGGGCACCGATTCGGAATCGGCGCCCCTGCTGGGGCTTCATGGTGGTTGCTGGGATGATCCCCTCCGTGGCGTTGTGCCTTCGGGGTCCTACGCTCTAATCCTGGGCGTCGACGCTGCTTAAGGCAATCATGTTGACGAGGCCCCGCACGGTTGAGCCTGGGGTGACGATGTGAGCCGGTTTGGCTGCGCCCAGCAAGATCGGGCCAAAGGCCAGCCCCTCGCCCAATTCCCGCAGCAGCGTGAACGCAATGTTCGCCGCATCCAGCGACGGCATCACCAGCAGATTGGCCTCCCCCTTGAGGACGGAGTCGGGCAGCAGTGTTTCGCGATGGCCGGCACTGATGGCAGCGCGTCCCCCCATCTCCCCATCCACCATCAGGTCCGGGCCATTGGCCTTGATCAGTTGCACCGCGCGCTGCATCTCCCGCGCCCTATCCGTGGGGTGAGAGCCGAAATTGGAATGGCTGAGCAACGCAATCCGCGGCTCGATCCCAAAGCGTTTCATCACCTGCACCGACAGCAGGGTGGCCTTGGCCAGTTCCTCCGCCGTCGGCAGCGGCGTGACATAGGTATCGGTGAGGAAATAGGTCCCCCGATCCATGATCAGGCCATTGAGCGCCGCCATATGGCGCGCGCCCGGTGCATAGCCAATGATGCTGCGGACATGATCCAGATGCTCATGATAGCGCCCGGTGGTGCCACAGATCATGGCATCCGCGTCGCCGCGATGGACCATCAGGCAGCCGATAACCGTGGGGTTGGTGCGGACCAAGTCCCGGGCGATGGACGGGCTGACGCCGCGGCGGCCCATGAGGGACAGGTAATCGGTCCAATAATCGCGGTAGCGCGGATCATCGGTCGGGTCCACCAACTCCACATCCTGGTCCAAGTTCAGGCGCAGCGCATAGCGCGCGATGCGGCTTTGGACCACATCCCGGCGGCCGATCAGGATTGGCCGGGCAATGCCCTCGTCCACCGCCACCTGGGCGGCCCGCAGCACCTTCTCCTCCTCCCCTTCGCTCATCACCACCCGCTTGGGGTCGGTCTTGGCGCGGGCAAAGATAGGCCGCATCACCTGACCGGAGCGATAGACGAAGCTGGTGAGTTCCTGACGATACGCGTCCCAATCCTCGATGGGGCGGCGGGCCACGCCCGTCTCCATGGCGGCCTTGGCCACGGCCGGGGCGATCTCCACAATCAGGCGCGGATCGAAGGGTTTGGGGATCAGATAGCTGGGTCCAAAGGTCAAGGTCTCCCCGCCGTAGGCGCGGCTGACCATCTCCGGCACCTCCTGACGGGCGAGACCGGCAATGGCCGCACTGGCCGCGAGCTTCATCGGCTCATTGATGTCGGACGCACCCACATCCAGCGCCCCCCGGAAGACAAACGGGAAGCACAGGACATTGTTGACCTGGTTGGGGAAGTCGCTGCGACCGGTGGCAACGATGGCATCGGGGCGGACGCTGGCCGCCAGATCCGGCATGATCTCCGGCGTCGGGTTGGCCATGGCCAACACCAGGGGGTGGGCCGCCATCAGCTTCAGCGCCTCCGGCTTCAACACCCCGGGCGCCGAGAGCCCCAGGAAGATGTCCGCGCCATCGATGACCTCGTTGAGGGTGCGGGCCTGGGTGTCCTTGGCGTAGCGGCGGCGCTTATCGTTCTCCGTCAGGTCCTCGCGCTCTGTATGGACCACGCCATGAAGGTCCGTGACCCAGATATTGGCCACCGGCAGGCCCAACTCCACCAACAGGTCCAAACAGGCCAGGGCGGCCGCGCCGGCCCCCGCGGTCACCAGCCGGATCTGGGACAGATCACGATTGGCATAGTCCACCCAGTTCCGTACCGCCGCCGCCACGATAATGGCGGTGCCGTGCTGATCGTCATGGAACACGGGAATGCTCATCCGCTCCCGCAAGGCCGCCTCGATCGCGAAGCAATCCGGGGCCTTGATATCCTCCAAATTGATGCCGCCAAAACTGGCATCCAAGCTGGAGACAATGTCGATGAACCGGTCCGGGTCCTTGGCGTCCACTTCTATATCAATGGCATTGATTCCGGCGAATTTGCGGAACAGGACGGCCTTGCCCTCCATCACCGGCTTGCTGGCCAGGGGGCCGATGTCCCCCAGGCCCAACACCGCGGTGCCGTTGGAGATGACGGCCACCAAGTTGCCGCGGGCGGTGAGGGTGTCAGCCTGGAGAGGGTCCTCCACGATGGCCATGCAGGCGGCCGCCACCCCCGGGCTGTAAGCCAACGCTAGGTCCCGGGCCGTCTCCAACGGCTTGGTGGCCACCACCTCCAGTTTGCCGGGGGGGTTGGCCCGGTGGTAATCAAGCGCGGCGTCTTCCAGGGATTTCTCGGGCATCGGGGACCTGCAGGGGAGAGGGCAAACGGGGCACGGGCGCCGGCACACTACAGCAGCGCAAGCCGATTTGGAATCGGTGCCCCCGCTGAAGCGCACTGGTGGTCGCGCGGATCGTCCCCGTCGCGGCGTTGCCTCTGGCGTTGCCTCTCTGGGGTCTTACACTCTATGGGATCGGCGGAGCGTCGTGGTCAAACCCCGCGAGCGGCCAGTCTCGCACCGTGGGATGACATCGGGCCGCGAATGGAGGTCGAGCCAGGGGAGGACGGCGGGCCCAAGCGGTGGCGGTTTCCGGGGGAGGCACGCGGCCGCCTTTGTTGGCCTGGATGTCGTCCGGCCGATGGACAGAGGGTCACCGGACCGGCTGAGGCGGCATGACGTCTGCGCAAGGCTTGCTCGCAAGACCCGCCCGAGGTCCGCTGTCGTCTTATAGGAAGCACGAATCAGGGGCTGCTGCCCAAGCTGGCGGCGAAAGCCTGCACACGGGCCTGAACCGCCGTTTTCTGCGCCGCTGTCAGATGGGGAGAGATCTGCGCCAACAGCCCCCCAGCCTGATCATGTCCAGCCTGAACCGCCAGCGTCAGCCACACAGCCGCGGCCACCAGATCCCGGCGCACCCCGGTTTGCCCCGTGCTGTGGAGAATACCCAAGGCATACTGCGCCTCGCTGTCGTTCAGCCGGGCCGCTTGCGTGAACAAGGCCACCGCACGCGCTGGATCCGCGGCAACAACACCCTCCACCCCGTTCAGCAGATATTGCGCCACCTTCAGCTGAGACGGGGCGTGGCCAGCGTCCGCGGCTCGCTGCCACCAGGTGAAGGCCTCTGCCGGTGTTGAGGACAGGGCAGCCATCTGCGCCATGGCGGGCAGGGAACCCGCCTCAGCCGCCTGCCGGAAAGCCTCCCGAGGATCGGTTTCGGCCCCCTGGTTTTGCTGGGCGAGAGCATGCAGGGCCCGGGGATCGCCGGCCCGGGCCGCCGCCTCATACCATCGACGGGCCGCCGCTGGATCGGGGGACCCGGCCCACCCGTTGGCCAGACCCGTGGCCAAAGGCATCATCGCCTCCGGCGCCCCGGCCTCCGCCGCCCGTTGATAGAGCGCCAGCGCGGCTGCGGGATCCCTCGGTCCCCCGTCACCATTGAACAGAAGACTTGCCAGCAATACCTGAGCCGCCGTGTCTCCCGCCTCGGCAAGGGGCTGGAGAAGCGCCCGTGCCGCGGCAGGATTGCCCTCCCGCCACGCCGCCAAGGCGGCATCCGTTGTCCCCTGGGCGCAAACCGGACGGATCATCACGCAGAGCAACGCGGCGCCTAAGACCAAGGCCAAACGATGGGGGCGTCGTGGCATGGAGCCGTTGCATCCTTTGTCAGCGGCGGTGGGACACGCGCCAGTGTGTGCCATGGTAGGCGGGCAATCAAGCAACGCCCGCCCTGTTTTGCGACGCAATATGCGGCGCTGGGGGGGGCTGAGGTTGGTTCTTGCTTTGCACCGCTGCGGACCCGTGGCACACTTAGCTTTGTGTGGTGCGGGGGCGCGACTGCTTTTTACCAAAAGCGGCAGCCCCCTGACTCAGGATAATGGCGGGACGGTTGAAAGCCGAGACGGCGCAGATAATCCGCGATGGCTGGGGGTGCGTTTGAGCGTTTCCCCCCCACTCCCTGAGGGCTCGTCGCGTCCGGGATCGCCGGACGCAGCAGGACCGCGGGTCCTGGATTTTGATGACAATAGCCTCGTTCCCCATCTGGTGGGGGAGCATGACCGGCATCTGGCCCTGATCGAGGATCGATTGGGCAGCCGCATTGTGCCCAGGGGAAACCGCCTGGCCATCAGTGGTGCCCCACCGGCGATCACTCAGACTGAAGCTGTCCTCACCGCCCTTTGGGGGCGATTGGAGCGGGGGTTGCCCCTGGATGTGGCTGACGTGGAAGGAGCCATTCGCACCGTGACCTCTGCGCTGGACGATCAGGCCCGGGCTGCCGCTGTGGCGGCCATCAGTGGCCAGACCGAAACCGTGGTCTCAACAAAGCTGAAGATCACCGCCCGCAGCCAGACCCAGGCCACCTATCTGGAAGCGCTGGGCCGGGACGACTTGGTTTTTGGCATTGGCCCGGCCGGGACCGGTAAGACCTATCTGGCGGTGGCACAGGCCGTGGCCCTGTTGCGCACCGAACAGGTCAAGCGCCTGATCATCACCCGCCCGGCGGTGGAGGCCGGGGAGCGTCTGGGCTTCCTGCCCGGCGACCTGAAGGAGAAGGTGGACCCCTATCTGCGCCCGATTTACGACGCGCTCTACACGATGATGCCTCGGGACCGGGTGCAGAAGCTCATTGAGCAGGGCACCATCGAAATCGCGCCGCTGGCGTATATGCGCGGGCGTACCTTGAGTCAGTCCTTTGTCTTGCTGGATGAAGCCCAGAACACCACGTCGATGCAAATGAAGATGGTGCTCACCCGTCTGGGACGGGACAGCCGCATGGTCATCACCGGCGATACCAGCCAGATCGACCTGCCCCGTGGGGTACCGTCGGGGTTGGTGGAGGCCCTGCGGATCTTGGACGGTGTGCCTGGGATCAGTTTCGTGCAGTTCAGCAGCGAGGATGTGGTGCGACACCGATTGGTGGGACGCATCATCCAGGCTTACGACCGGGAAGCCGCCCGTGACCGACCCTTGCGGGATTTGCCGCGGCCCGTTGAAGCGCGGGGGGGACCAAGTGGAGAGCAGACCGGTTCCAACCTAGCCTCGCCGCTGGGCCCAGAGCCCACAGGGCCGTCCCCAGAGAAGGCTTCCGGGCCGACGCCATCCACCGGTCTACCCTAATTCCAAGCCTGCAAAAGCTGAGCACCCGTCCCATGGACAGTCCCATTCCTGATGATGCCGACCCCGAACCCCCTCCAGCGCTGACCGACAGCCTGAGCCTTCCCTTGGGTACCGGCGGTCAGCTGCACCTGGATATCAGTGTTGAAAGCGCGCCGGCCCAACGCTTGCCCTGGACCGAGCTTGCCGCGGAGATGGTGGGGCTGGCCCTGGAAACGCCCTTGGGCCGAGACATGATCGACAGCGATGACGCTGAGGTCTCTGTGCTGATCACCGATGACGCCGCTGTCCAAACGCTCAATCGTACCTACCGCCATCAGGACAAGCCCACCAACGTGCTGAGCTTCGCGGCCCAGGATGAGGAGGAGTTGATCGTCATCGAGGGGGTGATGGCTCTGGGCGATCTAATCCTGGCCTGGGAAACCACGGAGCGCGAGGCCGCGGAAAAGGCTTGGCCCGTGGAGGCCTATGCCCGCCATCTGCTGCTGCACGGTGCCTTGCACCTGGTGGGCTATGACCATCAGAGCGATGATCAGGCACAGACCATGGAAGCCTTGGAAACCCAGGTGCTGACGGCGCTGGGTCTGCCCGATCCCTATGGCCCTGAGCCCAGCGCTGAGGCCCTCTCCCCTGTCCTTCCCCCTTCCCCTTCCTCTTCGCCCGCGTGACCCATGTCTGCCCCCGCTGCCCCTGTGGCCTCTGCGTCCCTCCCCATCTTTTCCCCCGAACCGGCGGACCCTGACCCCCTGCCATCTGCGTCCGGTGGGAACGGACAGATCGGCCCTTCCCCTGCATCTAAAGCGGGTGGGACGTTGCCGACCCTAACCCCGGCACCGGCCCCCCAGAATGTCCCAAAACGGGGGTTGCGACGCTGGCTTCATGCCCTGGTCCGCCGGGGGGCCAGCAGCGAAGAAGACCTGCGCCATCAAATCGAAGGGTTGATGGAAACCAACGGCGGCAACGGCCAACCCTTCAGCGCCGGCGAGCGCGCCCTGATCCAGAATATTCTGGATCTGCGGGATTTGACCGTGGTGGACACCATGGTGCCACGGGCTGACATCGTGGCGCTGGACCTGGAAGCCGATCAAGAAGAGACGATGGAGATGATCGTCTCCGGCGCCCACAGCCGCTACCCGATCTATCACGGCAACCTGGACGATGTGATGGGCTTCATCCACGTCAAGGATGTGTTCCGCCGACTGGCCAATGGACAGGAGGTGGATCTTGAGGCGCTGAAACGGGAAATCCTGATCGTCTCACCTGCAATGCCGGTGCTGGATTTGCTGCCGGAAATGCGGGCTAAGCGGGTCCATATGGCCATGGTGGTGGATGAATTCGGTGGAATTGACGGGCTGGTGACCATCGAGGACTTGGTGGAGCTGATCGTCGGCGAGATCCAGGACGAGCATGATGTGGATCAAGGCGGCCTGAAGATCATCCAGGCCGATGGCTCCTGGGTTTTGGATGCCCGGTATGACGTGGAGGACCTGGAGGAGGAAATCGGCCTTGTGCTGATGGATGAAGCCCAGCGTCAGGAAGTGGACACCATCGGCGGGCTGATCTTTGATCTGGCCGGGCAGGTGCCTGCCCGTGGTGCCTTGATCCCCCATCCCAGCGGTTTGGAATTTGAGGTGCTGGATGCTGACCCGCGCCGCATTCGGCGGCTTAAACTCAGACGGTTGAGCGAAGCCCAACAGCGCGCCGCGGCCTTGGCGGCTGACTGATCCGCCCCTTTCGGCCCCTTAGAGGGTAGGACGCCGCCGTGGCAACGCCACGGAGGCGATCATCCGAGCCAGGACCAAGCCCACAGAGGACAAGACCGCCAGTATTCCCCACCCCCCCTACGCTGACCACGACCAGCCAGGCGGAAGCTGGGCAGCGTCTTGGCGCTGGTATAGCGCGTTTCGGTGAGATGGCGTCCACGCCAGCCCCGCGCCACCACCTGGCGTACCTTTGGCCGGCCACCCATTGGTATGATACTGGCGAGGGTGGCCGGGTGGGGACTGGGGCGGTCAAGATAGGTGAGACGGGTTCTAACCGCTCCTAAGCGGCTCCCGCATCGGTGGTCAGGGGTGGTGCCTGACCGGTCGCAGCCGGGGCCAGACGACGGGCCAGCGTGCGCAGGATGGATAGCCCCAGACGGGGATTTTCCAGCACAAGCTGTTCCAGGACCTCGGCACGCAGCTCCAGCAATTGCATCGGCTCCCGTGCCACCAGGGTCGCCGTGCGGGGGACATCGGCAAACAGGGCAATCTCGCCCACAATGGCTCCACGGCCCACCTGATCCACTTTGGTGGGTTCCTGATTGGGTTCCAGCCGCTTGAGAACGTCCATGGTGCCCTGAAGGATCACGTAAGCCGCCTCCCCAGCTTGCCCTTCGCGCATCAGACTTTCGCCTGGCGCCAGACTGAGCTGACGGGAGCCAATGGACAGCCGCCGCAACTCGCCCATGTCCAGTGCCGCGAACAAGGGCAGCGCCCCCAGCAGATTGGCCTCTTGCTCCTCTGCGGTGAGGGGCATCGTTTCGGTGGCGTCCTCGTCCACCGCTTCTTCGACCCCCAGACCGGAGATGCGGCCGTTGACCAAACGGCCAACACGGTCAAAGCCCTCGATCTCCGGATCGGAAGCGGCCAGCCAGATTACGGTTGTCTTGGGATAGTGGCGGGCCAGCATGGCCAGGATCTTCTCCCGCTCCGCCGGGTCCAGCGCCGCCAAACCATTTTGCAGGATCAGGATATCGGGCCGCTTCATCAAGGCCCGCGCCAGTCCCAAACGTTGCCATTGGGCAGGACTGAAGCGATGCCCAAAGCGCGCCAGATCGGCGGTGAGCGCCAAGCCAATGATGGGCGTCACCGCCCCCAGCTGGTCCAGCACGTCACGGGTCGTGACCTTGACCAATTGTTCCGCATCCGGTTGCCCATGGGCAATGCGGCCAAACAGGATGTTCGAGCCCACCGTCAACCCCTCGGCATAATGGGCGGGGTCATAAGCTTCCACCGGGCAGGGCGTCATGCCGGCCAAACGCTCATGCAGCCCATGGCGCACAGCCAGGATCCCCTTGCGCCAACTATCATCAATCAACCCCAAGCGATGGCGTTGGACGGTCATGAAGAATGGCAGTTGACGGACCAGAGCCTCCTCTTCCGGGGAGAGATCCGGCACTTGGGTCATTTGGGTCACTTCCCCGGACTGGCCCGGTTCCAGCAGGACGATGGTATCCCGCGCCGCCTTGTTGAGGGGCAGGTGCGACAGCGATCGCACCATGTCATCGGTGGCGAACTCGAATTGCTGGAACAGCGGGTGATCGGCGGGCAGACCGTCCAGCAAAGCCAACAGGCGCCGTGCCATGGCCAAGCCTAAGCGCAGCCAGGGCTCTCCCAACCCCTGCTCCTCAATCAGGCGCCAGACGATCTCATTCTGGCCAAGGTTATGCTCCTGCCAATCGGGGTCGGATGAGATGCCAAACAGGATGTTCTCCGCCACCGAGGCATAGTTATTGTAGCGATCGAACTTGAAGGTCCGCACGGCGGTTTCCGCTTCGCGCTCCTTCAAGATCGTCTGGAGTCGGTGGCGAGCGGTCATCAATTTGTGGACCAGATCGGGGTGGGACTCAGGCGTGACCGTCTGGTCCAGACCCAGCATCAGCACCTCTTGCTCCAGGCCCACTTGGCATAGGACCTCATGGGCTCGGCTTTCCATCGCCGCCGCGCTGGCAATGCCGGCACGGGTATAGTCCACCCAATCCCCTTCGGGCTTATAGGGCACCGCACCAACGCCCAAGGCCTCCGCCAAGTCCGTGTCCCGGAGCACGGCTTCCCGGGGCGGCAAGTGCCGCAACCCAGCCATGAGAATATCGCCCAGATGAGCTTCAGCACGGTTGGGGGAGGCGCTCACCAGAGCCAATTGGCGTCCGGTGAAGCTCCGCGGTAGCTTGGACAAATCAATGGGATCGCCCTGGGATGGGTGGACGCTGATGGTCCCTGACGTGGGAATGAGTAGCCGGGCCAGCACCTGAGCCAGGGTTTCGCGCACCACGCTGGTGCCGCCATGGATCAACACGCGACATCCCCGCGGGATCATGGCCTTGGCACTGTTGAGGAAAACCGTGCCATGTTCGTCTATGACACTGACTTCCCGCAGCCGCACATCCCCCTGGAGATTAGGCGGCAGGAAAGGACCCTCCACCCCCTTTAGGGCCTGTTCCGCTTCGGGCTGGGCTGCCCCGTTGGGAGCATCGGCGGTGTGAGCGTCGGTCTCCAGGTCGCCTTCAAAAGCCTCTTTCAGCTGTTCATACTTGAGCTTGGCGTCGGCGCGACGTTGGTAATAGTTGAGCAACTCCTTCCAAGGGGCCGTCAGATCCTTGTAGGCGGTGAGGGCAGCCACCAGCGCCCCCAGGGTGAGCTCTCCCTTGATCACCAAAAACCCCCCGATCAGATAGAAGAAGAAGGGGGTGACTTGATTGAGGAAGTTGTTGATGAACTTCATCAAAAACTTCCAGCGATAGATCTGGTAGCGGATCACGAAGATACGCGCCAACAGCTCGGACAAGCTGGCCCGTACCCACAGGCTGCCGCCATTGGCGTGAATATCCTCCAGGCTACCGGACACGCTGTTGATGGATGAGGAAAGCTGGCGAACGGTTTTGACCCGTTGGACAGCCAGCCTGTTGATCTTGGCCTGGAGTTTGGGAACCAGATAGCCTTGAACGGGCACCATGGTCAGGGCGGCCAAGCCCATGATCCAGTTCTGGGCAAACATGAAAATCACGATGGTCAACAGGGTTCCGCCCTGGAACAAGGGCAGCACGATGGCATCGCCGAAATAGCCCCCCAGAGGCTCGGTCTCCGCGGTGACCATGGCCACCAGTTCGCCGGAGTTGAACTTTTTCGCCCGTCGCAGGGGAAAGTGAAGCACCCGGTCCAGCAGCGTGGTCCGTAGACGGCGCAGCAAGCGCTCGGCCAGGATCCCTTTGGCGGTGTTGATCCGGTACTTGAAGGCACCATTGATCAGGACCAGGACCAAGAAGGCCATGGCGGTGGCAACAAGGAACTCGCCTTGGGTGAACCCGATCCCCAAGACTGTGAAGGTGTCCGTGGGTTCGCCATCCGGACCTTCGCCCCCGATGGCCTGGTTGACGATAATCTTCGGCAGTTCCAGGGACAAATAGAGGAAGGGAAAGGAGATCAGGGTGAGGACCAACAGCGCAATCTGGGCGCGCCGAGAATGGGTCCAGATATAGCCCAGGAGGGTGTTCTGCATGGGCTGGGACTCCTGCAGGCGAGGGCGAAACGACCCCTGGGTTTAGGCCCCTTGGTCGCAGAAATCCAGCGCACGACCAGACCGGAGTGCCGTCAAGGGGCCCGGACAAGCCTGTTAACAAACTGTTAAGCCTTGGGGAATGGGGAAGGACCCACCTCGACCCACAGGGACAACGCCGCCCTTACCCCCTTTGTTGTCTCCTGGTCCTGAGGCTGGGGACAGGGGTCCTTTCCCGATGCGTGTTTCGTCCAGGCAATCCCAAGCTCTATCCCGGGCAACAACGGGGCGATGACTCCTGTTGGGATCACGAGTCCCGGGCGCATGGGGGTGGGGTTTTCCCCATGGCGCAGGATCAGGACCACCACAGGGAGGGGACAAGGGGGACAAGCAGGGTTATCCCCGCTATCCCCAGCACAAGAACCCCCTCCCCTTTTCCTTTTTATATATATCTCCTTAAAATGAGGGGGGTCAGGCGAACCCTGCCAACCGGCATGCGGTTCACGTTGTGTGTCTCGCCCCCATCGTCATCGTCCCCTTGGAAAGCCAGCCTATGACCCGATCCCAGCAACCCTTCTGCCGCGCCGCCCTGGGGGAACGCATGGATCCTCCGCCGGTGTGGTTGATGCGCCAAGCAGGGCGCTATCTGCCGGAGTACAGAGCCTTGCGGGCAGAGGCGGGGGGGTTTCTGGACATGGTCTACCGCCCGGCCATGGCCGCGGAAATTACCTTGCAGCCCATTCGACGCTTCGGGATGGATGCAGCGATCCTGTTCAGTGACATCCTGGTGGTGCCCCATGCGCTGGGCCAGCCTTTGCGCTTTCAGGAGGGGGAAGGGCCGGTGCTTGAGGCGTTGGCAGACGGCGCTGCCGTGGCTGCGCTGACACAGGACAAGGCCGCAGCGGCGCTCAGCCCCATTGCAGAGACCGTGGCCCGCGTCAGGGCCGATCTGCCGGGGGCTGTGAGCCTGATTGGCTTTGCTGGCGCCCCTTGGACCGTGGCCAGCTATATGGTGGAAGGGGGAAGCCCAGGGGATTTCCTGACCATTAAGCGGTGGCTCTATGAGCGTCCGGGGGATCTGGCGGCCCTCATGGATTTGTTGGTGGACACCACCATTGCCTATGGGCGCCAGCAATTAGACGCCGGTGCCGATGCGTTCATGATATTTGATAGCTGGGCGGGCGCCATAGGGGATGAAGGATGGACAACGCTGGTGGAAGCCCCTGCCCGGCGTATTGTGGCAGCCCTGAAGGAGAGCCACCCCGGCCGACCCATGATTGGGTTCCCGCGGTTAGCAGGCGCCCGGGCAGCGGGCTATCGCGCCGCCACAGGGGTTGATGTCGTGGCGCTGGATCAAGCTCAACCCTTGGCGTGGGCG
>CAZCBM010000073.1:0-13332 GCA_964496805.1 uncultured Rhodospirillales bacterium | reverse complement strand
GACGACGCGACAACCGACGAGTACCTGCGCACGGTCGATGATCAAGCCGGAGCCCAAGGATCGAGCAGGGGGCTGAGCGCTGGCGGCGGTGGGCAGCAGCCGCGGGGCCGAGGGCGCCTCGGGCGGCAGAGCCGGCGGCTGAAGGGGCACCGCGCTGACCTCCGGCAGAGGAGCGGTGGCCGAGGGCCCAGCATCGTCGGGCCGGATTTCTCCGGACGGCTGGTAGCGCATCAGGCCATCGGCGGCGATAGGCGCAGTGGGCCGCGGCAGGCTAAGCGCACTGTCCCGCGGCTGGTTCACCGGCTGGGCCAACTGGTTGTCGGAGTACGGGCGGACCAGGATGGCCGTCACCAGCACCAGAAGCTCGGTTTCGATCACCTGATAGGCTTCATTGGCGCCGACCTTGTTGATCAGCGGGATGTCGCTGGCCACCGGCAGCCCGCTCTGGCGGTCCACCAATTCCGACTGCAACAGACCGGCGATCATCAGGGTGCCGCCGCTTTTCATTTCCACCGTGGTCTCCGCGCGGCGCAGGTTGCGACCCTGGAATGCCACCACTTGACCCGTGGGCAGGTTCTCGTCGCTGAGATCACTGACTTCTGTCGCCAGATGCAGGCGCAGGCGATCACTGTCCAACACCAGCGGCTCAAAGGTGACCTTCACCCCCAGGTCGCGGGGTTCGAACTGAACCACGCCATCCTCGGTTTCCCCCACTGAGACAAAAATCTCAGATCCGGCGTGGAAAACCGCCCGCTCGCCGGAGATCGCTGTGAGGTTGGGCTCTGCCAGAAGGCGGGATTCGCCGGTCAGCTGCAGGGCGTTGAGACCGATCAGCAGCGACTGGGCGCCGACGACATATTGCAGGGCGGTGCCGGTGATCGGGTTGGCGCCGGTGAGTGGAGCGGTGCCCGGGCTGGTGAACGGCGTGCCGGAGGTGAAGCCTGTGCCGCCGTTGGTGTCGATCTGGCCCCGGAAGTTGCCGTCGCTGCCGAAGGCTTCTGTGTTGAAGCCCAACTCCTTGAGCAGCTCCCGCTTCACCTCATAGACCTTGATCTGCATGAGGACCTGATAGTCCCCGCGCACCGTCATCATGTCTACTAGGTTGGTATCTTCGCCGACAAACCGGCGGGCCACCATGCGTACACGCTCGGCCACAGAGGGGCTGGAGACGGATCCGGTCAGCAGGACGTCGCGGTTCAACGTCGTGACCTGGACCCGCTCGCCGGGGGCGATGCGGGTCAGCGCCCGCTGCAGCGCTTGGTCGTCGATGGCGACCTCAAGCTCCAGCTTGTGGATGACCTCGCCCTCGCGGTCGAAGACAAATACCGAGGCTGTCCCGACGGCTCGCCCTAGGATGTACATGCGCCGCGTCGCGGGCAGGTGGACATCCGCGACGGCGGCGTTGGACACCAGCACATCGGCGGCGTCCCGACGCAAGCTGAGAACTTCAGCCTTGCCGACGTTGACGACAATGGTCCGCCCTGCGACGTCCGTTTGTGTTTGCGCCCCAACAGGGGTCACAAACAAGCTGAACAGGGCCCCAATGAGCCCTGTTCTAATCATCCATGCTCGCATCACCAGCCTCTAGTAGGTTATCTCCGAGGTCTGGCCGCCATGGTAGATACGGATCCTTTCAGGAACCTTAGCATTGGTTGTCGGAGTGTTAGCGGCGGGTGCCGCCGCGATGGCCTGCATGCGCTGGATTTCCTCCAGCATCTGCTGGCGTTCTTCGGCCCGGCGCATCACCTCCTGCAGGGCCCGACCCACCTGCGCATCCGTTGTATACTGGCGTTCCCGGCGGTTGCCGTCGTCATTCTCGCGCCGCAGCACCAGGGACAGGGTCCCCATTTCCCGCGCCAGGTTCAGCATCTCGGCCTGTTCCTGGGTAACTTCCAAAGTGACAGTTTTTGCCGGCTTGGCGTCGTCGCCATTGTCCCGAATGTCCTGGTCAACGGCCAGAACCCGGACCCGTGTCAGCACGGTTTCGCTGGCGTGGCTGCCGATCAGGCCGCGGGCCGCAGCCCGCTCTTCCCGGCCGTTCAGCCGCACTTCGTAGGTTAGTTGCACATCCACGAAGCTGCCGGGGCGGACAAAGCCAGCCACCATCGATTCGGCATCAACGCCGATGCTGACCGCGCGCTTGCCCTCGGACAGCTTGGCCTCCAGGAACGGAGCATCTTCCGGGTTCACCAGGAAGGTGGAGATCACCGGCTGACCGGCCAACATGCCATTGATGACGCGCTTGCCGTCCAACTCTTCGGGGTCGCTTTCGCCCTCCACCAGCGCTTCCGGCGGGACAGCCTGCTTCGGCCATAGTGTCCATTCAAAATCGCTGGCGCGGGCAGTGTCACCGGCGGGCAACTCACCGCGGGTGACCAGGATCTTCACCATGTCTTCGCTGGGCTTGATCGCGCTCTGCACAAAGACGGCCATCATCAGCGCGGCGGCAGCGGCGATCCCGGTCAGCAGGAGAAAATTCTTATTCATCTGCCTGGGTCCTCAAGGTGAAGGGGCGTTCGGCTCACACAGACGGACGTTTATCCATCCATGACAACCGACGGGCCGGGAGAAAAAAAGGGGGAGGGAGGCGTAGAGCCTCCCTCCCACCGGAAAATTAGGCGCCGGTGATCTGGGCGGACACGTCGGTGAACATGCCTTCCAGGTCATCGCCCAGGGTGAACACGGTCACCATCACGCCGACGGCGATGCCAGCAGCGATCAGGCCGTATTCGATGGCGGTGGCACCGTCGGACTCTTTGAAGAAGCTCAGGATCTTGCTCATCATTCTCTCCGGTATGTTGTGTCCGGCTCCCTCTTGAGGGGGTTGCCGGATGAGAGGCGGTTTCAGTACCGACCCGAGTGAAGTAGACAGTAAAACCCAATGGGCGGCAAATCCTATAGCGTTCAATTTCTCAGTATTTTGCGTCGATGTCTTCCGTCATTTATCTAAAATGCAATTTTTTATTTTGGGAAAAATGGGGGATGCCAAGAAGGCAGCCCCCATTCCGAATGATTGACCTGATGGCGAAACATCAAGTGCAGGGAATGGCAAAGCCTGTGCGGGATCGGGCGATGGCATAGTGCTCAAACACGAAGACCCCGGTGGCGAATCCCCAATAGGTCGGTTCATAGGAATATTCTGAAGCAAGGCCGATCACACCCTGGCCCTCGGTGCCGAGGTCTTCCAGCTCAGTGGGGAAGCGGTCCTCCGGACGCATGTTGGCCGTTTGCCGGCACAATTCCACCAACTCGTCATTCTCATCATAGGTGACGCTGATCAGATCGACGCCCAACAGGTCTTCGGTTTCATAGGGGCGCATGACCATTTCGCCACTGCGCCCCACCTCGTCGATTCCCACGCCGGCTAGGGTTTGGTAGCGGGCCGCCTGGTCCGCCATGGTGTTGGTGGCGCTGACCAGTTTGCGGGCCAACACCAAGCTTTTTCCCAAGTCGATGGAGGCCACAAGGATGGACACCATCGCCGGGAGGAGCAGGGCGAACTCAATGCCCGCGGTGGCGTTGGAGGAGCGCAGGAAGCGCCCAGGGGACAGAATTCGGGTCAGGATTCGCATGGCTCAACCGTCCCAAGGTTCGTTTTCAAAGATCGCAAAGCTGGTCAGGGTCACGCCCTGATTGATGGTGCCGTTGACCAGCGTGCCGAGGAGAGGCGTGAAAAAGGTGTGGCGGTAGGCGACCTGGACAACAATCACGTCGCTGGATCCGCCCGGATCAAATCCCCTGCTGACCAATTCCCCATCCTCGTTGTATTCCGCGTCTTCGGCCACCAGCGCATCAGTGAATTGCGGATAGGGGATCGCTTCGTACATCAGGTCGTCGCAGTTGATCGTCACCAGCTGATCGCACAGACGATCCTGGAATTCCTGCAAGGGGTCAGGAGAACTCTCGCCGCCACCAACCCGGATGAAGCGGGCCGCGTCACCGGTGGCCCCCTCAAGCATGGCGGAGCGGAAGAACATGAATGACACCTCGATGGTGCCAATGATCATGATGATGAAGGGGATGCTGATCAGCGCAAACTCAATCGCCACAGCCCCCTGCTGTGGGCGGCGTCGCTTCAGACGCAAGCCTGACAAAACGGAACGGCCCATGGCCAACCTCTCCCAGATCTGTGGTCAGGGCCCAGACCGGCCCCTCACAATCACCTGGACGATACGCTGCTTCCATAACGCATCGAATAACCGAAGCGGGGTAAGTACCGGATATCGTGTGGCAATCCCCTAAAATGCCGCCGATTGGGGGCGTCGCAGACGCCGGCGCTGGGGGCTACAGCAGGGGACACCGATCTGGAAACGGGGTCCGTGCTGGTGCGCCTTGGTGGCCACTGGGATGATCCCCTTCCTGGCGCTGTCCCTTCTGGGGTCGGCGCCCCGGGGATGTGCTGGGACTTGCACTGTAGACGGCGGCCGGAGACTCCGTCGATGCTCAAGGGGCCCTGTAGGAGCGCGCTGTCAGGACCCGCCCGTCCTCCAAATGGCGAGCCCTCCCCGGAGCGACCGGGAAGGGCTGAGAGAGGCGGCCACGACCGCCAGTTGAGGACCGGAGCCCTCTGGCTGGGTCACTGGGCGGCGACGGGCAGGTCATCCTGGCCGCGGGGTAGCCCCAACTGGCTCCAGATTTGGTCCAGCGCGTCCACCAGCTTGTCCATCATGCGGTCATCGTGCAGCGGCGACGGGGTGATACGCAGCCGCTCCGTCCCGCGGGGAACCGTGGGGAAGTTGATGGGCTGAACATAAATGTCGAAATCGGCCAGCAGCAGGTCACTGGCTTTCTTGCACAGCACCGGATCCCCCACCATCACCGGCACGATGTGGGTGACCGACGGCAACACTGGCAGGCCGCGCTGGGTCAGACGCGCCTTCAGGGAGCGCGCCCGCTCCTGGTGGCGATCCCGCTCGCTCTGGGAGCGTTTGAGGTGCTGGATGCTGGCCGTGGCGCCGGCGGCGATGGCCGGCGGCAGGGAGGTGGTGAAGATGAAACTGGGCGCGAAGCTGCGCACCGCATCAATCATGGCGTGGGAGCCGGTGATATAGCCGCCCATCACGCCAAAGGCCTTGCCCAAGGTCCCTTCAATAATGTCGATCCGGTGGGCGAGGCCCAGTTGCTCACTGACGCCGCCGCCTCGGGGGCCATACATCCCCACCGCGTGCACTTCGTCGATATAGGTCAGTGCGCCGTACTCTTCCGCCAGGTCACAGATATCCGCGATCGGGCCAACGTCGCCGTCCATGCTGTAGACGCTTTCGAAGGCGATGATCACTGGCCGACCCCGCTCGATACTGTCCAGGATCTGGCGCAGATGGGCGGTGTCGTTGTGGCGGAAGATCCGCTTTTCGGCGCCGGAGTGCCGGATGCCGGCAATCATGCTGGCATGGTTCAACTCATCGGAGACGATCACGCAGTTGGGCAGCAACTTTGCCAGCGTGGACAGGCTGGCCTCGTTGGAGATGTAACCGGAGGTGAAGATCAGCGCGGCTTCCTTGCCGTGCAGGTCGGCCAGCTCACGCTCCAGCACCACATGCTGGTGGTTGGTGCCGGAGATGTTGCGGGTGCCGCCCGCGCCGGCGCCATGGCTGTCAATGGCGTCCTTCATGGCGTTTAGCACGTCCGGGTGCTGACCCATCCCCAAGTAGTCGTTGCTGCACCACACGGCAACATCGCGGGTCCGCCCTTCAGGGCCATGGAACGTGGCAAAGGGGAAACTGCCCGCCTTGCGCTCCAGTTCAGCAAAGACGCGGTAGCGGCCTTCCCGGCGCAGCGCATCAACCTTGGTCTTGAAGTGGGCGGTATAGTCCATTGTTATTTTTTTGCCTGCCTGTTTGGGCTGCAGTCGTGTCCTTTGATCGCCGTGATCTTCTCACCCCCGCCGGCCACTGTCCGAACCAGGATGCCTGTTCCAGATTGGGTCGCATGGTTTGAGGGGCAAAGGGGCCGCGACGGGCTGCCACAGACCCCCAAGATAGGTCCCTCAGTCCGGGATCACGGGGCAACACCAGGACGTTTCCTCCGTATAGTGTTCCCACCATATGTCAGGCACGCCCCCGGGGTCACCGGAAAAATACGTCGCAATCAGGCCTGAAGGACTGGCACGCTGTCGCAGTGGGGCTGTCGGTCTTGTCCTGTTGCGGTTTCGGTCCCACGGCGCCACCCCCCGGTGTCCCAGGCTGCCCTGCAGGCCAAACTAAAGATGCGGAACCGGAGACCCATGGACAGACCGTCGATCGTAACGCCCCCTGCGTGAGCCTGAGCAGGGTCGTCGATTTGCCTCACCAGACCCTAAAGCGGTTGGTGGATAGGATCGTTCAATTCATTGGCCCTGGGGGCCGCCGCCGCCATCAGGGGCGACTTACTGAACAAACCCCAGGGGAAGCGGCCGGCGACCAGTCGCCTCGTCGCCACGGGTCAGCGGGGCCAGGGTGGCGACATTGATGGGGGGTTCGAAGCGAACCACACCCTCCCGCTCCCCGCGGCCATCCACCACCACCAGATACGGTCCATCATAGCCCGTGGGGGCGGCATAGAACAGGTGACCCTGGTAGGTGGCCCGGTCGCGGAGAGTGCCGGTGCGCAAAGTGCCTTCGCGCGCCATCGCAAACAGGCGGCGATCGCGGGACTGAAGCGCAATCAGATCATCGTTGCTGGTCTTGAGCACATGGTCGATCCCCGGCATCCGGGTGTCATAGCCTGGACGGTCATAGGCCCCGAATACCCCCGGATAGAGCCCGAGGAAAGCGTTGCCCAGAAAGCTGTGATCCACGCGGCCTTGCGCGTGCATGTTGGAGGGCAGACGGGCCAGGACCGGAGCCGGCTGCACCACTTCCCGCCGGGGATAGGCTTCGCTGGGATGCAGTTCCTGCGCCACCTGGGTCACAGGAACCGGAATCAGCCAGGTACGCGAGGGGAGGTCCATGACGGCAACGGTATTCAGTACACAGTCGTTGCAGTCGCCAGTGGTGGTCAGGGAGAGGTCCACTTCGATGTATCGTCCCCGTCCCTGCCACAGATGGGCGAGGATCGTCCCGTTGGCGCCGTCGACGACGAATTGTCCAGCGGGCTGATCCAAGCCGTTGATGTCCGGACGCTCGGTGGTGAAGGTCTCGCCCGTGTCCAGGGGTTGGAAGAACAGCGTCTTCAGCCGAGAGGAGGCAATCAGGCTGTAGGGCAATTGCACGATGCGGCCGTCGCGTTTGCGCACGGTGATGGTGCTGGGCTGCATCCGCCGCACCGCCTCATTGAATTGGGTGATGTTGTTCACGATCACCCCTTCCACCTCCAGCACCACGTCCCCGACATCCAGGTAGCGGTCGGCGGTGCTGCCTGGGGTCACCTGGCGCACCTGCACGGGATAACTGTCGTCAATGCCATAGGGCAGAAGGGTGTTGCCCGTGGGCTCGGCGCTGTGGGCAGGACCCAGCGACAGAACGGCAGAGGCGAGCAGGCTGAGAAACAAGCGTTGCATCGGGCGCGCTCCAGGTGGAGGAAGGTCAAGTTGGGCGCACATTAGGGGGCAGATAAGACCTGTGTCCACGCCTCAGCCCGCTGCCCCGATGCGGCAAACCCAGAGGTGTTGCCCGGCGGTTTCGCCTGCGGCGGCTTTGCGTGGCGCCGGGCAAGGGCACATGGTAAGACCCTGGCGGTTCCCCCCGTCCGTCCCTATCCCCGGTTTGCCGATGACCCGTGATGACCCTTCCGGTGACCCCACGGCCAATCTTCGTCATCTCATCGCACCATCCAACCCGGATGAGGTGATCGATGCCCAGACCCATGCCCGGCAGCATCGGGCAACGCGGGAGGCCAACCAGGCGGAACTGGTTGAGGACTATGTGGAGCTGATCGCCGATCTGATCGACGCCACTGGGGAGGCACGACTGACCGATCTGGCCGCCCGCCTGGATGTGCGCCCTGCCACGGCGGCCAAGATGGTGAGCCGCCTGCAACGGGATGGGTTCGTGACCTCCCAGCCGTATCGGTCGATTTTCCTCACCGACGCTGGCCGCACCTTGGCGACGGAAAGCCGTCGGCGGCATACGATCGTTCTGCGGTTTCTGCTGGCGCTGGGGGTCAGCGAGGAAATGGCCCTGGTGGATGCCGAGGGTATTGAGCACCATGTCAGCGAGGAGACGTTGGCAGCGCTGGAGAGCTTGACCGACCGCTTGGCGGAGCGCCCCGACTGATCCTTGGCAGCGCGTGGCCCCAGGTCCGCCGTTGAGACCGGGAGAGTGCCCGCAAGGCTTTGGCCCCAGGGCGTTGGGTCGGGGTGGTGGATCAGGGAGTTGGATCGCGGTCGCCGAGGCTGAGGGAAAAAACGCGCCTTACCCGGCGCTCACGCTTTGTGCACGGCCGCCGACGCTTAACCCCGCCGCCATCATCGACACTGCCGCAGGTAAATGGCCAAATGTCCCTGGCCGGCCAGCACGTGTCGTCTATGGACGTTCTCCTGTCGCGCGCGCACCGTAGCCAGGGAGCCGCATGAGGGACCGTGATGGCTCTTCTTGTGTTCTTTGGTTCCCCCGCGCGAAAGGCCCCCGCGATGAAAACCCATGCCCGTGCTGTCGTCATCGGTGGCGGCGTCGTTGGTGTCTCTACCCTGTATCACCTGACCCTGAAGGGGTGGAGCGACGTCTGCCTGATCGAGCGCAAGGAACTGACCTCCGGTTCCACTTGGCACGCCGCCGGGCTGCTGCCGTTGTTCAACATGAGCTACAGTGTTGGACAACTGCACAAATACTCAGTCAATCAGTACAGCGAGTTCCAAAACGAACCTGACACCGATGTCGGCTTGCGTCTGGTGAGTAACATTCGCATTGCCCAGACTCAGGACCGGATGGACGAGTATCTGCAATATATGGCTGTGGCGGAAACCATCGGCGTCGAGGTGGAACTGCTGACACCGGAGCAGATCAAGGAACTCTGGCCATTGTGCAATACCGATGGCTTGATCGGGGGTATTCGTCACCCGGGTGATGGCTACGTCCAGCCCTCCGACCTGACCCATACCTATGCCCGCAAGGCCCGCGCCAACGGTGCCGAGATCTACCGCTACACGACGGTGACGGCGGTGAACGAATTGCCCGGCGGTGAGTGGGAGGTGGTGACGGACAAGGGCACCATCACCTGTGAGCACTTGATCTTCGCCACCGGTAATTTTGCGCGCAAGACCGGCGCCATGGTGGGCCTGGATATTCCTGTGATCCCCGTGGAGCACCAATACATCGTCACCGAGCCCCACCCCCTGATCAAGGCCCGCCAAGCCGAGGGCCTGCCGGAGATGGGGGTCCTGCGTGACAGCGACTTCGCTTGGTATATGCGCGAGGAGGCAGGCGGCCTGCTGCTGGGACCCTACGAGGTGGGGGCGCCGGCCTGTTACTTGGATGGCCCCTCGGACGATTCCGAAAACGAACTGTTCCAGGAAGAATTGGACCGCCTGGAGCCCCATATCGAGGGGGCGATCATCCGGGTACCAGCCTTTGGGGAAGCCGGGATCAAGACCGTCTACAATGGCGCCATCGCCTACACCCCCGACGGCTCGCCCATTGTTGGCCCAGCCTGGGGCAAGCGCAATCTGTGGCTGAACGAGGGACATAGCTTCGGGATCACCGCCGCTGGTGGCGCTGGATGGCAGTTGGCGGAATGGATCGTCGAGGGCCGGCCCACGGTGGACATGCTGGGTGTCGATCCCCGTCGCTTCGGTGACTATGCCAGCCGCGCCTACCTGATCAAAAAGAACGAGGAGGCCTACGCCAACGTCTTCACGGTGCACTATCCGGATGAAGAGCGGGAGGCAGCCCGGCCCCTGCGGACCTCGCCCTGCTATGACCGCATGAAAGCCAAGGGTGCTGTGTTCGGCGCACGCTATGGCTGGGAGCGCCCCAACTGGTTTGCGCCCGAGGGGGTGGAGCAAAAAGACCATTGGTCTTTCCGCCGTTCCGCTTGGTTCCCCCATGTGGGTCGGGAGGTGGAGACGGTGACCAATGCCGTGGGCGTGCTGGATATGAGCGCGTTCGCCAAATGCCGCCTGTCGGGCCCGGGGGCAGAAGCCTTCCTGGAGCAATTCGTGGCCAACAGCCTGCCCAAGAAGGTGGGCCGTATCGCTCTGACCCACTCCCTTGCGCCGGCCGGTGGTGTCCACAGCGAGTTCACCATCCAGCGGGAAGGGCCGGCCAGCTTCTATCTGGTGTCTGCGGGGGCCTATAAGCGGCTGGACCATGACTGGCTGTGGCGCCACCTGCCCCAGGACGGCTCCGTGCGGTTCGACGATCTGACCACCGCCATGGGTGTTCTGGTGGTGGCGGGACCCAATGCCCGCAAGTTGCTCAGCCGGGTGACCAGCGCGGACCTATCCAACAAGGCGTTCCCGTGGCTCTCCGGTCAGCAAATCGATGTGGGTCTGGCCAGCCTCAAGGCCCTCAGGGTCAACTTTGTGGGGGAACTGGGCTGGGAGCTTCACCATCCCATTGAGATGCAGAACCACATCTTCGATGCTTTGTTTGAAGCGGGTAGGGATCTGGACGTGGCTCCCTTTGGCATTCGCGCCATGGAAGCGATGCGCATCGAGAAGTCCTACCGCATGCCGGGCAACGAGTTGTCCATCGAGTATGCCGCGCTGGAGAGCGGGCTGGATCGCTTCGTGAAGCTCCAAAAGCCCGATTTCTTGGGGCGTGAGGGGCTGTTGGCATGGCAGGAGCGGGGCTTCCGCAACCAGTTCTGTACCCTGGAGGTGCAGGACGTCACCGATGCTGATCCGGTGGGGAACAATGCCATCATGACCGCCGACGGTACCGCTGTGGGCCGGGTCACCAGCGCCCATTATGGCTTCCGGGTGGGCAAGACCCTTGCCCTGGCCATGCTGAACCCAGAACACGCCGCGCTGGGCACGGAGTTGCGCATGAAGGTGCTGGATCGGGTGCTGCCCTGCCGGGTCATTGAGGAAAGCCCCTTCGATCCTGACAACGCACGCCTGCGCTCCCCTGACTGATCGCTGGCCGGGGTGAGGCCCTTGGGTTCGCGGCAGACCGGGACAGCGGTTTGAAGCCTGGGCAGCCCCCTGTCCTGAGCGCTATCCGGCCCCCCGGCCCCCCATCTAGGGCTTGGAACACCTTTGGGCGGGGGGTTTGATGGGGGGCCCGATACTAATCAGTGGGCCGAGGTCGCAGGCAGTGGGCGAGCGTTCACACGACCGTGTGTCGCTTGTGATTGGACGCTCCCCCGGCCCTGTTTCACCATCCATCGACCCTTCTCCCCGGCTGGATGTGCCCGCCCCATGCTGCCCCAGTTCAGCCGTCGTCTGCTTTTGTTGCTGGCCTTGCTGGCTGCGCCGGCGATGCCAGGGCCGCTGGCCCAGCCGGCTGGGGACCATGGGGCGCTGCTGCAATCCCAATGGCCGCGCACCGACTTTACCAAGGCGGCGGTTCCCCTGGAGCAGATCCGTCTGGGAAGCAGCTCCCGTTATGCTGTGCCTCCCATTGACGAGCCCTTCTTCGTCCCGGTGGGTCAGCAGGAGTATCTCAGCGCGCGGGAACCGGTCATCGTCATTCGCCGGGCGGGACAGGTAAGGTTCTATCCCCTCTCCATCCTGCTCTGGCATGGGGTGGTAAACGACGTGGTGGGCGGCCATCCGGTGGCAATCACCTATTGCCCGTTATGCAACGCGGCTGTGGTGTTTGACCGTCGGGTGGGCGAGAGGGTGTTGAGCTTTGCCGTTTCCGGCCTCCTGCGCCATTCCGACTTGATCCTCTACGACCGCCAGACGGAAAGCCTGTGGCAGCAGTTCACGGGGGAGGCGTTGGCGGGGGAAATGGTTGGTGCGCGTCTGGGCCGGGTGGCTGCGGCCACGCGCTCTTATGCTGCTGCGGGGCAGCTTTATCGCAACGCCCAGGTTCTGAGCCCCCCTGGTCACAGCCGCAAACCCTATGGATGGACGCCGCTGAAGGCGTACGATTCGCAAGCGTTCCCGCCGCACTATCCGCAGATCTATGGTCGCGCCGGGGTGGCCCCCATGGACTATGTCGTGGTGGTGGAGACGCGGGCGTGGACGCTGGACCTGCTCCGCCGGCAGGGCACTCTGACCACCGCCGACGGCCTGACCTTGCGGTGGCAACCCGGGATGGCCAGTGTCCTGGACAGTGCGGAGATCGCTGAAGGGCGCGACATTGGCAGTGTTGACGTCACGCGCGATGGGCAAACCGTGCCCCATATCGTCACCTTCGCCTATGCCTTCGACGCGTTCCATCCTGACGCACCTCTGCATACCCAGTAGCACCAGTCCAGCCAGCGGACTAGAGAGCGTCCCACCTACCTTGACCGCCCCACGTCCCCACCCGGCCACCCACGCCAGTATCGTACCAATGGGTGGCCGACCAAAGGTACGCCAGGTGGGGGCGCGGGGCTGGTGCAGACTCTATCTCGCCGCGACGCGCTCTGACGCAAGAACCTCAAAGCCCCGGGGGCCTTCCATGTCCAACACCCTCCCCTTGCCGCCGGCTGATCGACTGGCGCGCGCTCTGTACTTGGGGGATCATGAGGGCACGGCCCAGCTGCTGCGCGACCATCCTGGCGTGTTGGAGGGCCGGCTGGATCTGGCGGTGGCGCTGTACGCCGTGGAGCAGGTGCGCCAGTGCCTGACACAGGACCCGGCGGCAGCAACCCGGCCCCTGGGATCACGGACCCCCCTGCTGCATCTGGCCTTCAGTCAGCATCATCAGGCGGCCCCTGACAAACGGGAAGCCATGCTGGAGGTGGCGCGGCTGTTGGTGGCCCATGGGGCCAGCGTCAACGACAGTATGCCCGCCGAGCCGGGGTCAGAGCATCGGCTATCGGCACTGTATGGCGCTTTGGGGCATGCGCGGAACCTCGTCCTGGCCCAGTGGCTGCTGGCGAACGGGGCAGATCCCAACGACAACGAATCCTTGTACCACAGCACGGAACTGGAGGATGCGGCGGGGGTGCGGCTGCTACTGGCCCACGGTGCCGTCCCCAACGGCACTAATGCGCTGCCCCGCGCGCTGGATTTTGACAATGCGGAAATGGTGGCGCTGCTGCTGGAGGCCGGTGCTGATCCCAATGAAGCCGTGACGGGGCATCCCAGCGGGCAGCCTGTGGATAGTCTCCCGGCGCTGCATCAGGCGGCGCGGCGCTGGTGTTCGGCGCAGACGGCCGCGTTGCTGCTGGACCATGGCGCGGATGCGGGCCTGATCTGGAAGGGGCACAGCGCCCACGCGATGGCACGGATCTATGGCAATCGGCCGGTCGCCGAGGTGCTGGAGGGCCGGGGGCTGGCACAGCCCTTTCTTTTAATACAGTCTCTTTGAAAGACTG
>CAZCBM010000072.1:0-13500 GCA_964496805.1 uncultured Rhodospirillales bacterium | reverse complement strand
GACGTTCTTCTTGGTCCACGACATCTCGGAGACGTGAACCAGACCCTCGATGCCCGGCTCCAGCTCGACGAAGGCGCCGTAGTCGGTGATGTTGGTCACGCGGCCAACGATCTTGCTTTCGGCCGGGTAGCGCTCGGCGACACCGTTCCAGGGATCTTCCTGCAGCTGCTTCATGCCCAGGCTGATCCGCTGGGTCTCCCGATTGAAGCGAATCACCTGCACCTCGACGCTCTGGCCGATCTGCAAGGCCTCGGACGGGTGGTTGATGCGCTTCCAGGAGATGTCGGTGACGTGTAGCAGGCCATCCACACCGCCCAGGTCCACGAAGGCGCCGTAGTCGGTGATGTTCTTGACCACACCTTGCAGGATCTGACCTTCCTGGAGGTTGTTGACCAACTCGGCCCGTGCCTCGGCACGGCTTTCCTCCAGCACGGCCCGACGGGACACCACGATGTTTCCGCGGGCGCGATCCATCTTGAGGATCTGGAACGGCTGCGGCGTACCCATCAACGGGGTCACATCGCGCACGGGACGGATGTCCACCTGGCTACCAGGCAGGAACGCCAGGACCCCATTGAGGTCCACGGTGAAACCACCGCGCACGCGGCCGAAGATGATCCCCGTGACCCGCTGGCTGTCATTGTAGACAGCCTCCAGCTTGATCCAGGTTTCCTCCCGGCGGGCGCGGTCACGGGACAGCACGGCTTCGCCGTTCTTGTCCTCGATCCGCTCCACATAAACATCAATGGTATCGCCAACGGCGACTTCAGGATCAGCACCGGCGACGGCGAACTCCTTCAACGGCACGCGGCCTTCGGACTTCAGGCCAACATCGACGATGGCGAAGTCCTTTTCGATGGAGACAACACGGCCTTTGACGACGGTTCCTTCGAACCGGTCCTGCTGGGAGAGCGACTCCTCCAGGAGGGCTTCAAAGCTTTCAGCGAAAGAGGAGGAGAACTCGGAACTCATTTGATCGACTGCCAACACGCAACGAGGGGGCCCGGACAGGATGTGAACCGTGCATGGGGAGCGGGCCGGGTGTCCCAGTCCCCCACGGGATGTGGGGACGCCCCATGGCCAGGGTTTGGCCATTGCGCCCCACAAGAAAAAACCAAAAGACGGCAAGAGGGGCGGGCCCAGCCCCCTGCCCGCGACACCCCCGAAATGCGCAATGGGCGCATAGCCCGTTGAAACGGCGGGCGCTGCGCCATGCGGCTGGGAAGATGCGGGCGAGGAGACGTCGGCAGGCGGTGCAGGAGCCCCCAAAGAAGCGGAGGAGGTCCAAGACACCACACGAAAAGGCGGGAAAGGTCAGGCCGATCCCGCGCCACGTCCGAACTCACTAGACCTGGGTGTACCTGCGACAGAGAAAGGATGCAAGCATCCATCGCCGCCGCCCAACGATTGAATCCCTGGGCGGCGGTAGCCCTATCCTGGCTGGATAGCCCACACTGAATACCCGGTTCGCCTTAGGCCGTGCGGAAACGCGCCACGGTTCGATCCAAGTCCTGGGCCTGATCCAGCGTGGAGAACACGGTTCGGTTCGTCTCCTCCACCAAGGCGGCGTTCTGCTGCGTGATATCATCAATCGTGCGCATGGCCGCGGTCATGTCAGTGATGGACTGGGCCTGCTGATCGCCGGCCTGCGCCACCTGATCCAATAGCGCCTGGAGATCGGCAAAGGCCGTGACAATCTCCGACAGCCCGGTTGCTGCCTCAACCACCAGAGCGCTGCCGCCGCTGACCTCCTGCATGCTGGCATCGATCAGCCCTTTCACCTGGGTAGACGCCTCCGCGGTGGACTGGGCCAACCGCCGCACCTCGCCCGCCACAACCGCAAAGCCCGATCCGGCCTCACCGGCCCGAGCCGCCTCAACGGAGGCATTCAGGGCCAGCAGGTTGGTCTGGAACGCAATGGTATCAATCATGGTGATGATGCTTGCGATCTTGTCGGAGGTGGCCAGGATCCCTTCCATGGCCTTCTGGGCTTTGCTCATCACCTGTTGGCCGTGATCCATCTGATCCCTGGCCTCGACGGCGTGCTTTCGGGCCTTGGCAGACATCTCCGCGTTGGCTTGGACTGTTTGCGATAGCAACTCCATCGAACTGAGGGTCTGCTCCACTGTGGCCGCCTGCTCACTGGTGCGATTGGACAAATCATTGGCACCGGCAGAGAGCTCATTGCAGGATCCCTTGACCGTTCCGGAGGTTGACTGAATGGCCGCCAAGAGCTGGGTCAATTCCAGGGCCATCCCGTTCACCCGATTCTGGAGCGTTGCGAAAGCCCCGCCGAGGTCGGTGTTCATCCGCGCTGTCAGGTCGGCATTGGATAAGGCTTCAACAACGCTGCCCACCTCGCCCAACCCCTGCTCGACCCGGCTGACCATGGCATTCAGCGCCTCTGCCAGCCGCGCCAAGTCCTCCTCCAGGTCGCTGGCGTCGATCCGCTGACTGAAATCACCGGCGCTGGCGGCCTGGGCCAGCGCGTCCAACCGCTGCTGTAGCTTCTCCATATGGGCCGTTCGGGCCGCTTGAACGGCCTCCCGCTCCCGCTGCGCTTGCCGGTGCTGCTCCGCTTGCGCCAAAGCGTCCCGAAATGTCTGCAAAGAGCGCGCAATGACCCCAAAGGCATCATCCCGGTCCGTGGCTGGCAGGGGCGATGTCAGATCGCCGTTGGCCAAACTGTCCACCCGTCCACTGAGCGCCGTGATGATCCGGTTGAGGCACCGCATGGCCGCAAACAAAAGCAGACCCAGCGCCGCAAAGGCGACCGCCCCCAGGCCCACCTCAACCGCCACCAGTGTCGTGGCCGCGGCAATCGCGGTTTGGGCCTGGGACCGCGCCTGCTGACCCAACGCGTCCTCCACAGTCTTCAACAGGTCCAGTCTTCTGGTCGCAAGGGCGAACCAGTCCGCACCGCTCATGGTGTCCACGTTTGGTGTTTCCGGCAACGCGGTCAGGATCGTCCGCATCTCCGCCACGCGCACCACGTCGGGACCCTTCACCGTGGCGTCAAAGAGCGCCTGCTGATCTGCAGACGCAACGCCCCGGAACTCCGTCAGCATCTGGGCCTCGCGGGACAGGCGGGCGTGATACTTCAGGAACAAGCCATGGGGGACCGCGCCGGATTGCTTGGCCAGATTGAGCAATCCGGCACCAAAGGCACGTTCAAGCCCGCCATGCTCCTTGGCCTTGATCAAGGCCAGCATGGCCTTGGCCGTGCCGGCAATCTCGCCGGCTGGAATACTCATAACCCGACCGTTGATCTCGGCAATCAGGCCTTCCACCAGCGCTGTATACTGGACCGCAGCCTCCCCGGCCGCGAGAGCGCGCTCATCAACCTTGCCCCGCAAGGCTGATATCGCCCGTAGCCCACCGATCAGGTCTGGGCTTGCCGTTTCAGCGGATGCCAGGGCCTCCAAGGCTTGCGGCAGCAGCCCGTCGGACAGGGCCCGCACCGCCCGCACGCGCTCCAGCGCCTCTGGATTGCCGTCGCCGGTGAGCCAGCCCACCGATGTTCCCCGCTCCTTCTGCAACTCATGGATCAGGGCGCTGAATATCTGCGCTTGCGCAATGGCCGTGGGTACCCGCTGAAGGGCCGCCCTCTCCTGCGCGGCAGCCCAAACCATGCTTCCCAGCAAGACAACGGCGAGACAGAAGCCCGGCACCCCAATCAACAAGAGGATGGCTTTCAGCGGTAAACGGGACATGGGTCACCCTATCCGAAGGACAATAGAATAACCCTTTATGCGTCGCCCTGCTTAAAAAGTGGTATGGCAGCAACTCCTGATATGCAGACTGCGGTGCCGGTCGGGCCGCGCCGGTGGGTCGCCGGAGTGGCGCCGCAGGTGGCTGCGTCAGCCAGCCACCTCAGCATGGATCTGACGCACAATGCTGGGGCGCAGGTCCAGCGCCTCTGCCAGCGTTTCCAGGAATTGCTGCTCCTCGGGGGTGTCCACCACAATGGCACTCAGCGCCATGCGATAGATCAACTGCCCATGGGCTTCGCCGGTGCTCAGGGCTGCCAATGCGGCCGCGGACTTGGGGGCATCCATCTCGGCTTCAAGCGCCCGCATCTCGCTGGGTCGGAGATCGGCAGCCTCGGCCTGACTCATGATCTTCTGCCGCTCGTCGGCGTCAATCTCACCGTCAGCCCCGGCAGACGCGATCATCGCTTGCAGCAGCACCCAGGCCTCCTCGTCCGAAGGTCCAGAAGCCTGCGCTGGCGGCGCACTGGCTGCGGCCCCAGGGGGCGGCGGAGGCGCACCGGCACCCGGAGGTGGTGGGGCGGGGGGATGGGTGGGGACGCCCGCCTGGGAGGGCGGTGCCTGCTGGGCCGGCGGCGTGCTGAAGAAATCCGTTGTGGCCCGCGTCGCCGCAGACGAGGCCGCCCACTGTGCACCACTGGTGAAGCGGCTTAACCCGCCAGACACATTCCCACGGGTCAGGTCCCCCACGAGGGTGCCCAACAATCGTGCAAATCCCATCCGTCTGCTCCCTTCTCCATGATCGCCTCTGCGTTGCGCCGTAGTTTAGAGGCGCAGCATAAGCGGCGGCAAGCCCGAACCAACGCCCCGCTTGCTCACCGGCTGATCATCCATCCCCCCAGGCCAATCATAAGGACCCCGCCGATCAGGCGGCTCACGGCGGCGTAGCGGCTGTCCAGTACCCGCTGGACCGCAAGGATCGCCAGGGAGAAAATGATCAGGTCATCGGCCATGAACACCAAAACATACAGCCCGATATAACCGGCATAGGCCGGGGCGCTCAGGTCCAGCAGCGACAGCGTGTGGGTGTAGATGGCCGGCAGTGCGGCGGAGCAGGCGAACTCAATGGCGTTCACCGCAAAGGCCAAGCCGATCATCGCCATGACCGAGGCGACGCCCAGCGGTGCTGCGACGGCAGCCTGGATGCGGGTGCGGGTGCGCTGATGCGCCCTCAGATCGCCCACCTCGCAGGTTACCTGCCCTCGGCTGCGAACGACGCCGTAAAGGTGGTTCAGCCCAAACCCAATGGCTGACAGCGCGATCAGCAGCGTCAGCGGCCGCGTGTAGCCGATCAGCAGGAAGGTGTTCAGCCACGCGGTCATGAACAGCGCATAGAGGATGCCAGAGGCCAGCAGGAAGGTTCCCACCAACATCCAGATGCGCGTGCGGTCCTTCAAGCCAGCAATCACGCTGATCAGATAGACCAAGACCCACATGGCACAGGGATTGAACCCATCCGCCGCCGCCAGAACCACGGTCAGCAGCGGCAGGGAAACGCCACTCACATCCACCTCCCCCACCAAGGGCAGGTCCAGGCGACGCAAGGCGTCGTCTGGTGGGGCAGTGTCCGTGGTCGCCGCCATGGGTGACGGTTGGCCCTGGATCACCGCAGACCAGACAGGGCCGGAGGTTAGATCACTCTCAAACCCCATCGCCTCGCCGCCCGGCCCCACCAGCCAGGGCACCGTCAGGTCGGCAGGCTCAATCCCGTGGCGGCGCCCCATCAACACAATGGCCTCCTGACCGCCAGGGGTACTGACATCGATGGGATCCACCTGATCGCTCACGGCGGGGGGCTGCCGCGCCAGCCAATGCCGTGCCTCCTCGCAGTGGGGGCACTGGGGATGATGAAACAACAGGGTGCGGGGGGAGGATGGGACCTGCGTTGTCGCTTCGCCGGTGGCGTCGGCTATGCCGGCCCTGTCGGCCAAGCGTGCTCCTTCTGTTTGCCCCGGACCGGTCACCAGCAGGACCGCAAAGACCGCCGCCAACACCAAGAGCCCGGCCCATTGTACCGGATCCAGCAACGCAATCAGCCGGCCGACGGCCGACGCTGGGGCAACGGGGGGGCTGCCACCCCCGGGCGGTAGGACAACCGGGTCCATGACGGGCGCTCCTAACACCTAATGGGCGATGCTGTTTCATTTGGGGCTGTTCTCATCCTGAAGGTGAGCATCGGCCACGCCCCTGTCAGCCGCGCCTCTGCGAGACCAAACATCTCGACCACAATGCCCGGAGATCGCCGACGCGAAGGCACCCCACGTTCCTCCTCCCGCGTTGCGACCGGGGGGATCGGGCTGACCCTCGCGTGTCGGTCCCCCGATCCGCCACCGCGGCTTTGCCTGGCCTCGCTGGACAGGGGGGCAACGATGTGGCCGCAGAGCTACACAGGATCCTCTGACCGATCCTCGCGGCCGGGTTTGGCACGGCCCTTGCGGGTGTAGCTGCCCTTGCCAAGGGCCGCTTTCACGACCTTGGGCCGGAAACTCCCTGACCGGCGAAGCGCCCGCGCCACGGGATTGCGCGCCTTGCCCCCAACCTTGCGTTTCTTTGTCATGGGTGACGTTCCCCGGGCAAAACCTGCCCACCTTTCAGCCTGTATCCCGTGGGACACATTCACGCCGATGTAATGAGATTTCGCTACATCAACAGGTCGTAGCTCTGCTACGTTTGGGACAGAGCAGGATTACTCCGATCCCCCGTGGTGCGATGGTTATTCACCGGCTCTACGGGCGCGGATCATGCAGGATTTGGTGGCACGATCATGACAGATGTTGGACCGTCCGGCCCCCGGTGGCTGAGACTTTTGGCCGGAACCGCCCTTGGACTCACCCTGTCCACGGCGGTGGGGGGATTTGTGGGCGTGGCGGGTGCCTTCACCCTGCCGCCCAGCAAGCCGGAGTTGACCCTCGCCACCGTCCACACCGCCTCTGGTCCGTTGTCCCGCCTCTATGCCCTGGCGGAAGAGGAGGGCGTGCGCACCGCCCCCGCAGCCGGGCAGTCGGGATCGGCCGATCCCAACGCCGCCAGCCTTGATCGGTTGCTGGACCGCCAGCAGGAGGATCAGGTGGCCAGCGCTCAGGCCATGGACCAACCGGCTTGGCTGTGGTCAGATGGGGAACGCCCCCTGGGGCGGGCAGCCGTTCTGTTAAGCCTGTTGGAAAAGGCGGACAGCCACGGCCTGGACCCAGCCACTTACAATGCGCATGAAATCCGCAGCCTGCTCAGCACCTTTACGCCGGATAAGGCGGACGCGCTTGAGATGATGCTGTCGCGGGCAGCGCTGCGCTACATTCAAGACCTGGGGGAGGGGGCGGCGCAGCCGGCCGATCTGGCCCGGCATTCCGTGATTGCTCCAGCGCGGGTGGATGCCGTGCGGGTGCTGCGCGAGGCCATTGAGACCAACACCATGGCTCAATTGGAGGCCAAACTGGCGCCTTCCCATCCGCAGTATGCAGCGCTTCGGGCCCATCTGGAGACCCTGCAGGCTCAGGCGTCGACCGGCGACTTCACCCCCATCGCTGACGGATCCCTCATCCGTCCCGGTGGCCGTGACCGACGCCTGCCGGCAATCATCAGGCGCATGCAGCAGATGCGCCTGCTGTCGCCGGAGGTCAGCGCCCTGGAGGTTTACGGCCCCGAGGTGGAAGCCGCAGTGCGGGAGCTGCAGCGCAGCGAAAGCCTGACTGTGGACGGTATCATTGGCAACCAGACGCTTAGGGTGCTGAACCGCACGCCCGAAGCCAAAATCCGCGCCATCCGGGCCAGCCTGGAGCGTTGGCGCTGGATGCCCCGGGATCTGGGCAACCGCCATCTGATCGTGAACATCCCTGAGTATAGGGTCCGCGGCTACGACAATGGCAGCCAGACCGTGGAAATGAACGTCGTCGTGGGTCGGCCGTCGCGGGAAACGCCGATGCTGCTGACCCGGATGACGGACATCGCTTTTTATCCGGCGTGGCATGTACCGGCCAGCATCGCCGTTCGCGATCTGCTGCCCCGCTATGGGTATGATGCGCACGCCGTCTCACAGCGATTTGATATCCTCAGCTACTCCGGCGGTCGTGCCAGCACGGTCAGCCCGGCGAATGTCAGCTTCAGCAGCAGCACCTCGGCGCGCAGTTTCCGCTATGTGTTGCGTCAGAAGCCCGGTGTGAACAACCCTCTGGGTCGGCTTCGATTTGGCCTGGACAACGACTTGGCCATCTACCTACACGACACGCCATCGCGGCACCTGTTCAATCGCCCGGCCCGGGCGCACAGCTCAGGTTGCGTGAGGGTTTCGGAGCCTATCCTGCTGGCACAGTACGCTTTGTCCAAGGAAGGTGGTTGGACTCCGGAGCGAATCGCGGCCAAATATAACGATACCTCACAGGCAGCTCGCGGCACCCAATGGGTCGCATTAAGCGAAAAGTTTCCGGTTTACCTCGCGTATTTTACCGCGACGGTGAACGATGCGGGCGGATTAACGCTGCATGACGACATCTATGAGGAAGACGGCTTGCTTCTCAATTCGATGTTAAGATAGGTTCGCCACGCTCAGCGCACGAGGCACCTTTGTGGTGCCTGTGTGGCAACCGATCCATCGGAGAGGCTAATGTCGTCTTCCCTGTCTCGTCGCGGCCTGGTCAAGTCCGCTCTGGTCGCCTCTGGCGCCGCGTTGGCCGTCGCCGTCCCGACCGTGTACGCCATCCCTCGGCGTCCCCCAATCAAGGTCCTGAAGTTCCACAACACCCACACGGGTGAGAACTTGCAGGCCGTCTTCTGGGCCAATGGCAAATTGGTCGAGGAAGGCTATCAGAAGATCAACTGGAACCTCCGTGACCATCGCCAGAGTGAGGCGACGGACATGGACGTTGACCTCATGCACCTGCTGTTCGATCTCAACCGGACGCTGGAAACCTGGGAACCGTTCCACGTGATCTCCGGCTTCCGCAGCGCGAAGACCAATGCCATGCTGCGCCGCCGCAGCACCATGGTTGCCCGCCGCAGCTATCACACGCTGGGTCAAGCCATTGACATCCGCGTGCCGGGCGTCTCCACCCGCAATTTGCAGCGCGCCAGCCTCAGCCAAAGCAAGCGTGGCGGCGTGGGCATCTACTCCGGGTCCGCCTTCGTGCATGTGGACACCGGCCCGGTCCGCCAGTGGGGCCGTTAATCCCACTCTAGCCGGCGCACCAGAAGGCCGCGGTTCCAGCGGGAACAAGGTCATCGGGTCGTTAGGAAAGCATCTTTAAGGCCAAGCGGGCGTTCCCTCCGGGGGAGCGCCCGCTTCCTTTTTGTCGCGGCGCATCAGGGGAGAGGCCGGCGCTGGCCCAGCACCCAGAGAGCATGGAAAATCATGGTGGCCACCACGGCCGCCACCATGATCAGGGCCATCACCAGCGGTGAGCCGTCATGGTACGGTCCAGCGATAAACCCCACGCCTGCCGCCAACATGCCCCGGATAAAGCCCAGCAAAGCCGAAGCGGCGCCGGCACGGGTGGGATGGGGACGGATGGCAGCGGTCATGCTGGAGGGCATGGTCATGCCGATCCCCATCATAAACAGGGAAGACGTGGCCAACATCGGCAAGGCAAAGATCACGGCCGCTCCCAGGGCCTCTGGCCCCGGAGGGACCATCCCTGGCCACGTGATGGCGTCCCCTAGGGTCAGCCCCAGCATCAGCAGCGCCGACGGCAAGCTCAGCGCCATGCCCAGTCGCTGGACCCACCCAACGCCCCGACCATCCACCAGCCGACGCCCCACCAGGGCGCCTGCCACATAGCCACCAATGGCAACATCGAAACTCAGCGCGTAACCAAGGCTCCCATAGCCCAGTCCCCCGGGCCCTGTGAGCACCATCGCCAAGCCGGAGATGATCGCGAACACCCCGCAATAGGATGCCCCATGGGTGAGCGCCACCAGGCCATAGTCCCGCAGGGCCACTAAATGGCGGTAGGAGGCCAGGAACCGGGCAAAGCTGTTGCCTACTAACGTTGGCGCCGTCTCCGGCATCCGGGCGCCGCCCAGCAGAATGATCATCGCAAAGCCCGCCAGCACCCAAAACGGCGCTTGCCATCCCAGAGTGGGCACCAGGGCGGCAGCCAGCAAGGGGGCCAACAAGGGCGCCAGAGCCATGGCCGCGGTGATGGTGGCGAACATCTTCGCCGATCCCTTCTGCCCATAGATGTCCCGCACCATGGCCAGGCCGATCACCGGGCCAGCGGCGGCCCCCACCCCCTGCAGCGCGCGCCCAAGGATCAGCACCTCAATACTGGGGGCCAACAGGCACGCCAGCGTCGCCACCAGATACAGACCGAAGGCCGCAAACAACACCGGCCGCCGGCCACTGCCGTCGCTGATGGGCCCCCACAACAACTGGAAAACGGCAAACACAAGCAGGAAGCAACTCATGGTCAACTGCACCTGCGCCGTGCTGGCCTGAAACACATCGCCCAGCATGCCCAACACCGGGGTGTAGGTGTCCGTTGACATCGGCACGGTGGCATAAAGCGCCGCGATCAGCGCCACCAGGGCAAGGCTGCCAGCCGGTGGGGACCGATCGGCCGATCCAGGGTCGGCCGATCCAGAGTCGGAACGAGAGGTCATGAGGGCTCTTGCTGCCTGATGAGGGGCCTCTTGGTTGACCCGGGGGGCACCGGCCACCATCGGGGACCTGAACCATACAGAAACCGAGGATGGGGAAGACCGGAAAAACCCACCGGAGCGATGAGCCATCCCGCCTATCTGTCACAGATGCAACTGTCCAGCGCCCTGCCTCTATTGGGTTGATCCCCTGGCCGACACAGGCGAGCCCAAGCCCCATCCAGGGCCCTGCCCCCGGCCCTGTAAGCTGCCGCCCAAGGACCGTCATCACGGGTCCGCAGCCCATGGCAGGGGCAGTGCCCGCCGGTGCCGTTGCCGCAACCGGCCTTTAAGTGCTTTACGTCGGCGCCGCGCGTCCCTACCTCCCTGACAGAACCCTGTGCCCCAACCCTTGGCATCCATGACCGAGCCCTCCGCCTCACCGACTGTTTCGCCCGATAAACCCGAACCCGGCGCCTCCCCGAAAGGTCCGCTGCGCTGGCTCAAACGCCTGCTGAGCGGAAAGGGAAAGCCCCGAGTGGCCCTGGTGCGTTTGTCGGGGGTGATCGCTGAAGGCGGCGGTGGGGTCGGACGCGGCAGTCGCATCAATCTGGCCAACTGCGAAGACCTGTTGACCAAGGCCTTCACGGTCAAGCGCGTCCAGGCCGTCGCCCTGGTGCTGAACTCCCCAGGCGGCTCCCCTGCCCAATCTTCACTGATCGCGGCGCGCATCCGCCAGTTAGCGGCAGAACACAAGGTGCCAGTGATCGCTTTTGTGGAGGATATGGCAGCCTCCGGGGGGTATTGGCTGGCCTGCGCTGCGGATGAGATCATCGCCGACCCCTGCGCCATCTTGGGGTCCATCGGGGTGATCACCGATGGCTTTGGACTGCACCAGGCCATCGAAAAGATCGGCGTGGAGCGCCGCGTGTATACCGCAGGCGACAAAAAGGGTCTGCTGGACCCCTTCCTGCCAGAGAATCCGGAGGATGTGCGCCGCCTGCGTCACATCCAGGGGCAGCTTCACACCCTCTTCCAATCATGGGTGGAGGAGCGCCGCGGGGACAAATTGGATCAGGACAAGCGAGAGGACCTTTTCAGCGGCGCCTTCTGGCTGGCACCGGAGGCCCAGGATCTTGGCCTGATCGATGGCCTTGGGTCGGCCGCCGTCCTGCTTCGGGAACGCTTTGGCAAGGACGTCCATATCGAACGGATCGAGCCCCGCAAGCCCTTCTTTAACTTCTCCAGCCTGGGGAGTGCTGCAGCCAGCACCGCGCTGAGAGAAGTCCTGGATCAGGTGGAGGAGCGGGCCTTGCGCGCCCGTCTGGGGCGATGATTCCCAGCGTCCGGGAACTCTTGCTGATCCTGCTGGTGGGCGCCCTCATCGCCGCATGGCAACGCCGGAGCCGCTGGATGCCAAAGCTGCGGGACAGCCTGTCACCCGGCGCACCAAAAAAGCGCAGCACCGCCACCGAAACGGAGATCGCTACGCTGCAAAAATGTGACGTCTGCGGGGTCTATCAGATGCCAGGTCCGCAACCCGCCTGCGAGCGACGGGATTGCCCGCACTTGGTCAAACGCACCTAACGAAGCGAAAGCGGCCAGAGCAAGTCCCACCTACCTAGACCAACCCGCACCCCCACCGGCGGGCACCCACGCAACTATGATCGCAATTGGCGGCCGGCGAAGGTTACGCCAGGAGGGGGCGTGGGGTTGGTGGTGACCCTATGCCGGCGCAAGGCCGTCTGAAGCTTTGGCGCAAACAGAGGGCGTTAGGCGACCTCGACCCCAGCTGCGGAGTCGCTGTTCAGCGCCTCCCACAAAGCCAAGCAAGGGGCTGGCCTGGCACGACTCAGCCCTGGCGAGCCTTGAAGCGTCCGTTGACCTTGTTGATCACATAGACCCGGCCACGGCGACGGACCACACGGCAGTTCTTGTCGCGCAGCTTCAGGGTCTTCAGGGAGTTGGCCTTTTTCATCTCAGGCAAGCCTCTGACGAGAAGATGGGGGACTGTCCACAGCAAACACCCCCGATACCGCGGACCGATTTGGCCAGCAGGGCGGGGTGGGGAGACAATCAGAAGTGAAAGAGTGCACGGCGACCCAAGCCACCGCATCTGCACCGGACATAACCGTGACGTGTACGCGGACGGTCTGACAGCGTCAAGCCAGAACCAAGCACATCAGCCAAAGTCGCCCCGGGACAACCGCCACTCAGGGCCGACAGTCGCGCGCGATTAACGCCCAACCGGGCCCGCCTCCCTCCCCCGCCGGAGGCTCCCGGAAGCCCGAGGCCAGACCAGCAGCCCCCTGCCAAACCCTAGCCATCCCACCGCCGATCCCACTGGCCCCTCTCCAGGAACGAAAGAGAGCACTTGCATCCTCCGATCCAATGGCCTAAAGCTTAGGGATGTTGCGGACGGCAAGGGCGCCCAAGTGTGGCGCCTGTTTCATGTCTGCACCGGGCCACTGTGCCCCCCTGCGCTCGTAGCTCAACTGGATAGAGCATCTGACTACGGATCAGAAGGTTAGGGGTTCGAATCCTCTCGAGCGCGCCATTTCGCAATTAGCCGATGTAATGCCCCCTAACACCTTGAAGGGGAAAGAAATTTTCGGGGTTCGAACACCCTGATTCCGGCAGTAGCTGATAGGCTCGACAAAAGCCAGCCTGAGCACCATTTTTTGCCCAGCCAAACTTGAATTTTTCCATATATTCCAAGGGCTTGCCAGGAATTTCATGGCGAGTTCGAACGACTCCTCAAAGGTATGCTTCGGCTTTCCAGCCGAAGCGATCTGCTCCGCGATCAGGATTCGGTCCTCTTCGAGCTTTTTGATCTTGCGCTCGAAGGCTGCCATCACACTGGCGCTGGTGGCTTCGACAGTGCGCTCTACAAGCGCATCGATCTGCTTCTCGACCTGCGCTGCCTTCTTGCGAAGCTCCTTGCACGTGCTGCGCGACTGCGCCAAGCGCAAGTCCCAGGCGTCCTTGAACATGGCACGAGCGAGCTTGAAGAGCCCCTGAGCGGGCTCAAGCGACTGCAACAGGCCTTCGAAGTCTTCTTGGAGCATGTCGCGGCGGATAGATTTGCGGTAGCTCTCACATCCTTTGGTCTTACACAGATAATAAGGATGCTTCTTCCCCGTCTTGCTTGTTGACCAACACG
>CAZCBM010000071.1:0-13506 GCA_964496805.1 uncultured Rhodospirillales bacterium | reverse complement strand
TTCCGCGAACACCACCCGCTGCTGCGCTTGGCGCAGCCGCACGGCGATGCGTTGCATCATGCTGGCTGTGGTATCCAGGCGCGAACGCAGGGTATGGCCATAGCCTTCCATATCCTCGATCGGCATGCGGGCCGCGCCGGTCTCCACCGCCGCCTTGGCCACAGCCATGGGCACCTTTTCGATCAACCGGGGATCGAACGGGGCGGGGATGATGTAGTTGGGCCCGAAGCGCGGCCGCCTCCCGCTATAGGCCGCCCCGACTTCGTCCGGCACATCCTCCTTGGCCAATTCCGCCAGAGCCTGCGCGGCGGCCAACTTCATCTGCGGATTGATCTCCCGCGCGCGCACATCCAGCGCTCCGCGGAACAAGTAGGGGAAGCCCAGGACGTTGTTGACTTGGTTGGGGAAGTCGCTGCGTCCGGTGGCGATGATGGCGCGGGGGCTGACCGCCTTGACGGCGTCTGGCAGGATCTCAGGCTCTGGATTGGCCAGGGCGAAGATGATCGGCGCCTCGCCCATGCGCTTGACCATATCTTGGTCCACGGCGTCCTTGACCGACAGACCCACAAAGACATCCGCCCCTTCCATGGCGTCGGCCAGGGATCGGGCGTCTGTTTCGACCGCGTGGGCGGATTTCCACTGGTTCATGCCATCTTCGCGACCGCGATAGATGACGCCGCGGCTGTCACACAGGATCACCTGATCGGGCGGAACACCCAGTTCCTTGAACAGATCAGCGCAGGCGATGCCCGCCGCGCCAGCCCCGTTGATGACCAATTTGACATCGCTGATTTTGCGCCCGGTGATCTCCAGGCTGTTCAGCAGACCCGCCGCGCCAATGATGGCGGTCCCATGCTGATCATCGTGGAACACGGGGATGTCCAGCATCTCCTTGAGTTTCTGTTCGATGACGAAGCAATCCGGCGCGCGGATATCCTCCAGGTTGATGCCGCCAAAGGTGGGGGCCATCAGGCGGCAGGCCTCGATGATTTCGTCGGGGTCCTCGGTATCCAGTTCGATGTCCACCCCGTCGATGTCGGCGAACCGCTTGAACAGCACCGCCTTGCCTTCCATCACCGGTTTGGAGGCCAGGGCCCCCAGATTGCCCAGGCCCAGCACGGCGGTGCCATTGGAGACCACGGCCACAAGGTTGGATTTGGCCGTGTAATCATAGGCCTTCGCGGGCGTTTCAGCGATCTCCAGGCAGGGCCACGCGACGCCGGGGCTGTAGGCAAGGGACAGGTCGCGCTGGGTTGTAAGGGGCTTGGTGGCCGCGATCTCCAACTTGCCGGGGCGCCCGTCCTGGTGCAGGGCGAGGGCGTCCTCTTTAGTGATGGGGGCGTCGCTGTTGCTCATGATTCAGGGGTTCCGTCCCGGATGGATTGTTGTTTTTGGCGCCTTGGGTGGCGGCCTGAGGCGATGGCCCGTCTGCCGGAAACAGGGCCGACGCCCCAGGGGGGGGGTTATGCACACTGGTCGGCGTCTGGCGAGGCTGCCGGCGCCAAAGGTGCGCGGTGGCGGGGGCACCGCCGTTCCGTGCCTGAGCATAGGGCGATCAGCCGCAGGATGCCACGGGCGATCCGCAGGGTGGGATGGCAAAGCGCTTTTTTCCGATCAGGCCACTTTACGCTCAGGATTGCCCCGCTCGCTCTGCATCTCCTGTCACCAACAAGGCAAAAGGGGGCAGCGCTGGCGGCGACCCCGTTGCCAACCCGAGGCCCCAGAGCAAAAGGGCGGCGCGCAGCCAAAGGACCGCGCGCCGCCCTGGTCGGCAAAGGGGGCCGGAGCGGCGGTCACTCCAGCGGCGTGGTGTCTGGCCGGAAGGGCTGGTTCAGGGCGGCCAGCACGCTGGCATCACGCTCATAGATGTCCTCGTAGAAGCGGACGCCGCCATTCACGTCTGGATCGGCCGTCCAATACAGCAACAGGGTCTGCAACGGGCGGTCCAGGTTCACCCGGGTGCGATCACCGCTGGCGACAACACGGTCAATCCGCTCCCGGCTCCATCCCTGCCCGCCCAGCAGCACTTCCGCCAGGGTCAGGGGGTCCTTCACCCGGATGCAGCCATGGCTGAAGGTACGGCGGGCCTTACTGAACAACTGCCGCGACGGCGTGTCGTGCAGGTAGACCGCATGCCGATTGGGGAACATAAACTTGACCTGTCCCAGGGCATTGCCGTCACCCGGCCCCTGGATGAACCGATAGGGGAAGTTGCCGCGGTTGTAGGTGGACCAGGGCAGTGACGCCGGATTGCTCACCCGTCGCCCGCTGCTGTCCACCAGATAATAGCCGTTGCGGGTGACAAAGCCTGGGTCGCGGCGGATCTTCGGCAGCAATTCGTTGAACAGGATATTGCGCGTGGGCGTCCAGGTGGGGTTCAGCTCGATATAGGTCATGGGCGCGCTGAAGGTCGGCGTCTTGTGGTAGTCGGTGCCGACGATCACCGGGGATTGCCACACGATTTCGCTGTCCCGTACCACCGCCACATAGAAGCCGGCGATGTTGACCAGAACGAAATCGCCTTCCAATTGCCGGTGGACCCAGCGGGCGCGATCCAGGTTGATGCGCAATTGGTCGACGCGCTGTTGGGCGGTGACATTCATGGCCCGCGTGGTGCCAGGGCCGACAATGCCGTCCACGTCAATGGCATGGCGTTGCTGGAAGCGCTTCACCCCCTCCGCCGTGGCGTCGTCATAGAATTGAGGATCGGTCGGCACGGCCACGTCAAGCGCCAAGTCACCTTCGATTTGCAGGCGGCGGCGAATGACGGGCACCCGCGGATCAGTGTCCCCGGGACGCAGCAATTCCCCACCGGGGACCTGGGGCCACCCGCCGGCCTCCGCCAGACGCCGGTAGCGGGCCAACTGCTGCACCAGCACCTTGTAGTAGATCAGGTCCGGGCGCAACTGATTGATAACGGCAGGCAACTGGCCCGCTGCCAAGGCGGCGGTGAGCACGGGCACCGGGTCTTCGCGGGGCAGCACCCGGCCAAGGTTCCAGCTTCCATCCAGGCGGTTCGGATCGGTCTTGCCATAGGCCATCATGTAGCCGATGCGCGCGATGGCGTCGGTCATCAGGATGTCCCGCTCCGCCTGGGCAACCGGATTGGGATCGTTATCGTTCAGCAACCGCGCCAGCAGGGAATAGTGGGCGTCTTCCGGGTCCAGACCGTCGGCGGTCAGTGCCCGTGCCAGGTTCAGCAGGTCCTGACGGTTCTGTGGGTTGGTCCAGCCGGGCAGGTAGCCCCTGCTTTCATAAAAGCGCTGCACCATCCCCGTGCCGACGATGGGCTGGCCCTGGATCGTCAGCCGGCCCGTGGCCTGGAGGTCGCTGATGCGGAACTCGATCTGTTGTTCGACCGGGTCCACGGCAATGGCGGCCACATCTTGGGCGCGCACGCCCTGAGGCACGAGCAGCAGGACGACGAACAGCAACAAGCGGCTGAGGTGGAGGCGGTGCGGCATTCTGTCTCTCCCAGTGAACCAGTCGGCGGGCACTTTGCCTGCGACGGGTTATCCCCGTAAACCCCCGCTGCGATCAATCACGCCATCGATGGTCAATCGTGACCGCAAGCGGGGAGGGGGCCAGGGGAGGGGAGAAGGACAGGGGAGGTCTCAGCCCAGGGATCGGCAAGCCTTGCCGGGTTGCCCGTGTCCCTACTGCATCTCAGGGTGCCTTTTAGAACGGCATCAGAACGTCAAACACCTGCTGGCCGTAGCGGGGCTGCTGAACGTCGCTGATATGCCCCCGACCGCCGTAGCTGATCCGCGCCTCGGCCACCTTTTCGTGGCTGATGGTGTTGGTGTTGGTGATGTCCTCCGGTCGGATCACGCCGCTGATCTCCAGCTCCCGCAGCTCGAAATTCACCCGTACCTGCTGGCGCCCATGGACGACGAAATTGCCGTTGGGCAGGACCTGGGTAATGATCGCGGCCACTTGCAGGGTAATTTCTTCCTCCCGATCAATGGCGCCGGTCCCCGAGTTGGACATGGTGCTGTCTGCGTCCACCAGATTGGTGGGATCGAACCCGGATGGGTACAGCGCGCCCAGCGCCTCTGTCTCCAACCCACCGAAGGCGGACAGGCTGGCGTCCTCCGCATTGGTGCGGGAGCGCGAGGAGGTGTTGGTCAGGCTGGCCTCGTCATTGATGTTGATCACAATGGTGAGGATGTCGCCCACGGTCTTGGCCCGTTGGTCACGGAAGAAGGCCCGGCTGCCCTGGCCCCACAGGCTGTTGGCCTGGAACCGCTCCGGCTGGGGGGCCGGCATGGGCAGGCTAACGGGGCGGTAGCCTTGCTGCACCACCGGGTTTTCAATGGCCGCCATCTCCGGCGGCTTGCCGATTTCCGACAGGCGCTGGCCGGCATTGCAACCCGCCAAGGCGGTCAGCGCGGCCAGGGCCAACAGGCGGGTCAGCAGCCCAGGCAGGGCAGGGGACTGGGTGAGGGGAGGCATGGGCGAGGATCCTTCTGAAACGGGCGGCAGGCCCGACACAGGGGGCAGGCAGGGGGTGTGGCTCATGGACGGGCCCCATTCAGGCGGGCGGCCACGGCCAGATCGCTGCCGCTGATGACCTGGGCCAAGTCGGGGGCATGGATGCGGGCGTCCACGGTGCGACCGCTGCTGCTGTTTTCAAACCGGATGACCTCCCCCAGGGCGCCATCCTCCAAGGCTCGGGCCTTGGCGGTCAGCAGCAAGGGCGGCTGGTTCAGGACCAGGGTAACGGTGGCGCCGCGGGCGATCACCACCGGTGGGGCGACCTGGCGGGCGCGGATGGGCACCTCCGGGCGGACGGTCTGAAGGACTTGCATGCCCAGCAACCGGGCGGGATCATCCACCCATCCCCGGGGCAGGCGGTCAGCCCTCAGCGTGGTCCATCCCAGATCCCCATCAGCGATCACATGCCCCTGAGGCAGGGCGCGGGTGGCCACGGGGATGGTCACCTGATCGAAGGCCCGGCCGCTGATGGCCAGAGGGGCGGCCGCCACCCCCTCCGCGTTGATCCGCAAAGTGGCCGTGAAGCGCCCGCTGGCGCGATCAAAGCTGAGACCGTCCACGGCCAGGGTTGGGCTGGCCCCCAGGGGCAACACCGGCAGGTCCCGCACCGGCGCCATCTGGACCAGGGGATCGGCCAGCAAATCCTGCCGGGCGATTTCTGCTGCCACCGCCAAGGTCAGGTGATCCGCATCAACGCTCTGGCCGGGGCGCTGGAGACGCACCCGGTCCAGGCGGGAGGTGGGGCGCCAGTCCACACCATGGGTCTGGGCGATGCGATAGAGCGTTTGATAGGTGACGATGGCTTGTCCCCAGGGTTCCGGGGCGCGGGCGATGGGGGTGGCGGCCTTGTCGGCCGGCAGGCCTGCGAACAGGTGCCCCAGCGTGACGGTCTCTCCGTCCACCTGGCCGTCTGCGCTGAGCATGACCTGGGCCAGCGCGCTGGTGGAAAATCCCACGGTGATGACCAGCGACAGCGCGATGGCCAGGGCAGCAAAGTGCCCGCGGTGCAGCATTTCAAGACTCATGATCCGTCAGTCCCTTAGCGAAGGCCCTTAGCGAAGGTTGGTGACAGTGCCCATCATCTCGTCACTGGTGGAGATGACCCGGCTATTCATTTCGTAGGCACGCTGGGCGGTGATCAGATTGGTGATCTCCTCCACAACATTGACATTGCTGGTCTCTAGCGCCCCCTGTTCGATGGTGCCCAAGCCATTGGTCCCGGCGGTGCCGGCATTGGCGGCGCCGCTGGCTTCGGTGGGGATGAACAGGCTATCGCCAATGGCCTCCAGGCCGGATGGATTGGCGAAGCTGGCCATATCGATCTGGCCCACCTGCTGGCCCGGCGCATTGCCGATGAAGGCCAGCACGACGCCGTTTTGGTTGATCTCCACCTGATCTGTCCCAGCCGGGACCGCCCCTGCGCCGGACAGGGGATAGCCCTCGGCGGTGACGATGGTGCCATCGGCGGCCAACTGGAAACTGCCGTTGCGGGTATAGCCCTGGGTGCCATCCGGCAGGTCGATGGTGAAATAGCCTTGGCCGCTGACGGCCAAGTCCAACTGGTTATCGGTAATGGTCAGGTTGCCCTGGGCATGGATGCGATAGGTGGAGACCATCTTCACGCCAGCCCCCATTTGCAGCCCGCTGGGCACCACCTGGCCATTCTCAGTGGAGGCAGCGCCAGGGCGGCGGACATTTTGATAAAGCAGGTCCACAAACTCACTGCGCTGGCGCTTGTAGCCAGTGGAGGTCATGTTGGCGATGTTGTTGGAGGTGACTTCCACGTTGCGCTGCTGCGCCAGCATCCCGGTGGCGCCAATGCTCAGTGATCTCATGTCTATTCCTCTCTATGGCCTGATTGTATCGGTCTGGATCTGGGATCAGCTGGCGCGGGTCAGGGTCTGCACCATCTTTTCCAGGGTCTGGCCCTGGCGCTCCACCAGACGCGATGTGCTTTCGTAGGCGCGCTGGATTTCAATCATGCGGGTGATCTCCACGATGGGCTGCACGTTGGATCCCTCCAGCATGCCCTGGTGGATTTTGCCCTCCTCCACCGGCAGCGGCGCCTCCTCGGTCTGCAACAGTGCGCCGCCCAGCCGCTTCATCTCCTGCTGGCGATCAAACCGCACCAGGTCGATGATGCCGATCTGCTCGTCTCCCGCGGTGATCACCCCATCATGGCTGATCTGGATCGGCCCTGCCTCCGGTGGCACCACGAAGGGGGCTTGGTCCAGGCCCACCAGCGGGTTGCCTTCGCCGCTGACGATTTCGCCATCCTGGTTCAGGCGGAAACTGCCGGCGCGGGTGTAGGCAATGCCCTGTTCGGTCTGGACCATGAAGTAGCCGTCGCCCTCGATGGCCAGATCCAACGGGTTGCCGGTGTCCGTCAGCGGCCCGGCACTGGTGTCCCGCTTGATGCCCATATCGTTGACCATGCTGACCCGGTCTGCGCGCCGCTCCCCATTGAGATATTCCGTGAACAGCCCACTGTCGGCCTTGAAGCCGCCGGTGTTCATGTTGGCCATATTGTTGGCCACGATTTCCAATTGCCGCCGCAGGGCGGTTTGTCGGGAGGCGGCGATATAGAGCGTGTTTTCCATCGATGGGGCCTTCTGGCGCGGGGATCAGCGATCGGCATGGGATCTGCCCTGGCCGATGTCCCTCTGCGATGCAAACGCCATGCCAAACCGGCCTAAGCGCGCCGTCGTTTACCCAAACGGCAGATCTTGCCCACCGGGGTAAGGCCCCGTTAACCCCCCGGCCCGAGAGTGAGGGGGTGATTCCCCCCGGCAACAAGGCCAGGTGATCCCATGGCGGACGAGAATGCCGAAGACGCTGACGGCGACGCCGAAGGCGGCAAGAAAGGCGGCAAAAAGAAACTGATCTTCATCCTGCTGGCCGTGGTGGTGCTGGCCGGCGTGGGTGGCGCTGCGGCGTTCTTCCTGGGTGTTTTCGACCCGCCCCCGGAAGAGGGGGAGGAAATGGCCGAGGAGGAAGTCGAGCCTGCTGGGGAATGCGGTGCGGCCTTTCTCACCCTGGATAAGTTGCAGGTGAACCTGAACTCCTCCGGGCGCAACACCACGTTCCTGACCGTCGAGGTGGCGATCGAAATGCGCACCGAGGCAGACATGGCGGCGCTGGAGTCCAAGAAGCCCGCCATCATGGACGCCTTCCAGGTGTTTCTGCGGGAGTTGCGGATTGACGATTTGCGGGGGTCTGCGGGCGCGGAACGACTGCGTCAGGAAATGCTGTTCCGGGTCAGCCAGATTGCTGACCCCATCCCGGTGTGCACCATCCGCTTCCAAAACCTGATCTTCCAATGAGCGCGAGGAGCGTCTGAGAGGCCATGTCAGACGATACAACCATTGCGGGCTCGGGCTTCGGTGATGATGACAGCGCCCAGTCGAGGGTCCTGAACCAGGACGAGATCGACAGCCTTTTGGGCTTCGATCTCGACGGTTTGCAGGAGGACGATAACAACAGTGGCATCAACGCGCTGCTGAACTCGGCCCTGGTCAATTACGAACGCCTGCCGATGCTGGAGGTGGTGTTCGACCGGCTGGTGCGGGTGATGTCCACCAGCCTGCGGAACTTCACCTCCGACAACGTTGAAGCCAGCATGGACCAGATCGTGTCCGTGCGCTTCGGTGATTATCTGAACTCCATCCCCCTGCCGGCGATGCTGGCGGTGTTTAAGGCGGAGGAGTGGGACAACTACGGTCTTCTGGTTATCGATTCGGCCCTGATCTACTCCATCGTGGACGTGTTGCTGGGGGGGCGTCGCGGCACGGCCGCCATGCGGATTGAGGGCCGCCCCTACACCACCATCGAGCGCAATCTGGTGGAGCGCATGGTGCGGGTGGTGCTCTCCGACATCTCGGCTGCCTTCGACCCGCTGTCGCCGGTCACCTTCCGGTTCGACCGGCTGGAGACCAATCCCCGGTTCGCGGCCATCGCGCGCCCGGCCAACGCGGCGGTTCTGGCCAAACTGCGGGTGGACATGGAGGACCGGGGCGGGCGCATGGAATTGCTCATGCCCTATGCCACGCTGGAGCCGGTGCGCGAGCTGCTGCTCCAGATGTTCATGGGGGAGAAATTCGGCCGGGACAGCATCTGGGAAAGCCACCTGGCCAACGAACTCTATCGCACCGATATCGATCTATCGGCTGTGCTGGGGGAGACCATGCTGAGCCTGGGGGATGTCTTGGAATGGGACGTGGGCACCCAGATTATTCTGAACGTGGATGAGACAACGCCCGTGGACCTGCGCTGTGGGGAGCGGACCTTGTTCCAGGGCCGTATGGGCCGCAAACGTGGCCGCATCGCCATCCAGGTCACAACAGACATTCTGGAACCAGAGGATGAGGTTCTGACATGAGCCCGCTGATCGCCGGCCTGCTGGATATCTCCGTGATCATCATGCTGGTGGCCTTCATGATCACCGCCCGACAACTGAACGGGAAGCTCAAGGCCATCCGCGCGGCCCAGGCGGATTTCGACGCCATGGTGCAGCGCTTCACCCTGGCGTCCCAGACCGCCCAACGGGCGATGGCGGAGATGAAGGATCAGGCCGTCAGCGGTCAGGAGGATTTGCAATCCAAGGCAGCCGAGGCCAAGGCGCTGTTTGAGGAACTCCAGTTCATGATTGATGCCGGCAACAATCTGGCCGACCGCTTGGAGAAGAGCGCCACCAGCGCCCGGGAACGCGCAACGCAGCAGCCACAGACCGCGGCCCGGGCAGCAGCACAAGCGGCAGCGCCGCTCCGGCAGGCCCCGGCCAAGGCCGCCCCTTCCGGGGCGCTGCCAGCAGCCCAGGCGGCGGCGTCGGTCGCGGCCTCGGCGTCCGCGAGCAAAGCCCCGGCCAGTGTCGCCGGGCAAATGAAAACCCGCCCTCAAACCCGCGCTGAAGCAGAGTTGCTGGCCGCCCTGCAGGCCGCCGGGCGTGCTGCCTGATCCCCCTGAAAGGCCGCTGCATGTTGAACCCCCGCGCCTATGCTGATCCGCCAGAGACCATGGCCGCGCCTGCGCGCCCGTCGCGTCGGTCAGGGGCGGCGGGCGTGGGGCAGTGGAGTTTGGTCGCGCGGCTGGCACGGGTGCGCTTGCTGCCGGTGACCGTTGCTATTGCGGTTGTCGCCGTGGCCTTGCGGGTAGCGGACCTGTTGGACCCCACCCTGGACCTGGGGCCGGCGGACCTGTTCGACTTGCCGTCAGCCCGCGCGCAGGAGGACGACGCCTCCACCGAAGATGCCGATGAGCCCCCGGCCTCCGTTCTTGCCGACCCCTCCCTGCTGGAGGAAGCCAAGGACGATGCCCTCAGCTTCAATGCAACAGAGGTGGAGATCTTGCAGCGCTTGGCCGCCCGGCGAGAGGCGCTGGATGCACGGGAGCGGGCGCTGGACCAGCGGGAGGCGATCATTGCGGCGGCCGAGCAACGGGTGCAGGAGCAAACCCAACGCCTGGAACAGCTCAAAGCGGATCTGGAAGCCCTGATGGGCCAGCGCAGTGAGGCCGACGCGGAGCGAATCACCGCCCAGGTGAAGCGATTCGAGGCGATGAAGCCGGCCGAGGCCGCATTGATTTTCGACGGCATGGACGCGCAAGAACTGGCCCCGGTGGTTGAGGCCATGAGCGAACGCAAGGCGGCGCCGATCCTGGCCAAGATGGACACTGACCGGGCACGGGTGCTGATCCGGCATCTGATGGCCCCCATCGGTGAGCCCCCCGGCGGGGGCGTTGGCCTCAGGCCGTGATCCGCTTTACCGGGCCAAAGCTTACAGACGGCCGCTTGCTTTAGGCACTGATTAAGGGGGTGCTCCTAGCGTCGGGATCACAGGGCTTCAGTGTCCGGCGGTTTGCCGTGTCACCTGCCCCCGGAGCTGCCCCTTAAGACAACAGGAAAGCGTGTGGTCATGGCTGTCGACCTGAATATGAACGTCCTGATCGTGGATGACTTCAACACAATGCTGCGCATTGTTCGCAATCTGCTCCGTCAGATCGGTTTCACCAATGTTGACGAAGCTAGCGACGGCTCTGCTGCCTTGAAACTGCTTCAGAACGAGCAGAAGACCTATGGCTTGGTGATTAGCGACTGGAACATGGAGCCCATGAGCGGCCTCCAGTTGCTGAAGGAAGTGCGAGCCGATACCCGACTGCGTCGGATGCCGTTCATCATTATTACCGCAGAGAGCAAGACGGAGAATGTCTTGGCCGCCAAGAAGGCCGGCGTGTCCAATTACATCGTCAAGCCGTTCAATGCCGACACCCTGCGGTCCAAGATCGCCAGCGTGCTGGGTGAGTTCTGATCTGGCCACGGGCCCCTCAGCTCTCGCCACATCTGCCCCCGCCAGGATGGAGACCAAGACCATGACCCAGGAACCGATCCAGCCCGATGGCAAGCTGACCCCTCTGCTTGTGGATGCTGTGAAAGAAACAGTGAGCAGCCTGCAGGGCGACATCACGGCCGGCGCCTTGAAAGTGCTGGCCCAGGTGGAAGCCATCGCCTCCGACATTGCCCAGATGCGCGATGACCTGGTGGCCCTGCGCCCCAAGGAGATCAAGGACGTCCACCTGACCACCGCCAGCTGCGAGTTGGACGCCGTGGTCAGCGCGACGGAAAAGGCCACCGGCGATATCTTGGACGCCGTTGAGACGGTGGAGCAGATCAGCGTATCCCTTGAGGGCGAAGACCAAGCGGCGTTGATGGATGCCGTCATGCGCATCTATGAGGCCTGCAACTTCCAGGACATTACCGGCCAGCGAATCCAGAAGGTCGTCAAGGCCATGAAACTGGTGGAGTCGCGGGTTGATCGCCTGATGGGGGTCATCGGGGCAGAGGCCGAAAGCTATCAGGCCGAAGCCGAGGCGTCCAAGACGTCGGATGAGGACGCCTTCCTGATGAATGGCCCGCAGATGCCCGATCAGGCCATGAACCAGGACGAGATTGATGCCTTGCTGGCCGACTTCGATTGAAGCCGAGCCTTTTGCAGCCCTCCTGACCGACGATACCCAGCCCGAGGATGACCCAGCCTCCCGCCCCTTGCGGGTGGCAGCGCTTTCCCTTTTTCTCTCGCTGGCGATCCTGTTCCTGGGGCTGCATGGGCTCATGGCCAGGGAGCCGCAAGCACGGGCCGAGGCGCCGTTGGGCCGTCCGGGCGACCGGGCGTGGCAGGCGCTTGCGCAGGACCTGCACGTGCCCCCGGCCAGCGCCCTGGTGCTGGATGCCGCCACGCTCAGCACCCTCTCCGCAGACCAGGCCTTTTCCGCCGGGCAGGCTTGGCGGCAGGAGGATCCCCAGGGGCTGTTGATCCTCACGCTGGTTGCCGCGGATCTGGGGCAGCCCGCCGTGCAAGGCCTGATCACCGGGGCCGCCCAGGGCGTGGAGGTGCAACTCCAGCCCTCCCCCTCCCTTCAGGCACCACGCCTGTCCCGCTATCATGCGCCCATGATCGCCAGCAGCCGCAGCGGGGAGGCAGGATGATGAGCACCCCTTGGCTCCCAACCGGCCCGACCGCTCTGGCCGATCAGGGGTCCGCCAGCCTGCCGGTGCCGTTGTCCCTGCTGGACTTGGTGATGCTGCTGCTGTGCTTTGCCATCCTGATGGTGGGGCTGCGCCATGCCCCGCAATCGCCGGCCGACACCCAGGGCTTGCTGGAACGCCACGGGCCCGCCGCCTCGGCAGCGGCGCAGGGTCCGGCAGTCCACGTATCCTACGCGCTGTTGCAGCCCCTGGTGGCCCAGGGGCTTTTTGGCCCCGCCCGGATCAGCCTGCGGGAGGATGACCTGCTGCGCCTGCATCTGGAACCGGAGGCGCTTCGCCGGGAACCCCTGCGACGGCGCTTGTTGGAACTGGTGCGTCAGGGGGCAACGCTGCGCCTGGGGCTGGCCTATGCCCCCACCAACCTGCAACGGTTAACCGAACCTTATGGCGCCAATGGGAAAGTGATGACGGCGGCTCTTGCGGCCTTGCCGCCGGCGCTTGAACCGGCGGTGGCCCCGCAGCGGCTGCTGGTGGCGGACTATGAGGCCGACCGGCTTCCCGTCATCTTGGATGTCCGTTTCCCAACTGATCGTCAGCCCTAAGGGCCGAAGAGGCCGCACCCGCCCATGACCCCCCACCGCTGGATGCCGCTATTGCTTGCCGTGCTGCTGGTCCTGGCCAGTGGTCGCGCATCGGCATGGGCGCAAACGGTGGAGGTGAATGGGCAATTGGCACCCGATTACACCCGCCTCGTCTTCAAGTTTCCCCAGGATGTGGGCCTGTCTTGGCAGCAGGACGGCACCACGGCCCAGCTGACCTTTGACCAGGCTGTGTCGATGGATTTGGCGCCCATCCTCCGTCAGGCGCTGCCACGGCTTCAGGATGCGGTGGTGCGTCCCGCAGCGGCGGACCAGACGGTCATTGAACTGTCCCTGGACGAGGGCATGACCCTCAGGCCCTCCGCGGTTCAGACGTGGCAAGTGGTTGATATCGTCTCCGGTGATCCGCCCCCGGAGGCCCAGGCAGCGATCACCCCTGAGACCTTGCCGACACTGGATGATCTGGCCACGGCGGCGGCTGCCGAGGGGCCTGTGGATGCCGCTGCGGCGCTGGATGAGCCCGCAACGGAACAGCCGCCGGCAGACCAGGGCGGGCAGCAGCCGGCGCAGGAAATGGCTGCGGATGATCGCCCCGCAGCAGATGAGGAGGAGTTTCGCTTCTCAGCGCCCATCCCGGAGGGACTGTCGCCGGAGGAGGCGGAGCAGTATCGCGCCTTCTTCGCCCGTGTCCGCCAGGGACAGGCCGATATCGACACCATTCGCAGCGGTGGCGTGCCCCGCAAGCCAGACGCTGGATCGCCAGCGGGAGCCGGGGCGGACACGCAGCGGACGGCGGACGGCTCATCCCCCGCCTCCCAAGCCGGGGACGCCAGCGCCTCCTCGCGCCCACCCCGCCGACCGGATCGCAGTCGGGACCCAGTGGTGGGTGACGCGTTGCCGGGCGCCATCGCCCCCCGCCAGTTGCCCGAACTC
>CAZCBM010000070.1:0-13541 GCA_964496805.1 uncultured Rhodospirillales bacterium | reverse complement strand
GGACGTTGCCCCGCTGGCAGGCGGCGGCTTGACCTGGAGGATTTTCCGCTCAGTCTGGGCCAACCCGCTCCCCTCCAGGCCACCCATTGCGATCATACTCCCGTGGGTGGCCGGCCAAAGGTACGCCAGGAGGGGGAGCGAGCCGGCGGTGACGCCTTTGCCGCGCAAAGGGCTCTGGTGCCCGTCAGACGGCGTTGGCATACAAGGGTGCTCCCCGGCTCCTTGGCTTGGGCGAGGGGGCGCGGCTATCCCGTTGCTCCCACTGATTGTTTTGGCCGACCGCTCCATACGCCATGATCGTGCCGTGGCAGACAAGCAGGGGAGGAGGGATGGCTCAGACGGATCAGATATTTGCGTCCGTTCCGGCCCAACAGGATGTTGACCCATGATCGATGGCTCCCTCTACCTGACCTATCTCGCGGCCTGTGTGGCGGTGGTGATCGTTCCCGGTCCCACCGTCACGGTGATCATCGCAAACGCTCTGCGGCATGGTCCCCGTGCTGGGCTGGCCAACGTTGCCGGGACCCAGGCGGGCTTGGCCGTGATGCTGGCCGTTCTGGCCTTCGGGCTGCAGGCCATCATTGATGGGCTGGGGCAGGTGTTTGATGTGCTCAAGCTGCTGGGGGCGGCCTATCTGATCTGGTTGGGGCTGCGGATGCTGCGCCAGCGGACCCCTTTGGACCCGCAGGCGGTTCAGGAGATGCTCGCACCCTCCCTGCGACGCTTTTTCACGCAGGGGGTTTTGGTGATCTGGTCCAACCCCAAGGCGCTCTTGTTCTTTGGGGCGTTCATTCCCCAATTCTTGGATCTGGCGGGCCCTGTCATGGGTCAGACGCTCCTGCTGGGCGGAACCTTCATGGCCGTGGCCACCCTACTGGATGGCGGCTATGCGCTGCTGGCGGGCCGTGCGGGGCAGTGGTTGACGGCGCGGCGGGTGCGGGTGCTGGAAGGGATCGGCGGGACTGCCTTGATCGGGGGAGGCCTATGGCTGGCCACCGCCCGGGGGCCGGCCGCCAGCTAAGCGTGTTGCGCCGGCAGAGGGGATCGGCACCAATCCCCCGCTCTCACCCGACCACCTCTTGCGATGATCCTGGCGTGGGGTGGTCGCGAGGGGGAGCGGGCTGGAGGTGAGCCCTTTGCCACGCAAAGGGCCTTGAGCGTGCCAAAACGGCACAGGCAGACCGCCTTTGCCCGCCAATCCGCCAGATGGGATGACCCCATCCCCCGTGGGAGGTGGGGCTGTCTGTCCATTGCGCAGACCTTTGCCTGTCCCCTAAGCCTGTAGGGGAAAAGGAGCCGCGTTCCCGGCTCCTGCCTAGCCCAATGAGGAGCGCCTAAATCATGAGCAAAGATCAGTCTTTCGATATAGTTGTCATCGGTGGCGGTCCTGGTGGCTATGTGGCTGCCATTCGTGCCAGCCAACTTGGCATGAAAGTGGGCCTGATCGAGCGTGAACATTTGGGCGGGATCTGCCTGAACTGGGGCTGCATCCCAACGAAAGCCCTGCTGCGCTCCAGCGAGCTGTATCACACCATGCTCCATGCCGATGATTATGGGCTGGCCGCAAAGGATGTGAGTTTTGATCTGGCCAAGGTGGTGAAGCGCTCCCGCGGTGTTGCGGGTCAATTGTCCGGCGGGGTCAAGCATCTGCTCAAAAAGAACAAGGTGACGGTGATTGATGGCCATGCCGCGTTCGACGGGCCGAAGACATTGAAGGTGGAAAAGGACGGCAAGCCCGTGGCCACCGTGACAGCCAAGCATATCCTGATCGCCACGGGCGCACGGGCCAAGACCATCCCTGGCGTGCTGGAAGCGGACGGCAAGAACATCTGGACCTACAAGGAAGCCATGGTTCCGGAAACGATGCCCAAGAGCCTGCTGGTCATCGGCTCAGGTGCCATCGGCATCGAATTCGCCAGCTTCTATCGCTCCATGGGCGCCGAGGTCACGGTGGTGGAAGTGTTGCCCCGCATCCTGAACGCTGAGGATGAGGAAATCAGCAAAATGGCGCACAAGGCCTTCACCAAGCAGGGGATGAAGATCATCACCGGCGCCAAGGTGAACGGGCTGAAGAGCACGGCCAAGGGCGTTGAAGCGGTCATCGAAGACAAGGGCAAGGCCGCCACCCTGAGCTTTGACAAGGCGATCCTGGCCATCGGGATCACCGGCAATACCGAGAGCCTTGGCCTGGACAGCACCAAGGTCGAGGTGGATCGCGGTCACATCAAGACCGACGGTTATGGGCGCACGGCCGAAGCCGGCGTCTATGCCTTTGGTGACGTCACCGGCCCGCCCTGGCTGGCCCACAAGGCGAGCCATGAGGGCGTGATCTGCGTGGAGAAGATCGCTGGGCTGGAAGGCGTGCACCCGATGAAGAGCGAACGCATCCCCGGCTGCACCTACTGCCATCCCCAGATCGCCAGTGTTGGCCTTTCGGAGGCCAAGGCCAAGGAGACGGGGCGGGACATCCGTGTTGGCCGCTTCCCGTTCATTGGCAATGGCAAGGCGATCGCTTTGGGCGAGCCCGATGGCATGGTGAAGACCATCTTCGATGCCAAGACCGGCGAGTTGCTGGGGGCCCACATGATCGGGGCCGAGGTCACGGAGATGATCCAGGGCTATGCCGTGGCCATGAGCCTGGAGACCACGGAAGCGGACCTGATGCACACCATCTTCCCGCACCCGACCCTGAGCGAAATGATGCACGAAAGCGTCCTGGACGCCTACGGCCGGGCCATCCACTTCTGATCGGTGAGCCGGTAGCGCGTCAGGACCCCTCCGTCAGGACCCCAACGTGGCAACGCCACGGGGGGATCATCGGAGCGGCCAACACTCCGCTATAGCAGGGGGACCGAGCCCAAATAGGTGTCCGCTGCTGTAGGGCGGTCCCACCGGCCTTGGCCCCCTCACGCCTTCACCCGCGCCCCACCCGCGGCAGTATCGTGCCAATGGCTGGCAGGCTGGGGAGCGGCGAGGTTGGAGCAGGGGGCTGGTGCCGGCTCTATCTCCCCGCAGGGCGCCCTAGACCTTGACCACCGGTGGTGCTGGCAGGGCGCTGTATTCGTCCATCCAAACCTGAAAGCCCACAAGGCTGTTGGGTCCGAAGGTGTGGGTGATCGGCACGTCAGCGGCGTCCCGCCCTTGCGCGATCAAGACCCGTCCAACATAGGGCTTGTTGTTGCGGGGATCGTAGGTGCGCCACTCGCCACCCAGATACACCTCCATCCACGCGGCGAAGTCCATGGGGCCGTAGGGGGGGGGCTGACCGATGTCGCTGAGATATCCGGTGCAGTAGCGCGCCGGAATGTTCATCGCCCGGCAGAAGGCGATGGCCAGATGGGCGAAGTCACGACACACCCCGTGCCCTTGCTGGAAAGCCTCCAAGGCAGAGCGGGTGGGGCTGGAGTGCTCGTAGCCAAAGGTGATGTGCTTGTGCACGAAATCGCAGATGGCCTGGACCCGTTCCGCCCCGGGCTTGGTCTTGCCGAACAGGCGCCAAGCCTCGTCCAGCATCTTGTCCGTCTCGCAATAGCGGCTGCTCAGCAGATAAACCAACGCATCGGAGGGAAGGTCCTCCACCGCGTGCTGGGCGGCGTCCGCAACGATCGGGTCTGGTGTCCCGTCGTCGCGCATCACCCCATCGGTGCCCAGCGAAAAGGGGCCGGCGGGTGCGGTGAGGCGGGTACACCAATTGCCGAACATGTCCCGGTAGCTGATCACTGGGACCGCTGGGGCCGTTGTCACCACATCCGGAGCCTCCAAAAAAGACACCCGGGAATAGTGGATATTGACCATCGCGATCATTGGTGTCGGCTGGGCGAAATGATAATCGAGCCGGCATCCGAAGCGTAGGCGCATGGCAGATCTCCCAATGAAGGTCGCAGGACGGCCCCGGACGGGGAAGAAGCCGCTTCGGCCGTGTCCGCGAGTGGCGTGGCCAGTCACCGGCCAAAGGATTCGCGGCCTAGACTGCGCGCTAGGAGGCGGCGCGTTAAGGGGCGGCGCGCAAGGGGTCGGAGGCCTACAGCAGGGGATACCGATTTGGAACCGGCGCCCCAACTGTCGCCTCTTGGCGGTCGCTCGAATGATCCCCTCCGTGGCGTTGCCACTTTAGGGGCCTACGCTCAAGAGCGCGTTGCGGCGAGATTTAGTCTGCACCAGCCCCCCTCCAAACTTGGCCGCCCCCACCCGGCCACCCATTGGCACGATACTGGCGTGGGTGGTCGGGTGGGCGCGCGGGGTGGTCAAGGCAGGTGGGATAGGCTCAAAAGCGGGCGAGCAAAGGAGGGCACGGCCAGGCCGTGACGACGTCAGGGCGCGTGGCTCCTCCAGGTGCCGGAGGCCTTGCAGCGCTTGCATATGCGCTCACCGGCCCAACTGCTCTCAAATTCCGTGCTGCACTTCAGGCACAGCCGCAACCGCGGCTCTTCCTGGGTTTCCAGCAGATCGGGGGCGTCGTCCTGCGCCTCGTCCGTCTTTCCACACCGATCCATGATGGCGTCTCCCGGTGGTCTGCCCCGCGGACCAAAGGGTCCGGGACCGAACATCCGCGGGGGATCCTCGGGGCAGTACGTCACCTCAGGTTCGATAGGGGAGGGCGCCTGTGGCTTGGCGAACGCGCCAGCAGCCTGCCAGGGCTTCCCCGTGAGGCGCGGCACCTGTGCAGGCGCCGCGCCAGCGGGATCAATTCGTCAAAACGAGATTGACAGCGGAGGACCGGCCGTCACGGCTGGTCTCCAGGTCGAAGGACAGCTTCTGGCCGTCGGAGAGGCTGGACAGGCCGGCGCGCTCCACGGCGGAGATGTGGACGAACACGTCCTTGTCGCCCCCGTCGGGCTGAATGAAGCCGAAGCCTTTGGTGGAATTGAACCATTTCACGGTGCCAGTGGCCATCGTGATGTCTCCTGATAGATGTTGAAGGGCTGCCCACACTCTGCGGCAACCATGGCGGCGTCAGCTCGTGATCGAAAACTGCAGCCGCTACAGGAAACAGATGTTCAGATCGCTCAAACTCGCCCTGGCTACATAGGGCCTTGGGGGCGCGGACACAAGACAGGGCTTTCCTGCCAATGAAAAAGGCAGCCCGCTGTGGCAGGGCTGCCCCTTGTTTTTTTGATCAAGGCCGCGGTCCCCTCCAGGGATGCCCGGGAAGGCCCAGGAGGGGGCATTGAAGGCTCAAAGGTGGCGAGGTCGCTGGCCTTGCCGCGACCTCTGAGAAGCTCGGCTTTACCGACCCATGCGCGGGGCAGGGGCGGCGGCCTTCGCCTTGGGCTCCTCAGCCTCGGCGGCAGGCGCCTCTGGCTGGGGTTCGCCCTTGGCGTCCAGGTTCACCACCTGGCTGGTGATCGGGTCACGGGTAAAGGTCTGGAAGCTGTAGGACTTATCGCGCCAGTTCTGCGGGTTCTCGTGCACTTCCACGCCGACCCACTGTTCCTTGGTCTGGCCAACGATGGCCGTCTCACCACCGGGCAGGATCGCCATCTGGGACCAGTTGCCGACCTTCTCGGTCTTGATCCCCAGGCTCTCGATGAAGGCGGTGTGCTCGTCCAGGTGGCCTTCGCTGCCGTGCATCGGGATGATCTTGGTGGGGGCCGCGGCCTCATAGTAGCGGCGGTTATCCTCCTTGGCGCCGTGGCCGGAGGCATGGGTCAGATGGCCGCGCTCCGGCGCCAGCAATTCCAGGCCCTGGGCCTCGAACTGCTCCAGCACCGCACCGGCTTCCTTCTCGTTGCCCGGAATGATGCCGGCGGCCATGATCACATAGTCGCGAGACTTGTCCAGTTGCAGGAAAGGATGCTCACCGCGGGCGGCGCGGGGCATGGCAGCCATTTCTTCACCCTGGGTGCCGGTGCCCAGGACAATGGTGTCTTCGGGATTCAGCTTCTGGGCTTCTTTGTCCTTGAAGCTCATGATCCGCACTTGCTTGCCGGAGAAGCCTTCCTCCTCCAGCTTGCGCTGGATGATCTTCTCCAGATCCAATCCTGCGAATTGGGCCGACTTGCGCACCTTGTCGATGCTGCCACCGGCGGTGACGATGGTTTTGTCGCGCTTGGCGGCTTCCTTGGCGATGGTGGCGATCTCTTCCAGGCTGGTGCCCATGACGCCGATCACGGCGCGCTGGCCCTGATGCTCGTCGAAGATCTTGCCATAGCTCTCCCCGATCTGGTCCATGGTGGCGGTGAAGCCATCACGGGTGATTCGGGTGGAGTCGATCGACATCGTGTCGAAGCCCTTGCCGTCATCGCGCATCTTTTCGATCATGGCGAAGTCGGTGGGGGGGCCAACAAACACGGTCTGGTCGGCTTTGACATCGCCACTGTGGAAGTGGCGCACACCCGGGGTTTCGATGGCCAGCGACACGCCATTCGGGATGGAGTGGCTGGCATCGATCGGGGTCACGGTGAGCTTGCCGATCTGGTTCGGCTCACCGCTTTTGAGGTAGGGCTTGTGGAACGTGGGCCAGCTTTCCCGCGGGATCTGCTTATCGATCAATTCCGCCTTGATCATGCTGGCGGTCATGGGCGTGGCGTAGATTTCCGGGAACTCCACATCCAGACCTTCGTCCAACATGCGGCGCATCTGCGGGGCGATGCCGCCGATATGGTCCATGTGGCCGTGAGTCACCACCAGCGCACGGGCCACGGGGCCCTTGCTGGAGCCGTCCTTCTTCGGGAAGAATCGGGTGGCATCGGGATAGGTGGAGTTAAAGTTTTTCTCCGCTTCCCCTTTGGCGAACATGCTGCCCATGTCCACCAGAATCGCATCGTCCTGATAGGCATACAGGTGGCAATTGCCGCCGATACCAGCTTCGTTGTTACCGCCCAGAGAGGACCAGATCAGCCCCTCTTTGAAAACCTGCTTGCGATCTGCCATGGACTGACCCACCCGCTCCTTGGGATTAGCTGTTGTTTACTTGAATATTGAGGGCTGACCGGCCATCGAGATCACATCTCAGCCTGATACGGACCCTCATCCACATCACGATCCAAATTGATCCATTTCATTGAAATCTCATAGCAGCCATCGGCATCCAGGTCCTTGGCATAGGCGGCCTGACCTGGCAGCTGGGCAACCATGTCCCGCAACTGATCGTCGTTCAGGCCGGCCACATCCACGTCGGGATGATTGGCGGCCAGTTGGTCAACAAGCGCATCCACTTCAGCGGGGCTCTTCATCATCACTCGGGTCCCTCCCGGCGGGTGTTGGAAAGTCTCTCAGGAGCCGCGGGCGCGGGCATCACGCCAAGCTGACTCCAGGTCGGTGACGGCCAGCCGCGCCGCGCGGGCGGCGGCGGCCAGGTGCTCCAGGCGGGTGGCCAGATCCTGCGCGCTATCCTCCCGGCGGACCCGGGCGGCAGCCAGCATCGCGGCAAACCCCTGCTTCACGGCCTCCATACGGGGCCGCAGGGTGGAAACCAAGCCCTCATCCCGGATCATGTCGATAATCACCAGGGCGCCATCCTCGGCGCGGCCGATCATCGGGATCATGCTGGCCATCTGGTCGCTGGCCTGATCGCGCTCCTTCGCGGGGACTGCGGCCGCCTCCGCCTCGATCCGGTCCAATTGGCCCAGCACGGCAGCATAGGTGCGATCGAAGCTGATCCAGTCGCGGCCTTCGTACAGGGGGTCTCCGGTGGGGGAGGTCATGGCGCTCACCTTTTCATCAGCCAGGGGGCAGACAGGGGGATCAGCGGGGGGCAGCGGCGGCGGTGGGGCGGTAGCGGTCGGGGTTCAGGGCCAGATCCATGGCGGTTTCTTTCGGCCGGATCTGTTCCAACTGGCGCTTGAGGCTGGCCCGGGTGGGATAAACATCCTCATCCAGCGTGGTGATGGCATTTGTCTTGTGCCGGCTCAAGGCCACCAGTGCCTCGCCATACTCAAACGGGCGGGTGACGGCGGTGAAGGCCTGATCGACGCTGATCCCCTGGATGCGGCTGAGATCCAGGGCGTAGGCGTGGGCCAGAGGCACTTTGTCATCGGCGGCAATGGTCAGCGGCGGCGCCTTGGACTTGTCGATCTTGATCTCGATCCCGTCCTTGCTGACCTTCACCACCTGACCGGTTGCGCCAGCGGTTTCCTTCTTCGGCTCCCGCGCGCCGCCCATGTCCACCGCGTCCTGGGTCAGGATCACCCGGTCACCCTGGGCCAATTCCAAGGTGCCGCCGGTGGTTTCATAGCTGCGGCCATGCTCCAGCATGTCCCGGGCCTTCAGCGCATCGCGCACCCGCAGGTTGATCTCGTCGGCATTGTCCGGTCCCAGCGCCAGGGCGAGCCCCACTTTGCCGGTGTCCTGATTGCGCTCATACCAGTCGGCATACTGGTTGGCGACTTCCTTCAGGACGTTGGACATGCCCCCGCGGCGGTGGATGGAGCCGCGATCTTCCAGCGTGTCGATGGCCTGTTCCATCTGCCCATGCCAAAGCTGCAAGGTGATCTCGCGATCCTCCGGCTTCTTCTGGCGGAAGGTTTGGGTCAGGCTGACATGGTCCAGTTGTTCACAGAACACGCGGAACGGTTGGCCGGCGGCCTGGGGGGCAATCTGGCGGCCATCGCCGATCAGGTGCAGCTTGGCCCCTTTTTCCGCTGCGGCATCAAACAAGGTTTTCATGTCGCGGGTGCCGATCATCCCGGCCTCGTCCACGATAATGGCGCTGCCCTCGTCAATGGGATTCTCGCCACGGCGGACCTTGTTGATCAGCTCCCGCAAGGTTTCCCCTTTACCGGCCTGCGTATCGCCCATCAGCTCGGAGGTAATGACGTCAGAGGGGCCCACCACCATCATGGGCGTGCCGGACATCTGGTAGGCAAAGGACAGGCCCTTGGCGGCGGTGGATTTGCCTGCCCCGGGAGGCGCATCCAGCAGGTTGACCCGGTTGGGGCCCAGCATATCGCGCATGGCATCCAGCATGTTGGGGTCCATGCCAAAACCCATCTCGTCATGCCACGCCTGGAACTTGTCCAGGGCCTTTTGGGTGATCTCCTCAGACACGCTGGGGCCGCCCTCACGCCATGCCCGGGCGGTTTCCACGAGGGTCGTCTCCATGTCCAACATCTGTGGCGTGGTGTAGAGCGCCCGCCCGCTGGTGGTGTCCTCGAACCGGGTGAGCAGGGTCGGGTCGCCCAGCATCCGGTTTTGGATGGCTTCCGCGAACTTCTTGTCCACCGAGGGGTCCAGGGTGGATCGGTCGATGTTCCAGTCCCCAACCCGGCTCAGCGTGCGCTGCACGTCTTTGGCGGTGAACACGCTTTCATGTTCGGTCAACACCCGCATCAGGCGGCTGCCATTGTCCTGCAAAAAGACCCCGACGCGCTCATCCAGGCTGGCAGCGGGGACGGTGGAGGGGGCGGGCTGAGACATGGGGGACACTTCCTGTGGGGCTCATCCTGTAGCGCTCAGGGGAGGTAAAGCACCTTTTCCCCCTCAGGAGACGGTGCCGCCATAAAAGCGTCAAGGCCTGAGGGCGGATTCTGTCCGCCCTGACGTTTCAGCAATTTACCGCAGAACCGTCTTGACCACGGATTGAGGGATAGAAATATTCATATTCAAGAAACGCATAAACTGATATGCTTCTGAGCAAAAGGCGTGGGTCTAAGCATCCGCTAGCGTGTGTTTCAGGCCAGTCACCAGAGGGCTCAAAAGGGCCCCGCATACACGTAAGGAGTGAGCGACTGTGCGACTGCTATTTTCTTTCTTGGTTGTGTTTTTTGTTTCCTTGGCGCCTCTGGTTGGTGTCAGCGCACAGGCGCCCTTGGATTTGATCATTGAGAGTGATGGGAAAACGACGGTCTTTACCCGTGCCCAGGTGGAGGCTCTTGGTACGGAAACGCTGGTGACGGAAACGCCCTGGACTGAGGGGGAGCAGACGTTTGTCGGGGTTCCCCTGGATAGGCTACTGGCGGCTGCGGAGGCAGAAGGAAGCACGATTCGGGCAATCGCACACAATGATTATGCAGCGACTTTCTCCCGAGCAATGGCTTCGGAGCTAGGGGCGTTTCTGGCGACTCAGCATAACGGTCGGCCGATGCGATTGCGGGATAAGGGTCCCTTCTGGATTGTTTTTGACTATTCTGCGGTTCCCGAGTTGCGCCAGGCCGAAGTTAGAAACATGTCCGTTTGGCAAGTTAAGTCCATCTCAGCTGAGTAAGTCACTCCTGGTTTTTGTTTATGGCGCCCGGCGTGACAGGATCAAAGAGCAAATCTGACAGGAAAGCGGTGACCAGTCCCTCCATCAATGGTGGGGCTGGTATCTTTCGCCGAGGGATACTGTGGGCTGTTGTGGCTGGCGGTCTTTTATCGCTTTTTGTTGCCATAGGTATCCTTTACAGGACCATTGATACATTATCGACAACGGAAGAGGAGCCGCTGTGGGCTGTTCATCAGCTCAAGCTGGAATCAGCGCGGCTTGTGGATGCAGCCAAACTTTTTCAATCTGGTGTAACGTCGAGGGACGCCTTTCTCTACAGGCTAGATATTTTTGTAAGCAGAGTGCCACTGATTGACGTTGGGCCAGCGGGCCGGCGTGTTGCCAGCATTGAACGCCTGAAGGAGGATTGGGCATCGCTTAGGAGTGATCTTGCGGCGTTGGATGAATTGGCGTTGGAGGTAACGTCAAGTGATGATCCAGCATTGCAGACAGTGATTGAGAGCGGGCAGTCGTCGATCCATGATATGGATGAGTTCTTGGCCGCATCTCGCAATGACTTTGCCCGATATGATGCTGAGCGACGCCGGGAGATGCTGCGGCTTCTGGGTCTGGTTGTGGGCCTGATGGTCCTGATTGGCGTGACCATGGCGTTTTTGGGAGGCATGCTGTTGACGCGCATGCGCCAGTTGGCGCAGGCCAAGGAGGTTGCGGAAACCGCTCACGCCCAGAAATCGCGTTTCTTGGCGGTGATGAGTCACGAGATACGCACCCCCTTGACCGGCATCATCGGCACGCTGGAAAACGCCGTTACCTGCCCCCTGTCACCGGAACCGCGCAAACTGGTGGATATCGCGCTCAGCTCCGCCGACGGGCTCATGGGCATCGTCAACAACGTTCTGGACCAGAGCAAGTTGGAGGCCGATGCTGTTCACTTGGTCGAGGGGCCGTTTGACGTTCGGGACCTCACAGAAAGCGCCGTCGCCCTGATGCGAAATCGGGCCGAGGTCCACGGAACACGTCTTCAGGCTGAGATCGAAGCGTCCGTCCCGGCACTGGTCATGGGGGACCGCGCCCGTGTCCGCCAGATCCTGCTGAACCTGATCAGCAATGCGGTGAAGTTCACCCGCGACGGGACAATCACGGTCTCAGCCCGCCTGTTGCCCGGCGGCGGACCGGCTGGCACCCTTGAGCTGGCTGTCACGGACACTGGCACGGGGATTCCCTCCGATCAATTGGAGAGCATTTTCGAGCGGTTCTCCCAGGTGAAGGAAGGCAACCATGCCGGGTCGGCCGGCACCGGGTTGGGGCTTAGCATTTCCCGGCAACTGTCGCGCTTGATGGGCGGTGACATCACCGTACAGAGCGGGGTTGGGCAGGGCAGCACGTTCATTCTACGCCTTCCTCAGGCCACTCTGCCTGCCGCCGCGATCACCCCCGATCCCGCCCCAGTGCCGCCCTCTCCTGCTGTGGCACCGACCGATAGTACCACGGCCGCCCCGGTTGAAGGGACAGATGCCGAGACTGGCCCTGGTGCTGCTGCCGACGAGGCCCCCGACAACAGCCAGGCAACGACGCCCCCCCCCTCCAAACCAGCCCTGAGGGTGCTGGTGGCCGAGGATAACGGCGTCAACCAACTGGTGATCAAGACGCTGCTGGAGCGGGAGGGACATTGCGTCCTGCAGGCGGAGAATGGGCAGGTGGCAGTGGACCTCTGGCGCGCTGAGGCGCCGGACCTGGTGCTGATGGATATCGAGATGCCGGTAATGAATGGGCTGGAGGCCGCCCGTGCCATCCTGGCGGCCTGCGCTGAGGCCAACCAGGACCCAGTGCCGATCATCGCCATCACGGCCAACGCCTTCATCGAAGATCGGGAGCGAGCGTTTGAAGCGGGGATGGTGGATTTCGTCACCAAGCCGTTCCGGGCCGATGACCTATTGCAGGCCATGAGATCAGCAGTCCAGCAGCGGCAATCGGCGTTGCCTCCCGTGCCAGCTTAGAGCGAGGGACCCCGAAGGCGCAGCGCTGCGGAGGGGATCATCCCGGCGACCACCAAGAAGCTACAGCAGGGGCGCCGATTCCAAATCGGTGTCCACTGCTGTAAGGGAGCCGACAGGCATTGAAGGCAGCGGCCGGACCGACCTTGGCGTGAACACCGGTGAGGGCTTGCCCGGGCGGCGCCGACGCCACACCAGGGTCCAATGATCTTGGTCGGGGGGGGCGTCACTCGCCGTCTGGGGGCGGTGGGGAGGTCCTCGGCTTGACCAGCGGTTGATAGCTGGGCTTGCGTCGTCGCGTGCGCGCGGAGCGCCCGGTGGGGGGGTAGGCGCTGACCGTGGGTTGGCCATGGGGGGGAAGCGGTTCCTGATCGTTCGGTACCGCGGCCTCTGCTGCCCCTTCGTCTGACACCGGTGAGTCTGACACCAGTGAGTCTGGCACCCCTGTGTTGGGCGCGTCCTGGTTGGCCCCCTCGCCATCAAGTGCCGCTTCCTCACCGACCGCGGGGGCTTCTGGCCCTGCCGGAGGGGGCGACGGCTGAGCCACACCGGTCACGCGGTCCTCCGGGTCAACCATCCCGGTGGGCGCGTCCGTCGGAAGGCTGGGGTCCTGGGGCGGCGCCTGGGTGTCCATGACATAGGGCGTGCCGGGGGCGTCCTCGTTGGGGCCTGCCGGTCCCCGCGCCAACTGGCTCAGACTCATGCCCAGCACAACCCCATCGGGGGCGGGGCTTTCCTCTTGCTCCGCGCTGGGTGTCTCCCACACCGGTGCCGCAGACCGGTCGGTCCAGTGGGGGGCGCGGTCCTCCAGCGAGGCTTGCCATCGGCTGGGGGGCGTTGGCGGTGGGGTCACCTGCTGTTGCCAATCTTCAGGGGCGTGAGCCCCCAACAGCGGCGAGCCTGGGGCCTCAACCGGTGCGCCCTCGTCTTCTTGTAGGAAGGGTTCGATCTCCCCGTCAGCGGATATCGGTGGTGGATCTAACAGGGCATCCCGGGGCAGGGCATCCTGAGGCAGGGCATCCTGAGGCCCTTCGCCCTGGGTAGGGGGGGCCTGTGGCGGCGCGTCCTGTGGCGAGGCGTGGCGCGGTGGCGCGGCCGGAGGCGGCGGCGGCGGGCTATAGCGCGGGGCCGGATGGGTCGGGCGGGTGTCCTCGACGGTTTCGAACACCAGCGCCGGTTCCACCACTCCGGCGCCTTCACCGGGGCGGGTGAAGGCAATCAACTCTGCATCCAGGCTCTGTGCCGCGCGCCCATCATAGGTGCGGACCGGCGTCGGGCGCCTGGCCATCACGGCATCGAATGTCAGTTCGGGCTCCCGCTCTGACACAGGAAGATCGTCCGGCAGCGGGCCGAAATCGGCATCGTCCGGGATGTCGTCCAGGGGGCCGGGGACGTCCAGCGGC
>CAZCBM010000069.1:0-13601 GCA_964496805.1 uncultured Rhodospirillales bacterium | reverse complement strand
GCCAAAGATGGCAGGGTCAGGTCGCGCTGTCTTTTGGGGGGGGCGAGCGGAAGAACGGGCCATGGCCCCGCCCTATACGCCCCTCCCACCGGTCTTGGCCAGCAAACTCAGCGGTCGATGCCAGCGACGCAGCGATACTTTATCTCCAGGAAGTCCTCGACCCCGTATTTGCTGCCCTCACGCCCCAGGCCGCTCTCCTTGACCCCGCCAAACGGCGCCACCTCGTTGGAGATGATCCCGGTGTTGATGCCCACAATGCCGTATTCCAGACCCGAGGCCACACGCTCGATCCGGCCGATGTCGCGGCTGTAGAAATAGGCGGCCAGCCCAAACTCCGTATCGTTGGCCCGCTGGATCGCCTCTTCTTCGGTCTTGAAGCGGAAGACCGGTGCCACGGGCCCAAAGATCTCCTCCTTGGCAAAGCGCATGGACCAGTCCGCATTGGCCAGCACCGTGGGCTGGTAGAAGTTGGGACCTGCGGTGTGGCCCTGCGCCCCGGCGGCGGCCTTGGCCCCCTTGCCCAAGGCGTCGTTCACCAATTCCTGCACCTTGTCCACGGCCTTGGCATTGATCAGCGGCCCGACCTTGGCGCCCTCCTCGGTTCCGGGTGCCACCCGCAACGCCTCAACGGCCGGCACGAACTTCTCCATGAACGCGTCATAGATGCCGTCCTGGACCAGCAAGCGATTGGCACACACGCAGGTCTGACCGGCATTGCGGAACTTGCACAGCAGGGCGCCCTCGACCGCGGCGTCCAGGTGGGCATCGTCGAAGACGATGAAGGGCGCGTTGCCCCCCAGTTCCATGCTGACCTTTTTCATGGTGCCCGCCGCTTGGGCGGTGAGCAACTTGCCAATGGCGGTTGACCCGGTGAAACTGATCTTGCGGACAGCGGGATGGTTGGTCATCACGTCGCCCACATCCTTGGGATTGGATGCGGTGATGATGTGCATCACGCCGCCCGGCACCCCAGCCTTCTCCGCCAGGTCCGCCAGCGCCAGCGCACACAGCGGCGTGTCTTGGGCGGGCTTGACCACCACCGGGCACCCCACCGCCAGCGCCGGGGCGCATTTGCGGGTGATCATGGCCACGGGGAAGTTCCAAGGTGTGATGGCGGCCACCACACCAATGGGCTCCTTGGTCACCTGCAACACCTGGCCCGGCAGGGTGGCGGGGATGATGTCGCCATAGACGCGCTTGGCCTCCTCCGCGAACCACTCAATAAAGTTTGCGCCATAGATGACCTCGCCCTTGGCTTCCGCCAGGGGCTTGCCCTGCTCCAGGGTCATCAGCAGCGCCAGATCATCGGCATGCTCAAGGATCAGGTCGTACCATTTGCGCAGGATGGCGCCGCGGGCCTTGCCGGTCAGGGATCGCCAGTCCGCCCATGCGGCCTGTGCTGCCTCGATGGCTCGGGTGGTCTCCGCGGCACCCATGTCCGGTACGCTGGCCAGAACCTCGCCCGTGGCGGGGTTCAGCACGTCGAAGGTCTTACCGCTGTCGGCGTCCACCCACTGGCCGTCGATCCAAGCCTGGGTGCGCAGGAGAGCAAGCGGGGTATCTGTCTGAGAGGCGGGCTGGGACATGGGGCGGATCCTCCAGGAAAGCCAGGGCGAAGGGACGGATACTGAGCGCTTGACGCGCGTCTTTGTCTGACAACTGATGTAACACGCCTTCCGGCCGATGCCAGCCCCCCCAGCCAGATGCTGCCCGGTCAATGGCCGACCATGGGGCTCAGCCGGGACGCTCGCGGCCCCTCATCGGAACAATTGCAGGATCAACTGACTGCTCTGGTTGGCGATGCCCAGCGCCTGGATGGCCAGTTGCTGCTTCACCTGAAGGCTTTGCAGGCGGGCACTCTCCCGCGCCAAATCTGCGTCCACTATGGCGCCTAGACCGGCTTCCTTGGCATCCCGCAGCCGCTCGTTGAAACCGATCTGGTTGTCAATGCGGCGGCGGTCAGCGCCGAACCCGGTCAGTGCTGTGTTGATGACCGCCTCCAGGTCATCCAGCCGCGTGTCCGTGCCGTCCAGCAGGTCCCTCGGCACACCCGGTGCCACCAAGGCGGTGATCGCCGTTTCCAAGTCATGGGCGCCAATGCTGTAGCTTTCGCCGCGAATGCCCGTGATGACACTGCTATCGCTGGCCCCGGCTTGCAGCAGGTTACGGCCGTTGAATCTGGCGGAGCGAACGAAGTTCTGCATCTCATCCAGTTGTGACTGCGCCTGAGCCTCATACTGGCTGCGCTGATCCGCAGACAAGCTGTCGTCGGCCAGTTTGGTCAAGGTCGCCCGATAGTCGTTGAGCGTATCCGAAACGGAGGTTGTGGCGGTCAGCGCCACATCCACCACGCCCTTGGAAAAATTCAGGCGCTCGTTGACCGCTTCATACGCCTTGATGTCCCCACGCAACCCCTGGGCAACGGCGAAGGCCGCGCCATCATCGGCCGGGCTGGACACGCGCAAGCCCGTGGACAGCCGGTTCTGTACCTGGGCCATCTCCCGATTGATCTGACTGAGGGTCTGGAGCGCCATCATGGCGCCGATGTTGGTATTGATTGAAAGCATGGGGCGGCCAGTCCAGCCGGACGTTAAGGGGTTCTCACCACTGTTAACCATCTGTCCGCCCGATTAACGAAACCTTAACGTCCTGCCCTGGCTCAGCCGGACCCGATCACCCCCAGCAGCAGGTAGAGGATGACTGATAGGCTGAGGATCGACAGGCTGGTTTCCATGGCGATCATGGCCGCCATCATGGGGGCGTCTCCGCCCAGTTGCTGCGCCAGGATGTAGCTGGCAGTGGCGCAAGGGGTGGCCATGCAGACCACAGCCGTGGCCAGGGCCAGATCATTGACCCCAAAGCTGAGTGCCAGCAGCGCCGTGATGCCCGGCATCACAACCAGTTTCAGCCCCACCGCGAGGCCCACAATCACCCAGCCCTTGTCCGGCAACCGCAGCCGCAGGCCCGCGCCTGCCGTCAGCAGACCCATGGGAATCGCGGCATCCCCCAAGAAGCGGCTGGCGCCCAACAGCGGCCCGCCCCAACCGATGCCGCTGAGGTTCAGGAACAGTGCGGCGGCAATGGCCACGATCAGGGGGTTGGTGGCCAGGCTGGCCAGCAGCTTTTGCTCCTTGCCGCTGGCGGACTTGGGCGGATCGCCCAACTTCAGGTGCAGCACGACGGCGGCGATGTTCACCGTTGGGGGCAGAATGCCTATGGCCACCGCGGTCGCCGCGATGGCCGCCTGCTGGTTCTCCCCCGCATAGAGCCCGGCCATCAGCGGCAGGGCGATGAACATGTTGAACCGCATCCCCCCCTGGAACAACGAACAGAACCCAGGCCCGGTGAGCGCCAGTTCCCGGCGCAGCACCGGGCGGACCAGGAACAAGAGCGTGGCCATGATCGCCAGCCCACCCAGGATCAGTCCGGCGATGGGCAGCACCGGTGTGTCGCCAAACTCCGCCGGGGCAAGGTTGGTCAGGATCAGGCTGGGAATGAGCACAACATAGGTCAACCGAGACAACGCCGCCCAGCCAGCGTCTGCCATCAGCTTGGCTTGGCGCAGTGCGACACCCAGCGCCAGCATCAGAAAGACCGGACCGATCAATCCGGCAACGGTGCTGACAGCATCCATTAGGCTGCCTCGCCCACCTCGCCCTTCCAAACCAGTCGGTAGAGCTCCACAATCTGCTCGGCCGTCGGGATGACGGGGTTGTTGTTGGGGCTGCCGCTGGCCAAGGCCTGTTCGGCCATCAATGGCATGAGTTGGGTGAACCGCTCCTCCGGGATGCCCCATGCCCCCGGCCCAGGAACCTTCAACGTGTCGTTCTGCTCAACCAGGCCATCGACGAACTTGTTGGACGCCAACTCGTCGCCGTCGGTCTGTGCTGCCCAGCCCATGATGCGCGCTGCCTCAGCATAGCGTGCCTCGGCGCCGCGCAGGCTGAACTTGGTGATGGCGGGGAACAACATGGCGTTGGAAAGGCCATGGGGGACATGGAAATGGGCGCCGATGGGTCGGCTCATGCCGTGGATCAGGGCCACGGAGGCGTTGGAGAAGGCGAGGCCAGCGAGGTTCGCCGCCAGGGCCATGCCCTCCCGCCCCTCCTCATTGTCCGGTTCAAAGCACGCCGTCTTCAGGTGCTTGGCCACCAGCGCCATGGCCGCCCGGGCATACATGTCGCTGACGGGCGTGGCCTTGCGGCTGACAAACGCCTCCACAGCATGACTAAGAGTATCCACCCCGGTGTCCGCCGTCAGGCGGAAGGGCTTCTTCATGGTCAGCTTGTAGTCGACGATGGCGGCCGTCGGCAGGGCCGCAAGGCCCATGATCAGCATCTTCTCGTCGGTTTCCACATCGGTGATGATGGTGAACCGGGTGACCTCGCTGCCGGTGCCGGCGGTGGTGGGAATGCAGATCACCGGCAGCGCATCCATGTCGGCCTGTGCGGGCGCCTTATGCTGGCGCATTTTGCCGCCGGAGTGGGCAAGAATGGCAATGGCCTTGGCCGTGTCCATGGGGCTGCCGCCACCAAAGCCGATGATCCCGTCATAGCTGGCCGCCTGCAACGCCGCCACGCCGGCCTCAACCACGGTGTCGGTGGGATCGGGAACGGTGTCGCTGAACACCCCAAAGGCCACCCCAGCCGCCTGCAGCGGATCGGTCAGGGCCGTGATCATGCCGCTGGACACCATGAAAGGGTCGGTAACGATCAGGACCCGGCTGACCCCCACCTTGCCCAACACATCAGGGGTCTGCGCAATGGTGCCGCCGCCGATCAATTGCAGGCGCGGGGTCTGAACGAAGGCGGGCGCAGGGCTGAGGGTCATGGCGTCGGATCTCCCGGTTAATGGTGTTTTCGGTTTTGTCAGGCTTAGAGCACTTTGGGCGCCGGGGTCCATCCCACACACCCCGCACCCACCGTGCGCCGTGTCTGCCGTTACCGGCACTCTGCTGTGCCGCCCGCTTGTTCAGCGCCGCAAAGCCCGTTAGGGTCCGCGGCGCATCCCATGACCTGCCCCGTGAACCTTCTGCCGCCATGCGCGAATTCGACGTCCATCTGGTCTCTGACGCCACCGGCGAGACGGTCAAATCCATCGCCCGGGCCTGCGTGGCGCAGTTCACCGGCGTCCGGCCCCGGGAACATTTCTACACCCTGGTCCGCACTGACCGTCAGTTGCAGCGGGTGGTGGATGGGATCACCGCTGCCCCGGGGCCCGTGATCATGAGCATCATTGATCCCATCATCCGGGAAAGGCTGGAGGACGCCTGCCATCAACTGGCCGTGCCCGTTGTGCCGGTGCTGGATGTGCCCACCAAGGCACTGGCCACCTATCTGGGGCAGAACCCGGGGGCGACGCCAGGCAGACAGCATGTGCTGGATGCGGAGTATTTCGCGCGGATCGATGCCCTTGGCTTTGCCATGAGCATGGATGACGGCCAGATGGCCGACAAATATCACGAGGCGGACGTGATCCTGTGCGGTGTCTCCCGCACCTCCAAGACACCCACCTGCATCTATCTGGCCAATCGGGGGATCCGCGCCGCCAATTGCCCCTTCGTGCCCGGTGTGCCGCTGCCGCCCGAATTGGACGAGGTCAAGCGCCCGCTGGTGGTGGGATTGACCAATGACCCGGACATGCTGATTGCCATTCGCCGCGCCCGGCTGAAACTGCTGGCCACCCGCGACGACACCTCCTACGTGGATGCAGAACGGGTGCGGGAGGAGGTGGCGGAGGCCCGCCGCTACTTCAATCGCCGTCGCTGGCCCGTGATCAATGTTGCCCGCCGCAGCATTGAGGAAACGGCCGCCGAGATCATGATGCTGCTGAGCTTCCACCGCGAAGCCATGGCGAAGGCCGCTGCCGCCCGTGGGGAGGAAACCCGCAGCCCCGTCCTGCATGATCCCCTGGCCCAAGCGGCCGCCGACGCAAAGAAGGCCGTTGCCCGCTCCCAACCGCTGCCCCCCTCCCCACCGGAACCCGGCGAAACCCCATGAGTGAGCCCCTTGTTCTGGCCTCCGGCTCGGCCACGCGGGCCAGCATTCTGACCGGCGCTGGTGTGCCCTTCACCGTGGACAAAGCCAATGTGGATGAGGACTCGGTCAAGGCCAGTTCCCAACAGGCCGGTTTGTCCGCGGGCGACGTCGCCGAGGCGCTGGCCACGTTAAAGGCAGAGCGGGTCAGTGCCCGCCACCCGGGGGCGCTGGTCATGGGCGCTGATCAGATGCTGGACTGCGAGGGCCGATGGTACGACAAGCCTGCCGATCGGGCCGCCGCCGCCGAACAATTGATGAGCCTGCGGGGTAAAACCCACCAGTTAATCAGCGCTGTCGTTATCGTGCTGAACGGCACCCGCATCTGGCATGTCCGGGAAACCGCTGACCTCACGATCCGCCCGTTCAGCGAGGCCTTTCTGAACCGCTACCTGGATGACGTGGGGGACGCCGTCACAGGCTCTGTGGGCGGCTATCAATTGGAGGGGCTGGGCGCGCAGTTCTTCGCCCAGATCAAAGGCGATTATTTTGCCATTCTGGGGCTGCCGCTCATGCCGACGCTGGACTTTCTGCGCACGCGCGGCGTGTTGCAGCGCTGACGGAGGAGGGTGAGGGCAATGGCACAACTTGGTCGTGGCCTCCTGTTGCTCCCCCTGCTGCTGTTGGCCTCCCCTGTCCAGGCTCAGACCCACACCGGCGGGGACGCCCTTCCCTGGTGGGTGGGCACCTGGTCGCCGATCCCCCATCGTTGTGAACCCCACCTGCTGATGGTCTGGTCCCCCACCCGGATCGACTTTGAGGGCGGGCATTGCTTGATCTCCCTGCAAAAGCCCCTGGCGGGATGGGACGGGGAAGTGGCCATGAGTTGTATCGGCTTCGAGGAAGAAGAGAGCATGGCGCTGTGGAATCTGAGCCCGACTCAGATGCTTGTGCGGGCCTTGCCGCTGAGCAATGAAGATCCCGGACAGACCTACTTCCGGTGCCCCGCCGGCCTGCCCGATAGCCCCTCTTGAACCTCGCCCCCACCTCCCTGGAGCCAGACCATGACCCGCTTCCGCCTCGTCCTAATCAGCGCCTTTCTGACTGTCTGCACTCCTGCCCTGGCGGATGACCCGCCCCAGACATGGTGGATCGGCACCTGGACTGGGATGGAGGGCCAGTGCAGCGGCAGCGACGATGGCCGATCCGTCTGGGGACCGGAGGAAGTGCGATTCTGGGAGAGCACCTGCACCGTGGCCCGCGTGATTGAGATCGTGGAGGGCGAAGTGGTGCTGACGCTAAGCTGCGCCGGGGAAGGGGAAACCTGGGAGCAGAGCGTCAATCTCGTCTCCGCGGCCGGCGGCAGGCAGATGCATGCCATCTATGAGGATCTTTCGACGCCCGTGATCTTCTACGCCTGCCGACGCTGAGCCGCCGGTTTATCCCTGGCCTTTCTCCCTCGCATTTCTCCCTGGCGTTTCACCCCGCCCCTTCTCCTCGGCGGGGCAGGCGCGGGATCTCATCCCGCCGGCGGCTCACACGAAGGGGTGTTCAGGCGTGACGTGCCCTGCCCGGCCGGCTCGCTTATGTCGTGAGGTAAGGGGGCGTTCTAGCGCCCCGATCCCGCCCTGTCCGTGGCTGCCCGCACGCGAGACCTCACCCATGACCGACTTGCCTCTGGAGGGTCGTGCCATCATGCCTGAAGTCCCTGAGACGCCTTCGGCTGATGACCCCGCCGCCCCCGCTGCCCGTAAGCCGCTGTGGCGGCGCTTCCTGCCGCTTGCCATCCTGGCATTGCTGGTTGTCCTGACCTTTGTCACTGGCCTGCATCGCTACATCTCCTTCACCGCCCTGTCCGAGAATTACGGGAGCCTGCGGGATCTGGTGGCGGAGAATGCCGTCTTGGCCGGCTTGGGCTTCATGGCGCTCTATGCCGTGGCCGTGGGTCTGTCCCTGCCCGGCGGCTTGGTCCTGAGCCTCACCGGCGGGCTGTTGTTTGGCACATGGCTAGGCGGCGGCTTGATCGTCCTGGGGGCCACCATCGGCGCCGTGGTGGTGTTCCTGATTGCCCGTTCCGGCCTGGGCCAGGGACTCCTGGAGAGTGCTGGGCCGTTTCTCTCCAAACTGTCCGCGGGCTTTCGTGAGAACGCGTTTAGCTATCTGCTGTTCCTGCGCCTGGTGCCCTTGTTCCCGTTCTGGCTGGTGAACCTGGTGCCAGCGGCCTTCGATATGGATCTGCGCCGCTATACCCTGGCCACGATCCTAGGGATTGCCCCCGCCAGCTTCATTTTCGCCAGTGTCGGCAGTGGGATAGGCGAGGTCATCATGCGCGGGGAAACGCCCGATCTCAGCCTGTTGAGCGATGCCACCGTCTTGGGGCCGCTGGTCGGCTTGGCCATCCTGTCGCTGGTCCCGGCCCTCTATCGCAAGCTCAAGCGCCGCAGTGCAGAGGGCGTTCACCATGACCCGTGAGATCACCTGCGACTTGGCCGTAATCGGCGCCGGGTCTGCCGGCCTGTCGGTGGCCGCTGGCGCCAGCCAGATGGGCAGCACTGTGGTCTTGATTGAGCGCGCCGAGATGGGCGGCGATTGCCTCAATGCCGGATGCGTGCCCTCCAAGGCGCTGATCCACGCCGCCCACCATGCCCACGCCGCCCGTGAGGCCAGCCGGTTTGGCGTGACGGTCGGCCCTGTGTCGGCGGATCTGGCCCAGGTCCGCGCCCATGTCCGCGACGTGATCGCCAGCATTGCCCCCATGGACAGTCAGGCGCGGTTTGAAGGGCTGGGATGCACCGTCCTGCGGGGCGCCGCCCGGTTCACAGGCGACCGGACCTTGGCCGTGGAAGACGGCCCGGATGCAGGCGTTCAGGTCAAGGCCCGGCGGGTGGTCATCGCAACGGGCTCCACTGCCATCGTGCCCCCCATTCCAGGCCTGGACCAGACACCCCACTGGACCAATGAGACCCTGTTCACCGCCACGGAGACCCCCAGTCATCTGGTCATCCTGGGCGGCGGACCCATCGGTATGGAGATGGCTCAGGCCCATGCGCGCCTCGGCGTCCCGGTGACACTGGTGGACAGCGGCCAGCCGCTGGGCCGTGATGAGCCCGACTTGGTGCGTCAACTGATCGGCCTGATGCGGGCAGAGGGCGTGACGATCCTGGAGGGGAGCAAGGTCACCGCAACCGCACCGACAGCGGAGGGGGTCTCGCTTACCCTGGAGACACCGCAGAGCCCGCAAACCCTGACCGGCTCCCACCTTCTGGTGGCCGTGGGGCGCCGCCCGGTCACCGATGGGCTGGACCTGAGCAAAGCCGGCGTAGACACTGGCGCCGACGGACGTATCGTCGTGGACAAGCGCCTGCGCACCACCAACCGCCGAATCAGCGCCATGGGCGACGCCATCGGCCCCCCGTTCTTCACCCATCGCGCAGGGTATCACGCCGGCATCATCATCCGAAATCTGTTGTTTCGCCTGCCCGCCAAGGTGGATGAGCGTGCCCTGCCGCGGGTCACTTACACCGACCCGGAGCTGGCGGCCGTGGGCCTGACCGAGGCCGAGGCACGGGCCACCGGTGAGGAGATCCAGATCCTGCGCTGGAGCCTGCACGAGAACGACCGCGCGCAGGCGATGCGCCGGACCGAGGGGCAAATCAAGGTGATCCTGGATCGCAAGGGCCGGGTCCTGGGGGCAAGCCTTCTGGCGCCCCAGGCTGGGGAGTTGATCCAACCATGGATAATGGCCGTGGCCGATCGACAGAAGATTGGCAAGCTCGCCGGTATCATTGCCCCCTATCCCACCTTGGCGGAGGTCTCCAAGCGTGTGGCCGGCAGCTGGTATGTGCCAAAGCTGTTCAGTGCCCGCACCCGCCGGATCGTCCGACTTCTGGCCCGACTGGGCTAGCGCCTGTCCCACCTACCTTGACCACCCCGCGCCCCGTGGCGGTCGTGCCAAATCACTCCATCAGCGGCGGTTCCGTGCCCTCGGCCAGCAAGGCCAGGGCTTGGCGGTTACCAATGCGATACCCGGCCCGAGCCACCTCCAACCACCCGGCCTCCACAAAGCCCTTCAGCAGGCCATTGACCTTGGGCCGTGTGCCCCCGGCGATGGTGGCCAATTGGCTCTGACTGAACCGCACCAACCCGGCGGGATCGGCTGCGGCCACCTGCAAAACCACCAGCGCCAGTCTTTCCTTCAAGCTGCGGGTATTGGCCCCCACCAGCCTCTCACTGGTCTGCCGCACCCGGCGCGCCAACACCGCCAGCAAGGCCCGCGCCAAGGCCGGTTCGCTATCCAGGGCAGGCAGAAACGCCTGCCGGCTGAGGGTCAAAATGCGGGTGGGGAGCGCGGCCACAACATCCGCATTGCGCGGTGCGCCATCAATCAGGCTCAACTCGCCCACCGTCTCACCGGGGGTGATCAGGGCCAGGACCGTCACCCGGCCCCCGGCGTCCGCCACCTCCACCTGTAGCAGCCCATCGCGGACAATCACCAACCCCGCCCCATCGTCACCCTGCCGAAAAAGCACATCGCCGGCGGACAGCGTCTGGGCCTGAAGCCGCTCTGCCAGACTTGCCAACACCGCCCGGGGGGCATCGGCAAACAAGGGGATATTGGCCAGCGTATCGGCTGAGGGGGCGGTCATGGCGGCGGGGCTCCTGTCCTCACGGAAGGCGCGAGCGTACCGCGCAGAGGGCGCGCCGCCAAGTCCCCGCCCCGGTGGCCCTGCAAGGGCAGAAGGGGGAGCACCACCCCCTGAGCACAGGACCCCGCAGTGGCAACGCCACGGAGGGGATCATCCGAGCGACCACCAGAAAACTACAGCAGGGGTGCCGATTCCAATTCGGCACCCCTGCTGTAAACGCGGACCGGCCCCCACCCCCACCCGATCCAGCCACATCCACCACGAGGCGGGCCAAGGGATCGGGTCGGCGTGAGGGCCGGCCACAGGGTCAGGGAGCCCAAAGCACGGCTCCGGCGCAGCCCCAGATGGTTGTGTGGGACGATTGAAGGGCGATCGCCGACGGTGAGGGGACGAGGCTCACCAGGGAGGGGGACAGGCAGCGATGCCCAACAGGGGCTGCATAGCGGGGCAGAGAGGGACAGAAGCGGCTTACCCCGCTGACAGGGGGTATAGCAAGGAGCGACACCGGGGCGTGTTCCACCGGAAACAAGGCTGCCCTGTTGGCGCTGTCACGCTACGGCGGCACCATAGGGGGATGAAGGGACACGAGTTGAAATACCGCAAGCGCCAGCGGGCCGGGGATCGCCCCGGCGCCGCCCCGGTGCCCAAGCGGCTGACACAGATCGACGTGAAGACCCAGTGGTCCTCCGTCCTGGTGGGCCTGATGGGCCGCCAGGGACCCATCAGCCTGTTCGTTCCCCAGGACTGGAAGGGCAAGACCCACGCGCAGTTGGGCGCGCGCTGGGGGGGCCTGCGGCATATCCTCAACACCACCCTTGGCGTCGTCGGTGTGGTGACAAACCCAGCCACCGCCATGGCTGAATTGCCCCGCCTGGCCATTGCCCCCCTGGGCCTGACCACCAATCACGTCCTGGATCGGTATGGTGCCAAACCACGCTATGACGCCACCAATCGGGAGCGCAGCGCGCTGGAAAAGGCCATGCGCCCGCAGCAATACCCAATGGAAACCGGCTTCTTCTTCGGGATGATGACCAGTTTCCTGCTCACCGCGTCTGGGGCCATGCGCAATCTGGCCACGGGAGGAATCGCAGGGGTCAGTGACCTGCTGGCAGGGGCCTCCATCTTCACCGGGTGCGCGGCGGTGACCTTCCTGAAAGAGGCCGGGACCGGCGATGTTGACCCCAAGACCGGTGAGCGCAAGAAAGTCTTTCTGGATCGCCTGACCGAGGCACGGGACGGAGTGCTGAACCGGATCGAGGTCGCCAGTTCCTCCAGCAGCATCGGCGCGGTTCGCCGCAATGTGCCAGCCTTTTGCCAACGGCTCAGAGACTCCGGCCCCATCGGCGCGTTCCACCTCTATGGCGCCTTCACCGTTCTCCCCACCTGGTTGATGTGGACCGGCGTGGCCGAGCGGGCGGTGACGGATGGGCCCATGGCCCCCACCACCTGGATGCAAGGCGCACTGGCGTCGGCCTACACCCTGTCCAACTGGCATTGGTCCCGATCAAAAAAGGCTGTGGCGGAGATGCCTCCTGACGGGCCAGCGGATGACGCCCCCCCTCCTGCGCCTGAGGCAGGCGCAGGGGCCGGGTCTGGTCGTCCGCCCAGAACTATGCCAGAACGCCCAACAACGGCGGCAACCCCTCCGCCAGCGGCGGCGCCGATACCAGCACCGGGATAGGGTTTCCCCCTACCTTCCGCCCCCTGCCTTCAATTGCAGGAGCCCGCTTTGTGATGCCTACTAACAGCCCCGATGCCCAGCGCACAGCCCTCAACGCCCTCCTGAGCGGACAGACCGCCGCTGGGCGGGACGTGCAGCAGGCCGCCCTGGAGGCCCTGCAGCAGGCCTTGGACGGCAACACGCGGGTGGTTGTGCTTGTGACCGGCGAGCAAACCAGCGGCCGCCCGTTTTGGGCCTATGTGGCCATGGCGCCCACCGATTATCTGCAATTCCGTCAGGCGGAAGCCGCCGGCGGCGGCTACAGCCTCCACGACTTCGGTGAGATCCTGGAGGCTGGGGAGGCCGCAGCCCCTCCCCCATCCGTTGTGCAGCGCATGGCCGAAGAGGAAGGATTCGATCCGGGTTTTGAGGCTCGCCTGAGAGCCTTCATGACAGGCACCTGACGCGCTGACAGCACGGCAACGCTGTGATCGCCTCAGGAGACAGCGCACTCTCGGCCTCCCAGACATCGCCGAACGCCAGTTCCGGCAGCAAAGCGATGATCGCAGGGGCGACTGAGAGCGTAGGACCCCAGAGTGGCAACGCCACGGAGGGGATCATCCGAGCGACCACCAAGAAGCTACAGCAGGGGCGCCGCTTCCAAGTCGGTGTCCACTGCTGGAGAGTCCCGAACCAGGAACGCACCATCTGCTCTTTGCCGGGTCAGCGTTTGACCCGGTACCAGCAACCGGTGATCCACTGTTTGCAGGACAGTAGGATTTGGCTGTCAGGCTGCCCGGCGACCTCCTGTTTCCCCTTCCGCCAGCCGCTGTCTCCCCCCATGCGCGAAACAGACCTCTATCCCTCCGTCAAAGCCTTCCTTGAGGGCTGCGGGTACACTGTCATGGGGGAAGTCCGAGGGTGCGATGTGGTGGCCGGGCGCGGCGGCACCGTGGAAATCATCGTCGAACTCAAACGGGGCTTCACCCTGGACCTGCTGTTGCAGGGGGTGAACCGCCTGAGCCTATGCCAGCGGGTGTATCTGGCCGTTCCCAGCCCAACGACACCAGCACAGCGCCGATCCTGGCGGGCCCGACAAGGGGACGCGGTGAAGCTGTGTCGACGGGTGGGGCTGGGCCTGATGCTGGTGACGGCGGGCACCGGTCGGGTGGAGGTCCTGGCCGAGACGGGCCCCTACCAACCACGCATGGACAAGGCGCGCCAGGTGCGATTGGCAGAAGAGTTCCAGCGCCGGCGGGGCGACCCAACCCCAGGCGGGGCCACCGGCACGCCGATCATGACCGCCTATCGCCAGGACGC
>CAZCBM010000068.1:0-13643 GCA_964496805.1 uncultured Rhodospirillales bacterium | reverse complement strand
CCGATTACGACGGTAAGACGATTCAGCTGCGCTTTCGCCTTAAGAGCGACACCAGCAATGTCCACCGTGGCATTCACCTTGATAAGCTCCGGCTGAGTGGTTTGAACGATGACGGTAGTCCTCAGACCCTGGCCCGCACCGGCATCGACTTGGCCAGCCTGGCCGGCCAGCGCCGTCAAGCCATCGCCCAGCGCATCAAGCCGGCAAAGGACAGTGGGCTGCGTTTGTTGGAGGACGCAAGCATCCCCCGCGCCACCCGCGATCGCTGGAGCGCCGACTATGCCGGGCTGCGCGAAATTCTGGATAAGCCCCTGGGGGTCTTTCTTTAGGGGCCAGGGCAGTCTATAGCGCGCAGCCTATACCCCTGCACCCGTGATGAGGGACCCCGGTCCACCGATGAATATCTGCCTTTATTGTGGTTCTGCCTTCGGCCGGTCGGAGGTGTATGCTGACCGCGCGGCCGCCCTCTCCTCCTACTTGGCCAGCCAGGGGGTCGGCATTGTCTATGGTGGGGCCCATGTGGGCTTGATGGGCGTGATCGCCGATGCCGCGCTGGAGGCAGGCGGCAAGGTCTATGGCGTCATCCCCAGGTCCCTGATGGATCGCGAATTGGCGCACACTGGCCTGACCGAGTTGCACATTGTGGAGACCATGCACCAGCGCAAGGCCAAAATGGCCGAGCTTGCGGATGCTTTCCTGGCGCTGCCGGGTGGGGCCGGGACGCTGGAGGAGTTGTTCGAGGTCTGGACCATGACCCAGCTGGGGTATCAGGACAAGGCCGTGGGCCTGTTCAACGTGGCGGGCTTCTGGGATGGCATGCTGGATTTCCTGCGCCAAGTGGTGCGGGAGGGCTTCGTCTCCTCCGCCTATGTGGACAGCCTCATCCTCACCGAAGATCCGGCCGAAGCGTTGGAGCAAATCCGGGCGTTCCAGCGACCGCCGGTAAAGTGGTCCCCGTCACCACCGCGCTCGGACCGCGAAGACGGCAAGTAAGATGGTGCGGGCTTTGCACCCCAAGGCGTCAAAGGGTCTCTACGCCCCGGGTTCGATTGGGGCTTCAAGCCCCGGGTTTGTTTTGGGCTTCAAGCCCGGGGTTTGTTTGGGGCTTTAAGCCCCGAGGGGCTCATAGAGGGCGGGGTCCATCCCGGCCCGCGACCGGCTGTCGGCGTTGAAGGGCCGCTTGAGGGCCTGGCCGTAGTACGTGCGCACCAAGTCTTGCCACGTGGCCATGGGGTCAGCGATCCCGCGGCAGCGGCAGACATGGTCGAACCAGTCCACACCCGCCCCCACATGGCCGATTTCGTCATCGTGGATGATTTGCAGGATATCCGCGCTGGCCTGATCCCCCGCCCGCCTCAGTCCCTGGATCATCGGGGGGGTGACATCCAGGCCACGGGCCTCAAACACCATCGGGACAATGGCCAGCCGTGCCAGCAGATCGCCGGCGGTATCTTGGCTGGCCTTCCATAGCCCGTCATGGGCGGGCAGATCCCCATAGGTTGCCCCCAGTTCTTGCAGGCGCCCTGCCACCAGGGTGAAGTGCCGGGCCTCATCATCCCCCACCGTCACCCAGGCGTCAAAGAAGCCACGGGGCAACCAGTCGCCGCCCGATGGCGGGGACTCAGGGGCTGCCAGCGGCGCAAAACGGGCAACGATATCCCAGGCCAGATCGACGGCGTTCAGCTCAATATGCGCAACGGCGTGCAACAGGGCGATGCGACCGTTGAGGCTTTGTCCCTTGCTGCGTCGCGGCATTTGCCGGGGATCGATCAGCAGCGGGCGGTCCGGTCGCTTGGGCCGCGCCGGGGGTGTCACGGCAGACGCCTGCTCAAGGCTGAGCGACCCCTCCCGCCACGCCGCTGCCGCCTGACGGCTGGCAGCGGCCTTGGCGGCCGGGTCCCCGGTCAACAGCACCTCGATCGCAGCAGCGGCCAAGCTGCGCGGCATCAGATCGCCACCCCCTCCGGCAGGTCCACAGCCCCGGCGGCGGCAATGAAGGCCGGGTTCAGCCACCCCAGGTCCGGACCCCCGCGGCCATAGCTCAGCGGTTGACCATCCAGGGTCACCACCTTGCCGCCCGCCGCCACCAGCACGGCCTGACCGGCGGCAGTATCCCACTCGCTGGTGGGGCCGAAGCGCGGATAGAGGTCTGCCGCCCCCCGGGCGATCTCGCAAAACTTCAGGCTAGATCCCCGCGGGCTGTACCCGGCCACCTGGAAGTGCTCCAGATAGGCTTGCATGCGGCTGTCATCGGTGTGGGACCGCGACGCCACCACGTTGACCCCATCGGCGGGCAGGGCGCGGGTCTTTAGGGGGGTCTCGTCGCCCCCGCCGGTGATAAGGACAGCCTCGCTGGGGGATAGCGCGACATAGATTTCTCCCAGCGGTGGCGCGTAGACCAGACCGATCACCGGCTGACCGTCCACGATCAGGGCGATATTGACGGTGAAGTCGCTCCGCTGGGCGATGAATTCCTTGGTGCCATCCAGGGGGTCCACCAGCCAGAAGGTACCGCCTGAAATGTCGGGCGTGCTGCCGGCGGCCACCGCCTCCTCCGCCACGATAGGCACGCCGGGAGTGAGGGTCTCCAGCCCCGGCAAGATGACGGCCTCGGCCCGTTGATCCGCGACGGTGACCGGGCTCTCGTCAGCCTTGTAGGTTACCTGTCCCGGATTTTGATAGAGGGGCAGGATCACCGCCCCCGCCTGCCGGGCAAGCGGGATGAGGTGACGGGCGAGGGCGGGGAAATCGTTGGCAAATGCGGTCATGGCGGCTGGCAGATCAGGCAGGGGCTGTACAGGGATCAAGCGCGGGGTATGTCATGGCTTCTGATGGGGGACAACCGCCCACACCTCGCCCGCCTGTGATGGCCTGCGAGTGGCTTTAGCGACGCTTGTCGCCTATACGACAGAAGTCCGGCGGCCGCTGTGGCCACTGGCCTCCTCTGTCCTCCAACAAGGGCTATTCCATGCGCCTGATCCTTGGTTGCCTCGTTGCGCTTTCCCTCGCCGTTCCTGCCCAGGCTCGCCAAGGCGACTTGGCCAGCCTGCCCAGCCGCGCCATTGAGGTCGCCTACGAAGGTTGGGTGGGGGGCGTCTATATGATGGACGCGCGGTTCCGCATCACCTTGGGCCCGGAGGGCTATCAGGTGCGCGGCAAGGCCCTGAACGCCGGGTTCAGCAGCATGTTTGCCAACTGGAAAGCTGAACTGGAGGCCATCGGCGATTTCCGCGATGGCGCGATCCTGCCCCGCCTGTATGAAAGCCGGCGGGAATGGGGGCGGGATAAGCGGATGAACTTGGTGATGCGGTGGCGCGATGACAGGGTGCCGGAGGCTGTGCGGGACCCCAAGCCATTAAGTGAGGATGACCGCCTGGATGATGCCCTGACGGCTGGCAGCATGGATGCGGTCAATGCGATGCTCACCAGCCTAATCACCGTCGCCCGCCAGGATCGCTGCGAGGCCCGGGTGCCCGTGTTTGACGGCCGCAAACGCTATGACGTGCTGCTGCGGGATGGCGGGCGTGACCGGCTGCAAAACCAGGACGTTGCCGGTTGGGATGGCTTCGCCCGCAAGTGCCTGATCGATTTTGCGCTGGTCGCGGGGTTCGAGGATGAGGACAACCCCTATTGGGACAGCTATCGGGAGGGATCAACGGAGCGTCCGGAGGTGCCGATCTGGCTGGCCCGCTTCGATGGCGCAGATGGCCTTGAGGTGCCGGTGCGTTTGCAGACCCGATCCAGTGTTGGGGTGATTGTGTTTTATCTCCGGGACATCCAGGTGGATTGACGGTCAGGCCACTGCGGACAGCGAGGCTGGGCTCCCGTCTCCCACAGTCCATAGGCCTGCTGCCTGACCGGCCTCGGGCCCGCGCCTTGCTCTGCACCGGCCGATTGCCCGCGGGAAGGGCGCCGTGCTAAGGGACGGCCCGGAGTGATCCCAACTGCCCTGATGCCTGAGCCGTCACCATCATGTCCCAGCCTGCTGTCCCGGCCACCCCGCTGACCTGCCTGATCCTGGCTGCCGGCAAAGGCACCCGACTGAAGTCCGATCTGCCCAAGGTGCTGCACCCTGTGGCCCACGAGCCCATGCTGGCCCATGTGCTGCGCGCTGCCCGTGCGCTGCAGCCCACCAGCATCGCCGTGGTCATCGGGCCCGATATGGCCGCGGTGGCCGAGGTCTGTGCCCCCCATCAGACGGTGGAGCAAGTGGACCGGCTGGGCACCGGGCATGCGGTGCAAGTGGCCCGCAGGGGCGGCGTGGACTTCAGCGGCGACGTCATGGTGCTGTTCGGGGATGGGCCGTTGATCCGTCCAGAGACGCTGGCCGCCCTGCGGGCAGCGCGGGAGGCAGACCCGGATGCGGCGGTGATCGTCGCCGGGATGCGCCCCGCCGATCCAGCCCGCTACGGTCGGTTGGTCACCGATAGTGATGGGCGGCTGGAACGCATCGTCGAGTATGTGGATGCCACCGATGAGGAGCGGGCGATCACGCTGTGCAATTCCGGGGTCATGCTGCTGGAGGGGCCGACCTGTGCCCGGCTCTTGGATCTTCTGCCCAAGTCTGAGGCCAAAGGGGAGTATTACCTGACCGACATGGTGGCCCTGGCGAAATCCATCGGCCGTCCCTCCCGGGTGGTGGAGATCCCTGAAAGCGATGCGCTGGGGGCCAATTCCCGTGCCGAGTTGGCGATGCTGGAGGCGGTCATGCAAACCCGATTGCGGACGGCAGCCTTGGAGTCCGGGGTCGGGATGATGGCGCCGGAGACGGTGTATCTGTCGGCGGACACCCGCTTTGGCCGCGATGTGTATCTGGAACCCCATGTGGTTATCGCCCCCGGTGTGAGCCTGGCGGACGGGGCCACGGTGCGGGCTTTCAGCCATCTGGAGGGCGCCCAGGTGGGGCCGGGCGTGACTGTCGGCCCCTACGCCCGGCTGCGCCCTGGCACCGTCCTGGAGGCTGGCGCCCGCGTGGGCAACTTTGTGGAGGTCAAGGCCGCCAGTTTGGGGCCGGGCGCAAAGGCGAACCACCTCAGCTACATCGGTGATGCCACGGTGGGGGCCAAGGCCAACATCGGTGCTGGCACCATCACCTGCAACTATGATGGGTTCGGCAAGCACAAGACCCACATTGGGGCGGGTGCCTTCATCGGCTCCAATTCGTCTCTGGTGGCCCCGGTGACCATTGGTGAGGGGGCCATCGTCGGGGCCGGCAGCGCCATCGCCACATCGGTGGAGGCCGACGCCCTTGCACTTACCCGGGCTGATCAGCAGGTCAAATCGGGCTGGGCCGCGCGCTTCCGTGCCGCGCGTGCCAAGCGATAACATCACCAAGCTGCAGCAGGAGTAGCCAGGCCCATGTGTGGCATCATCGGGATTGTCGGCCGGGAGGCCGTGAGCGAACGGGTGTTGGAGGGGCTGCGCCGCCTGGAATATCGCGGCTATGACAGCGCAGGCATCGCCACCTTGACCGAGGGCGGGATCGACCGCCGGCGGGCAGAGGGCAAGATCGTCAACTTGGCAAACCGGCTGGCGGAAGCCCCCTTGCCCGGCATCCTGGGCATCGGCCACACCCGCTGGGCCACCCATGGTATCCCGGTGGAGCGCAACGCTCACCCCCACGCCACAGCCCGTGTGGCCATTGTCCACAATGGCATCATCGAGAACGACCGCGAGTTGCGTGCCGAATTGCAGGCCAGCGGCTATGTCTTCGAGAGCGACACGGATACAGAGGTGGTGGCGCAACTGGTGACCCGCTACCTGGACGACGGGTTGAGCCCGGAGGAGGCGGCGGCCAAGACCTTCCCGCGGTTGGAAGGGGCGTTCAGTCTGGCGCTGATCTTCACCGGCGAGGACGGGCTGATGATCGGCGCGCGTCTGGGCACGCCGCTGGCGGTGGGCTATGGCACCGGCGAGCAGGAGGGAGAGGTCTATCTGGCCAGCGATGCCATTGCGCTGGCCCCTCTCACCAACCGTCTGAGCTATTTGGAGGATGGCGATTGGGTGGTCCTGCGCAACGCCACCGCTGCCATCCGCCGCTTCGATGGCACCCCGGTGGAGCGAACAGTGAAAACCGTCAGCCTTTCTGCGGCCTTGGTGGGCAAGGGCCAGTATCGGCATTTCATGCAAAAGGAGATGTTCGAGCAGCCGGAGGTCATTGCTGACACCATCAACGCCCAGGTCCACCCCTCGCTGGGGCAATTCACCTTCCACGCTTTGCCGTTTGATCCAAAGGCGGTGACGCGGCTGACCATCAGTGCGTGTGGCACGGCCTATTATGCCGGCCTGGTGGGCAAGACATGGTTTGAGCGTCTGGCTCGGTTGCCGGTGGAAGTGGACATCGCCTCGGAGTTTCGGTATCGCCAGCCGCCGTTGCCGGAGGGTGGGGCGGGGCTCGTGGTCTCTCAGTCCGGAGAAACGGCCGATACCCTGGAGGCCTTGCGCCTGATGCGTCAGGGGGGGCATCCGGTGTTGGGGTTGATCAACGTCCCAGAGAGCACCATTGCGCGGGAGGCGGATGCCGTCATCTACACCCAGGCTGGGGTGGAAATCGGGGTTGCCAGCACCAAGGCCTTCACCACCCAGCTCACCAGCTTGTTCGCGTTGGCCGTTGATTTTGGCCAGCGTCGCGGCACCCTCGCCGAAAGCCAAGTGGATGGCTTCTCCCAGGCACTGCGCGGGGTGCCAGCGGCAGTGGCGGATGTCCTGAAACTGGACGAACAGATTGAACAACTCTCAAAGGAATTGGCGGAGGCGCGGGACGCGCTGTTCCTGGGCCGCGGGCTGATGTTCCCCATCGCCATGGAAGGCGCGCTCAAGCTGAAGGAAATCAGCTACATCCATGCGGAGGGGTACCCTGCGGGGGAACTCAAGCACGGCCCCATCGCCCTGATTGACGAACACATGCCGGTGATCGTCGCAGCCCCGCCGGAGCCGATCTTGTTTGAGAAGACCATCTCCAACATGCAGGAGGTGGCGGCCCGGGGCGGCCGGGTGATCCTGATCAGCGATGCCGAGGGACTGGCCCGCGGAGGCCACATCGCGGCCCACACGCTGGAAGTGCCCCGGATCGATCCGATGCTGGCCCCGATCCTGTATTCCGTCCCCTTGCAACTGCTCAGCTACCACGTGGCCGTGCACCGTGGGACCGACGTGGATCAGCCCCGCAACTTGGCCAAGAGCGTGACCGTTGAGTGATCCAGCGGGAAGGCGGGCGTTTGAAAGCGCCTCCAGCCCCTATGGAGGCTTTGCCTCGGGACGGGAGACGGTGCGGCAGGCGGGCACGGTCCGGCGAGGGAGAGACGCCATCAGACTGGCCCGGCGCGGTCACAGGATGGAGGAAAGCAGGCTCTTGCGTTCCCGCCCGGCACCCTGTAGATCATCGAGGTCTGGCGCGGAGTGTAGCTCAGCCTGGTAGAGCACTGTCTTCGGGAGGCAGGGGCCGCAGGTTCAAATCCTGCCACTCCGACCACTTTTCCCCGCTCAGCATCAATGAATGTTACCGCCCCCGGCAGCATCGCGCTGCCGTGCGGGGCTTGTCGTCCGCTCAGCTTGGCCTGCTGAGGCCGCATACGCGCGCTTGCGCTGTCGCCTTGGGGTCGGTGACCCTGTCCTCCTGTTTTGATCCACTTTTTGTCCGGCCAGTGCCCCTTTGATGGTCACGGGCACGGCGGCTCTGGACCCTATGGCCCTTTGGTTCAGGGGCAGACCGTAGGCTCGCAGCCCAAGCTAAGCATAACCAAAAGTAATACAAACCGGCCATTTGAGCGCTTAATCCGGTCCTGCTGACACGCTAAGAAGTGTGAGACAGAGGGGCCGCTTCGACGATTGACCCACGAGAATCTGTGCAACCCTCTGAAATAATAAGAATTCTGAGAGCGTCGGCCTGACTATCGTGCTGTCGCTGTCGATCTCAGGCAAGCCGCTAGAAGTTATGGTTGATGCCGCAACAGGCTCTCGACCCACGGAAGGACGTGTCGTCATGGCCAATGCAGCAACCAAGCTCGCCGCCTCCAAGCCTGCCGCAACCAAGCCGATAGACACTCCTATGGCCGCACCAATCGTCCCGACCCGAACCCAAGTTGCCATTGTGGGCGGTGGCCCCTCAGGCCTGCTGCTGTCCTTATTGTTGCAGCGCGCTGGGATCGACTCCGTGGTCCTGGAGCGGCGCAGCCGTGACTACGTTCTGTCACGGATCCGGGCCGGCGTCCTGGAGCAGGGATTACAGGACCTGATGCGTCGCGCCGGCGTGGGGCAGCGGATGGACACCGAGGGCCATATCCATACCGGGTTCGCCATCTCCAGCGATGATGACCTCTTCCGTGTTGATCTGGCGCGCCATGCCGAGGGCAAGACGGTCCTGGTCTATGGTCAGACGGAAGTCACCCGTGACCTCTACAGCGCCCGCGACGCTGCGGGCGGGGTCACACTTCACGAGGCAGGGGATGTGGCCCTGCATGACCTGACAACAGACAGGCCGTTTGTCACCTTCACCATGGACGGCGTCAGCCACCGGCTGGACTGCACGCTGATAGCTGGATGCGACGGCTTTCATGGTGTCAGCCGCCAGTCCATCCCCTCGGGCAGCCGTCAGGAGTTTGAGCGGGTCTACCCGTTTGGCTGGTTGGGCATCCTCTCCCGCACCAAACCTGTCAGTGATGAGCTGATCTATGCCCACCATCATCGGGGATTTGCGCTGGCCAGCATGCGCCATCCGACGCTGAGCCGATATTATATCCAGTGCCGCAGTGACGAACCCCTGGAGGAATGGCCGGACGATCGGTTCTGGGAGGAGTTGACGGCACGCCTGCCGGCCTCTGTGGTGGGCGCGCTGGAGACCGGTCCATCCATTGAGAAGTCCATTGCCCCCTTGCGCAGCTTTGTCTGCGAGCCCATGCGCTATGGTCGCCTGTTCTTGGCAGGAGACGCCGCCCACATCGTCCCACCCACCGGCGCCAAGGGGCTCAATCTTGCCGCCAGTGATATCCACTATTTGTCGGAGGCGATGATCGCCTATTTCAGGGATCAGGACGAGGGCGCCTTGGAGGATTACTCTCGCCGCGCACTGGCGCGGGTTTGGAAGGCGGAGCGGTTCAGCTGGTGGATGACGAGCCTGCTGCATCGCTTCCCCGAGCATTCCGCCTTTGAGCAGCGCATGCAGAAAGCGGATCTGGCCTATCTGTTCAGTTCTGCCGCAGCGCAGGCCTCCGTGGCGGAGAACTATGTGGGGCTGCCCTATGATTGAGGTCGCGCGTTCCCTCCGCCTGGGTTCAGGGCTCGCCAGCGGCGATGCTTTTGGCGCAGGTTCGTACCGCATTCATGAACAAGCGCAGGGGCGGTGCTGGATCGGTCCCAGCGCGCAGCGTGATCCCCACCGGGCCGGTGGCATTGCCCAGCCGGAACGGCAACAACGCCAGCAAACCTTCCTCAAGATCACGGGCCACGACGCCCTCGCTGATGATCCACACGGCGTCAGTGTCCCGCACATAGGTGCGTCCAAAGGCGTTGGAGACGGTCTCAATCCTGTCCACCAACGGGCCAGCGCCATGGATCATCAGGGCTTCATCCACGGATCGTCGGATTACGGCCTCGGGGGTGGGCACCAGAACGGTGTAGGACGACAGGGCGGACAGATCACTCAGCCGCACCCCCAGCAGCGGATGCCCGGGCCGCACAGCGATGACCACCTGTTCGCTGTAGAGGTGCTGGAAGGTCAGGTCCACCATACGATGGGGGACGGCCAAGCGGCCCAGCACCAGGTCCAAGTCGCCCGCCCGCAGGCGGGTCAGCAGGTCCTCGTTGCCGCCAGTGACCAGACGCACCACGGCGGCGGCGGGGCTTTGTTTGTACAGGTGCACGGCCCGCGGGGCGAGACGGGCTGCCACTGTCGGCAGCGCCCCGATACGCAGGGTGATGGCGGCTGTTTGCCGCCCCCGCTGGGCCACCCCATCCAGCCCTTGGGACAGGGCTGCCACGCTGGCAGTGGCATAGTGGCGGAAGAGTTCGCCCGGCTCAGTCAATCGCACGCCCGTGCGGTCACGCTCCATCAGACGGATGCCGACGATTTCCTCCAGCTCTCGCAAGGTCTTGCTGATGGCCGGCTGGCTGATGGCCAGGGCTTCAGCCGCGGCCATCACCCCCTGGTGCTCCCACACGGCCAGAAAGCACTGGACGTGGCGCAGCTTCAGGCGGCGGTCAATCATGGGCGACACTCGCAACGGCAGAGGGGCCAGGGATCATGACCATAGAGGTTGGCACCGCTGGAACAATCCCCCTGGCCGTTGAGGTTCGGCCGGGCGAGCCCGGGGGGGCCGCCGTCTGCTTCATCAACTCCCTGGGCACGGATCACCGCGTCTGGGATCCGTTGCTGCCTCACCTTCCCGCCGCATGGCACCTGCTGCGCCATGACAAGCGCGGCCATGGGCTGAGCGGGGCGGCACCCACGGGTTCCACCATTGCAGACTATACCGACGACGTGGCCGCCCTGATCCGCGCACAGGGGCGCGCGCCGATGCTGGTGGTGGGCCTTTCCATTGGCGGGCTGATCGCCCAGTCCCTGGCGGCACGTCATCCGGACCTGGTTCAAGGGCTGATCCTGATCTGTACCGGGGCCAAGATCGGGACGCCGGCGCTGTGGCAGGAGCGCATAGACGGGTTGAGCGCCACCGGTCTGCCAGCCGCTGCTGAGAGCATTCTGGACCGCTGGTTCCCGGAGCCTTTCCGCAGTCAGGACCCCTCCCTGCCCTTATGGCGGGCGATGCTCCATCGGGCTGATCTGGCGGGCTATCTGGTGGCCTGTGCGGCGATCAGGGATGCGGATCTGCGCAATCAGGCCCGCACCTTGTCGGTGCCCACCCTGTGCATCGCGGGATCGGAGGATCAGGCGACACCGCCGGTGCTTCTGGAGGACCTGGCGCAGGCGATCCCGGGGGCGCGTCTGGCGGTTTTGCAGGGCGCCGGCCATATTCCCTGTGTCCAGATGCCGGGCGCTTTGGCGGCCCTGATGAAGCCCTTTGTTGAGCAGGTGGTGTGTCCATGACCCAAGAGCCCAACGACCCATCCTCCGCAGACACCGGTCTTCATGCCACCGGCATGGCAACCCGTCGCCAGGTGCTGGGGGATGCCCATGTGGACCGTGCCTGTGCGGCGACCACGGCGTTCGACGCGGACTTCCAGACGTTCATTACGCGGGCCGCCTGGGGGGAGGTCTGGTCGCGTCCTGGGCTGACCCGGCGTGAGCGCAGCCTGATCACCCTCGCGCTGCTGGCCGCTGCTGGCCATGAGGAGGAAGTGGCGATGCATACCCGCGCCACGGCCAACACGGGGGCCACACCATCGGATATCAAGGAGGCCCTCTTGCACGTCGCCCTGTATGCCGGTGTTCCCGCTGCCAACCGCGCCTTCAAGATCGTCAAACAGACCCTGGCGGAGCAAGCCGCCCAAGGACACACCCAGGACACTGAGAGCCATGACTGACAGGCCAGATCCCCGGGGCGCCCATGGCCCTGATTTCATGCGCCGCGACCGGCAGTGGCACCCACCGGCCTATGCCCCCGGCTACAAGAGTTCCGTCGCCCGCTCCCCCCGATTGGCGCTGGTGAGCCTGGATCAAGGCCCGCTGGAGAAGGCGGGGCCGGTGTTTGGACCCGCCGATCTGGGGCCGCTGGATCACGACCTGATCACCAACTATGCTGCGGCCTTGGGGCTGGAGGGGCGGGCCATAGGGGAGCGGATCCTGGTCCACGGTACGGTTCAGGACGAGGCGGGGCGGCCCGTCCCCCACAGCCTGATCGAGATCTGGCAGGCCAATGCGGGCGGACGCTACCGCCACAAGAAGGACGGCTATCTTGCGCCCTTGGACCCGCACTTTGGCGGCTGTGGGCGTTGCCTCACTGATGCCCAGGGGCGGTATTGGTTTCGCACCATCCGCCCCGGTCCCTATCCTTGGCCCAACAATGGCAGCGACTGGCGCCCAGCCCATATCCACCTCAGCTTGTTTGGGGAGGCTTTTGCCCAGCGTCTGATCACCCAACTCTACTTCGAAGGCGATCCGTTGGTCCCGCTCTGTCCCATCGTCAACACCATCGCTGATGCGGCAGCGGTGGACAGGTTGGTGGCCCGCTTGGACATGGGGCAGATGCAACCCTTCGACAGTCTTGCCTATCGCTTTGACATCGTCCTGCGGGGGCGCCAGCAGACCTTCTTTGAAAATCGGCCGGAGGGCCTGTGATGCCAATCAGCTACCTCAAGGAAACACCCTCTCAGACCGCTGGTCCGTTTGTGCATATTGGCACCCTGCCGGCCTTTGCCGGTCTTCCCCCGTTGCACGCCAACCCTGAACCGGTCCTCAGGGGGGAGGGGGCGGCGATCACCATCACCGGCCAGGTATTGGATGGGACAGGAACGCCCGTGCGCGATGCGATGCTTGAAGTCTACCAGGCCGATGGGGCTGGGCGCCTTCCCGGACAGGAAGGCTGGTTGGGCTGGGCGCGGACCGCCACGGACAGTGACACGGGCCTTTGGCAGATAGAGACCGTCAAGCCCGCTTCTCTGCCCTGGCGCGGGGGGCGCACACAGGCCCCGCACCTGTCACTGCTGGTGTTCGCCCGGGGCATCAACATCCATCTCCACACGCGGCTCTATTTCCCGGAAGACGCTCAAGCCTACGGCAGTGACCCGGCCTTGGGGCGGGTTGAGCAGCCGTGCCGTCGACAGACCCTGATCGCCGTGGCCGAGGGGGATGGACGGTACCGGTTCGACATCCGCCTTCAGGGCGATGGCGAAACCGTTTTCTTTGACATGTAAGCTGGCGAGGGTATCGGCCATGGGTGAGCCCACCCCCTGCATCATCACCGTTGCCATCACCGGCAGCCTGCCCCGCAAGGAGAACAACCCGGCGGTGCCGATCTCCGTGGCCGAGCAGTTGGAGAGCACCCACGCGGCGTTCGAGGCGGGGGCGACCTTGGTCCACGTCCACGTCCGCAACGAGGATCAGACCCCCACCAGTGATCCGGAGAAGTTCGCCCAGTTCAAGGAGGGGGTGGAGCGACTGTGTCCCGGCATCATCGTCCAGTTTTCCACCGGTGGCCGCAGCGGCGCCGGCCGGGAGCGCGGGGGGATGTTGCCCCTGAAACCAGACATGGCGTCGCTCTCCACGGGTTCCGTGAACTTCCCCACCCGCGTTTATGAGAACAGCCCCGATCTGGTGGATTGGCTCGCCGGTGAAATGCGAACCTACGGGATCAAGCCGGAGATCGAAGCCTTCGATCTGTCGATGATCTACAAGGCGGTGGAGATGGCCCAGGCGGGAGCCATCCAAGGCCCCTTGCATGTGCAATTCGTCATGGGGGTCAAGAACGCCATGCCGGTGGATCGCCCGGCCCTGGAGTTCTTCGTTGCCACCCTGAACCGGTTGGCCCCGGATGCCACCTGGACGGCCGCCGGCATCGGGCGGGATCAGATCACCTTGAACAGGTGGAGCCTTGAATTGGGGGGGCATTGCCGCACCGGCCTGGAGGACAATGTGCGGCTGGACCGACAGACCCTGGCCCCCAGCAATGCCGCCTTGGTGCAGCGCGTGGTGGACCTGTGCCCCGCCTATAACCGGCGCCCGGCGACGGTGGCCGAGGCGCGCGCCCTGCTGA
>CAZCBM010000067.1:0-13696 GCA_964496805.1 uncultured Rhodospirillales bacterium | reverse complement strand
ACCGGTGCCCGATGATCCGCCGGTGCTGTTCCGCTGGCGCGGACGGGTGCACCGGGTGCGTCGGGCGGATGGGCCAGAGCGGCTCTATGGTGACTGGTGGGTGCCTTTGATGGCAGGCGGTGCGGCGGCTGGCGAGCCCGGTGTGCGGGACTATTATCGGGTTGAGGACACTCAGGGACGACGTTTCTGGCTCTATCGCGAGGGGCTCTATGCCCCTGGTGTCACGCCCCGCTGGTTCTTGCAGGGGGCCTTTGCATGAGCACGGCCCCCCTGACGACGCCTGGTCCTCTGCCACCAGTACTGTCAGCCCAGTCGCAACCGCCACGGGCGTCACAGATGCCAGGAGGCCCAGGCACTGAGCACCCGGGCGACATAGCGGCTGTCCTTGGGATCATTCATCAGCAGATGATCGGCCTGATCCAGGCTGATGAAGCTCTTGGGGTGTTTCGCCGCCTCATAGATCACACGGGCATTGTCGATCCCCACCGTCTCGTCCCGGGGGGAATGCATGATCAACAGGGGGCGGCGCAGTCCGGCAATGGCGGCGCTGACATTCTGCGCCCGCGCATCCTCCAGGAAGTGCCGTCGGACCCGGAAGGGCCGGCCCACCAGGCTGACCTCCGCTTCCCCCTGCTGCTCGATCGTCTCCATCTGATCGGCAAAATGGTGCAGCACATGCTCCGTATCCGCGGGGGCGCCGATGGTGGCCACCCCCTGAACCTCTGGCACCTGCCCCGCCGCCACCAGGGTGGCGGTGCCGCCCAGCGAATGGCCCATCATGATCGCCGGGGGCGCCAGTTCCTGCCGCATGAACGCTGCCGCTGCCAGCAGATCCTGGACGTTGGAGCTGAAATTGGTGTTGGCGAAGTCGCCATTGCTCAGCCCCAGACCGGTGAAGTCGAACCGGAACAGCGCGATGTCCTCCTTACCCAGCGCCCGGGCCAGCCGATTGATGGTGCTGAGGTCCTTGCCGCAGGTGAAGCAATGGGCAAACAGAACATAGCCGCGGATGATGCCACTGTCGGGGGTGTCCAGCCGGGCATCCAGCGGCTCCCCCAGCGCGCCGGTGAAGGTGATCTTCTGTTGGGCCATGAGGGCGTCTCCTGCGATGGTGATTCGGATTGGACGGAAAGGTCTTTTCCCAAGGGTGTAGCGCGGGCAGGGGGTGCGCGCGACAGCCAACCGCGCCTTCCACCGTACACGGTGGGTCCCATCCTGGTGGGGAGCGTGTGAGATGGACGCCTATGTCGAACTGCATGTCCGCAGCAATTTCAGTTTCCTGGACGGCGCCTCCCATCCAGATGAGTTGATCACCCAGGCCGCCGCCTTGGGGCATGGGGCGATCGCCCTGACTGACCGCAACACCCTGGCGGGCATCGTGCGCGCCCATGCCGCCGCAGAGGCCGCCGGCATCCGCTTAATCCCGGCGGTGCAGTTGGATCTGGAAGATCATCTGAGCCTGCTGTGCTACCCCACCGATCTGGAGGACTATGGCAATCTCTGTCAGTTGATTACCCTGGGACGGCGACGGGCGGAGAAGGGGGCGTGCCAGCTGTTTCTGGCCGATGTGCTGGCCCATGATCGTCAGCACCTCTATGCCCTGGTGCCGCCGGTGGCGCTGACCCAACTGGCTGCGCAGCGCAACCTGGAGGCGGCCTTGGCGCCCTTGGCAGGGCGCTGGCAGGGGCGGTTGTGGCTGGCCGCCCAGCATCTCTATCGTGGAGATGACCGGCGCCGCCTGAGCATCCTGTCCAACTTTGCCGCCCGCCATGGGGTGCCCCTGCTGGCCACCAACGCTGTGACCCTGCACAGCCCCGTGCGCAAGCGCCTGGCGGACGTGGTGGCCTGCATCCGGGAGGGTGTGACCCTGACCGCGGCGGGAGCGTTGATCGCTGCCAATGCCGAACGCCATCTAAAATCACCGGCGGAGATGGCGCGGCTGTTTGCCCCCTGGCCGCAAGCACTGGCAGAAACCCAGCGCCTGGCCGCCCGCTGCCGGTTCAGCCTGGACCAGATCCGCTACCAATATCCCAGCGAGGTGCAGGGGGAGGCGGGGGAAACCGCTCAGCAACGCTTGGAGCGGCTGACCTGGGAGGGGGCAGCCAGGCGCTATCCCGATGGGGTGCCGGAGGCCGTCAGGGCCACCCTGACCAAGGAGTTGGGGTTGATCGCTGAGTTGAATTACGCCCCCTATTTTTTGACCGTGGAGGACATTGTCCGCTTCGCCCGGTCCCGGGGCATCCTGTGTCAGGGGCGCGGGTCGGCGGCCAACTCTGCGGTTTGTTTCGTGTTGGGGGTCACCGCTGTGGACCCGGCGCAGATGGATCTGCTGTTCGCCCGCTTCATCTCGGCCGAGCGCAAGGAACCGCCGGATATCGATATCGATTTCGAGCATGAGCGGCGGGAGGAAGTGATCCAATATGTCTATGAAAAATATGGTCGCCACCGAGCCGGCATGACCGCCACTGTGATCCGCTACCGCTCCCGAGGGGCGATCCGCGACGTGGGCAAGGTCATGGGCCTGTCAGTGGATCTGATCGAGCGGATGAACAGCACAGTCTGGGGCAGTTGGGGCACGCTCTATCGGGAGCACATTGCGGCTGAGGGAATCGATCTGGCCGATCCCCTGATTGCTGAAACCCTGGACTTGGCGGAGGAGGTGATGGGCTTTCCCCGCCACCTGTCCCAGCACACGGGCGGCATGGTGATGTGCGAGACCCGGTTGGACCGACTGGTGCCCATCCAGAACGCCAGCATGGCTGACCGCACCGTCATCGAGTGGGACAAGGACGACCTGGATGTCCTGGGCCTGATCAAGGTGGATATCCTGGGCCTGGGAATGTTGAGCGCCCTGCGGCGCGGCCTGCACTTCCTGCAACGCCACTATGGCCGCCGCCACGATCTGGCGACGCTGCCGCCGGAGGACCCGGCCGTCTATGCCATGCTCTGCCGCGCGGACAGTGTGGGCGTGTTCCAGGTGGAAAGCCGCGCGCAGATGACCATGCTGCCACGCCTGCGGCCGCAATGCTTCTATGATTTGGTGGTGGAGGTGGCGATCGTCCGCCCTGGACCCATCCAGGGGGAGATGGTGCACCCCTATCTTCGCCGCCGTCAGGGCAAGGAGCCGGTGGTCTACCCCTCAGAGGATCTGCGCCGGGTCCTGTCCAAAACCATGGGCGTGCCGCTGTTTCAGGAACAGGTGATGAAGATCGCCATCGTCGCGGCGGGCTTCAGTGACAGCGAGGCGGACCAATTGCGCCGGGCCATGGCGACCTTCCGCAAGGTGGGCACCATTGGGGGCTTCCAGCAGAAGATGATTCAGGGAATGATCGATCGCGGATACGATCAGGATTTCGCGGAGCGGGTGTTCAAGCAGGTTCAGGGCTTCGGTGAATATGGCTTCCCGGAGAGCCATGCCGCCAGCTTTGCGCTGCTTGTCTATGCCTCGGCCTGGATGAAGTGCCATTACCCCGATGTGTTCTGTGCGGCCCTGTTGAACGCCCAACCGCTGGGCTTCTATGCCCCGCAACAATTGGTGCGCGATGCCCGCGAGCATGGGGTGGAGGTGCGGGCGGCCGATATCAATCACTCGCTATGGGATTGCACCCTGGAACCGGGAACGGCCGCACGGCGGGCGGTGCGCCTGGGCCTGAGACAGATCAAGGGGCTGCGGGAAGAGGAGGCGGCACGGCTGGTGGCTGCCCGCGGCTCCGGCTATCGCAGCCCGGCCGACATGCAGCAGCGCGCCGGGGTGCGGCTGGATACCCTGACCCGTCTGGCGGAGGCCGATGCCTTTGCCAGTCTGGGATTGGACCGCCGCCAAGCAGGCTGGGCGGTGCGCGGGCTGGAGGATCAGCCGAGCTTGCCGTTGCTGCATCCAGCGGATGAGGCCCGGGCCGCCCGAACTCTGGCGGAGGCGGACCAAGCGCCGTTGCCGGGGCTGAGTGAGGGGGAGCAGGTGGTGGCGGATTATCTGCGCACTGGGATTTCTCTGCGGACCCATCCGCTGGCGCTGCTCAGGTCCGGGTTTGCGGCGGAGGGGGTGGTTGCCTGTGCGACCCTGGGGCAGACACCCAGTGGGCGCATGGTGTCATGCGCCGGCCTGGTGCTGACCCGGCAACGACCGGGCTCCGCCCGGGGGACCATGTTTCTGACCTTGGAAGATGAGAGCGGGGTCGCCAATGTGGTGGTTTTCCCCACCATGGGGGAACAGTTCCGCCGGGAGGTGATGACGGCACGGTTGCTGCGTGTGCGGGGGCGCGTGGAGAACAGCGATGGGGTGATCCACCTGATTGCAGCAGAGATCATCGACGCCACTGACCGCCTTGCCTTGCTCACCGACGGACCCACGGACGCCGCCCGCGCTGTGCCGGAACCCCGGAGTTTCCGCTGAAACCCGCCAACCCTTATTCGCCAGCATTTACTGGCAAAGAGCCGCCCTCCCGACGGGACGGGTTTACTCAGCACACCCGTCATCGCGCTATAGCAGGGGCGCCGATTCCAAATCGGTGTCCGCTGCTGTAGACTGACGGGCAGGCATTCGCCAAGCAAGAGAGTTTAGACAGCCAAGCTGGCTGGGACCTTGAAGACCTGATCCTCGGTGGTGACTGTGACCGTCTCTGTCTGGACGGTGTAGTGCTCCCGCAGCGCTGCCAAGATGGCCTGGACTTGGCTTTCGGGCGCGGAAGCACCGGAACTCAGACCCAAACGTTGCACACCGTGCAGCGCCGGCCAAGGCAGGTCCTCCGGTCCCTGGACCAGGGTGCCGCCTGGGCACCCATAACGGTGCGCTACTTCCACAAGACGCTTGGAATTGGAGCTGTTGGGCGCCCCAACCACCAGCATATGCTCCACCTGAGAGGCGATGCGTTTGACCGCTGACTGGCGGTTGGTGGTGGCGTAGCAGATGTCCTCCGTTTTTGGACCCACGATGTCCGGGAAGCGCTCTGACAGCCGGGCCACAAGGTGCGCGGTATCATCCACAGACAGGGTCGTCTGGGTGACAAAGGCCAAGGGGACGTCCCTGGGCGGGGTCAGGGCGGCCACATCCGCCTCGTCCTCGATCAGAATCACCGCGCCTTCCGGCAGTTGCCCCATGGTGCCCACCACCTCGGGATGGCCAGCATGCCCGATCAGCAGGATCAGCCGCCCCTGCCGATGGTGATGCTCTGCCTCCCGATGCACCTTGGAAACCAGAGGGCAGGTCGCATCCAGCCACTGCAGGCCCCGGCGTGTTGCCTCCTGCGGAATGGCCTTGGGCACGCCATGGGCACTGAACAGAACCACCGCCCCATCCGGGATCTGGTCCAGTTCTGCGACGAAGACCGCGCCCTTGGCCTCCAGGTCGCACACCACCGTCTTGTTGTGCACAATCTCGTGACGGACATAGACGGGTGCGCCATACTTCTGCAGCGCGCGCTCCACCATCAGGATCGCCCGATCCACCCCGGCGCAAAATCCCCGCGGGGCCGCCAGAAGGACCTTCAGCGGCGGACGCTCAGCGGCGGGCGACGGGGGCGATTGGGTCATGGGATCGATCCTGTGGGACGGACGGGTGCATGCGGGCGATGAGAGCGTTCGCGGTGTTTGCGGTGTCCCGGTTGCCGGTATGAGATTTCAGTTGGCACAGATTTTTGCGAATACAAGACGGCGCGCGACCACAAGGCCGGCCGTGACCGTGCGAACCGTCGCAGGCGCTGCCGCAGGGCTGGGTGCGGCCCTTGTCCTGGCGGGCTGTGCCGCGCTGCCGCCCTCCGCAGGACAGCCCGGCCGGGCCTCGGAGGAGAGGCCCGCTGATCAGCCCTCCGCGGCAAGCGAAGACCTCCCCATCATCATTGCTGAACAGGGGGCCACCTGTCCACAGGTGCGGCTGGCACCGCAGGCGCGTCGCTGGATGGCAGGGCCCCAGGACGAGGACAGGGCAGCGGTGGCGGTGCTCACGAACCTCACTGGCTCCTGCCGGCCCTCCCCCGATGGTCAGGGGGTTGAGATCACCCTAGATGTGACCCTGCTGGCGGAACGGGGTTTCAGCGGCCCCCTGCGCCAGCGGCGCCCTTATGAGGTGCGAATCCTGCGCCAGGGACGGCCCCGCCCGGTGGCGCAGCGGCAGTTCGAGGCGCACTTGCGGTATGAGCAGGGGCAAAACCGGGCCGGCACCGTGGAGAGCCTGAGCCAGGTGTTGCCACTGGGTCACCCCCGCGAGGCGGCCTCCTATGTCATTGAGGTGGCTCTGAGCGCGACCCCGGGGGCCACGCTCAGTCCCTGACTTCTTATCGCTACCCCTCTTCCAAGTACCCCTCTTCCAAGTCGGAGCTTGCCCCATGGACATGGCCGCCCTGATCCAAGACCTTCCCAAGGTGGAACTGCATCTGCACATCGAAGGCAGCCTTGAACCCCCCATGATGGTGCGCTTGGCGGAACGCAACGGCGTCGCGCTGCCCTACGCTGATGCCGATGCGGTGGCTGCCGCCTACAACTTCACGCAACTCCAGGACTTCCTGACCCTGTACTATGCCGGGGCGCAGGTGCTGGTGACTGAACAGGACTTCTATGACTTGACCTGGGCCTATCTGGAGCAGCTGCATGCCCAGAACGTCATTCATACAGAGGTGTTCTTCGACCCTCAGACCCATACCCAGCGGGGAATCCCCTTTCTGACGGTGCTGGACGGCATAGACCGCGCCCTGAAGGACGGTGAGCGCAAGCTGGGCATCTCCAGCCATTTGATCCTGCATTTCTTGCGGGACCTGACCGAGGAGCAGGCCTTCCAAACCTTGGAGGAGGCGCTCCCCCATCGCCAACGGATTATCGGCGTGGGCCTGGACAGTGCAGAGGTGGGCCATCCGCCGGAGAAGTTCGCCCGAGTGTTTGCCAAGGCGCGGGCCCATGGTTTCCGCTTGACCTGCCATGCGGGGGAAGAGGGGCCGCCGGATTATGTCTGGCAAGCGCTGGAAATTTTGGGTGTGGACCGGATCGACCACGGCAACCGCTCTTTAGAAGATGCGGGCCTGACGGCACGATTGGCGGCCGGCCAGATGGCGTTGACCGTGTGCCCGCTGTCCAACCTGAAATTGTGTGTCGTCGATGATCTCAAGCAGCATCCGCTGCGTCGGATGCTGGACCTGGGGCTGCGGGCCACCGTGAACAGTGACGATCCAGCCTATTTCGGCGGCTATATGGTGGAGAACTTCCGCGCCGTTCAGCAGGCCCTGGACCTGTCCGCGGCGGAGATCGTGCGCCTGAACCACAATGCCATCACTGCCAGTTGGATGAGCGATGCGGCGAAGACGGAGGCCATGATGCGGGTCAACAGCACGCTGCAAGATCTGGGCTTCCTTGATCGTGCTGTGGGCAACCCAACATAAGCATCTGCGCTGTCCCGTCGCAGCCCCGCGTTCCCTCTTCCCTTCTGTGCCTTTTCCAACCGGAGTTGTCCCCCATGAGCGGCCCCTTTGCTTCCATCCCCGAGCCCTCCTTTGATTGGGACAAGAGTCTGGCCGATGGGGTGAGGTGGGGACATCCCCTGGCCTATGGTCGGGTGGATGATGAGTTGGACGTGGCGCGGAAGGAGGCCGGCTCCCGGGTGGCGTTCGACTTCATGGATAAGTCCACCACCTTCGCGGACTTCGCCGATGCGGCCGATCGATTTGCCAAAGGTCTCCAGAGCCTGGGCTACGGGCCCGGCTCCAAGATCGGCATGTTCCTGCCCAATGTTCCCTACTACCCCATCGCCTATTACGGCGCCTTGCGGGCGGGGTGCACGGTGGTGAACTTCAATCCGCTCTATTCTGACAAGGAGTTGGCCCATCAGGCAAGTGACAGTGGCACGAACTGTATGGTCACCCTAGACCTTGCCGACCTGTTCAACAAGGTTGATCGACTGATGGTGGCCAGCGACACCCTGAACCGGGTGATTGTTTGTTCCATGAGTGCGATTTTGCCAGGCACTACCCGCATCCTTTTCAATGTGGCGCGGCGGCGAGACGTTGCTGACATCCCGAAGCGCCCGGATGTCACGCTTTATGATGATCTAATCCGCAATGACGGTTCCTTCGCTCCGGTGAGTATTGATCCGCTGAGCCATCCGGCTGCCCTACAATACACGGGTGGCACCACCGGTGTTCCCAAAGGGGCCGTGCTCACCCATGCCAACCTGACAGTTAACATGAACCAGGCGGGCCATTATTATAATCATGTCTATCGCATGCGCGAAGAAGTGGTTTTGGCCATTCTACCGTTCTTTCACATCTTTGGGATGAACATCATCCTTAATCTGGGCATACAGAAACAGGCCAAGATTGTGATGATCCCGCGGATTGATATGGACCGGATCCTAAAAGCCATCGACAAGCATGGCGCCACCTTTGTTGTCGGCGTGCCATCCTTGTTTCAGGCCATTTTGGATAACAAGAAGCGGGATCGATACGATCTATCATCCATACGCTTTTGTGTCTCTGGCGGGGCGCCTTTGCCGACAAAGCTCAAACACGATTTTGAGGCCGCGACCGGGTGCATGCTGGTGGAGGGCTATGGCCTGTCTGAGACTAGCCCCGTGACTCACTCTAACCCCATCCCGGGTGAGACCAAGGCTGGCTCCATCGGTCTGCCCATGCCTGGGACGGACGTACGCATCCTCAGCCTTGACGACTCCACCACCTGGTTGCCTCAGGGTGAGCGGGGCGAGATCTGCATCAAAGGTCCGCAAGTGATGAAGGGGTATTGGCAGAATGAACAGGCGGACGCCGAGTCATTTGCCGATGGCTACTTTAGGACAGGGGACGTGGGTTATATTGATGAGGCCGGTTACACGTTCATTGTCGACCGAATTAAAGATCTAATTCTGGTGGGAGGGTACAATATTTACCCCCGACGGATTGAGGAGCCTCTTTATTCAATGCCAGGGGTTGAAGAGGTTGTTGTGGGCGGGATTCCCGATGGCAGCCGCGGTGAGGCCGTGAAGGCCTGGGTCAAGGTGCGCGACGGTGTCACGCTGACGTCGGCTGAGGTCAAAAGCTTCCTGCGGGATAAGGTGGGCGATTTGGAAATGCCCCGGCACGTGGAGATCCGCACCGAACCCCTGCCAAAAACCATGGTCGGAAAACTCAGTCGCAAGGCACTGATAGAAGAAGAAAAAGCGCGCCAAGCTGAGGTCGAAGCGCAAAAGTTGGACGGGTCAGCCTGACCCTTGTTCCCGCTGGCTGCGTGTTGCCCAATCGCAGGCGTTGCCGCCCTGCCACGGGGCTGACCAGAAGGCACCTTGGAACCGGGTTTGCGTGTTGCCAAGGCCATTCTTAACAGTTAGTTGATCCAGGCATATCGCTGCTAATCCCCTCGGCGCGCCGCGTGGTGCGCCGGGTCGTGGTGCCCGCTCACGAGCGTTTTTCGCTTGCGGGGGCATCGACTGAGAAAGGGGTAGCGGAGATGGCGGCGTTACTGGGTCGTCTCATCGGGTCTTTCGACCTGCTTGTTTTTGGGACCCGCTTGTTTTGGTTTGCCACGGGATTCCGCGGGTGTTTGCTGCATCGCATAAAGGGGCCATGGGCATGAGCAGCCTGACTGTGCTGACGCGTTTGGGACGGGTTTGTCTCGCGGCTGCGCTGTGCGCGACGCTGGGCGCCTGCCAGACCACCAGCGGCCTATCCAGCATCCAGGGCACCACCCCCCAGATGGATGTCGCGGAGGTGGACCCGGTGGCGCAGTCATTGGTGGCCGCTGCTGAGCGGACCTCTGACGCCATTGCCCGCCTTGCGGCTGTGGAGAATGCCCGCACGCCCGTGCCCGACCCCGGTCGCGTCGGGCCAGTGGCGCCTCCGGGGCTGGGAAACGTGATTACGCTGGATTGGGTTGGGCCTGCTGAGCCGCTGGTGGCACGGCTTGCCTCTGCGGCGGGATATGAGTTTCGGGCCGTTGGAAAGGCGCCGTCGGTCCCGATGATCGTGGACGTGACCGCCCAGGATGAGCAGATCGTCTATGTCTTGCGGGAGGTTGGGCACCAGTTGAGCAACCGGGCCATGATCACCGTGGATGCCGAACTGGCGGTTGTTGAGGTCCGCTATGCCCACTAATGGCATGTCGTCGATGGTCCGTTGGGCCATCCTGGCCGCCTGCGCACCGCTGTTGGCGGCCTGCGGCCCGCCCTTGGGGCAGGAGCCCAGCGAGGTTCCGTTCTTGGAGGTTCAGTTCTCCTCCGATGTTGTGCCGCCTACCCTTTCAGAACTGGAAGAACTGAGCGTCACCCGTGGCGATCCCGCGCTGGACGAGGTGCCGCCGCTGGTACGCGAAGCCATTCGCGAGACCGCTCTGGCGCTTGGCGCTCAGGGCGGGTTGGCGTGGCGATCCAACCAGATCAATCTGATGCTGGAGCGCCTGGACACGGAGTTGACCGGGAACTTCCCATTCGCGCCGCTTGTCATTCGTGCGCCCAATGGCGGTGTCGTGCTGCCGCCAGTGGTCTCCGAAGATCAGAACGCCTATACCATCGCCACCGATGGACAGAGCGCCAGCCGCGCCGACCGCGTTTATCGCATCGCAACGCCGGGTAAGCTGGTGGGCACCACCCCGACGTGGCGGGACTATTTGGTTCGCACCTTTGACTTCCCCGACGCTCCCTTGCCGCAACTGCTCCCCAAGAATGTGGGCGAGCGTATCTTGTGGCGCCAGGCCATCCGGGAAGGCTGGGAGTCGGGTATCGCTCAGGCCAACGAGATCTTTGACTATGACGTCCGCCGCCTGGAGCGCGATATCCAAGGCATGGCGCGCTACCGGCACCTCGTGTCCTTGGGGTTGATCAGCGAGATTTACTTCTCGTCCCTGGATAAGGGCGTAACTGGCGGCGGCGATACCCTCCGGGTGGGTGAGCGCGTGGTTCGCATCGCCTCCCCTGCGCAGCTTAACCCGCGCAGCCAGGGCTGGACCCCGATCCTGATCAATGTCCCTGATCTGGATAGCCCGCTGGGCTCGGGCCCAGCTCCGCAGCCGGCAGACACAACCACCGCGCCGCTGGAATTGACCGCGCCGCTGGACATCGATGCCCTGCTAGTTCCGCCTGCCACCCCCTAAGCCACCCCCGCCCCGGTTGACCAATGCAGTACCGGGCCTTAGGGCGTCGGACCCTGAAGTGGCAAAGCCCCTGAGGGGATCAACCGAGGCACCACCAGTAAACGACAGCAGGGGCACCGAGGCCAAATCGGTGCCCTTACTGTAGGGATGGCCCCCAAAGGGCGAAGGCCGGCACCCAGGATAAGGTTCTGGCCCCTGGACGGTAACCGTTGGACCCCACCCCAGGCCACCGACTCTGACCCCCTTGGCGTTTCTTCCGTTGACCCTGCTGCCATGGTGGGCCAAGTCTGGCCGCGCGCGGCGGTCGGACCGCTGCTATTGCCTGCCATCGGTGGTCGAGGGCGCGATTGGGTCCTGAGGGGAGAAGCGTCATATGGGGGAAAACAGCCCCATGCGGATGCCGGATGAGCCGCACCGGCTGATTGATACCGAGGTGGACCGCCTGTTGATGTGGTGTGCCCAACAGGACAGCTCCGACATCACGTTTCAGACGAATCAGCCTGTTTGGGCTGAGATCCACGGCCGCCTGATGCCGGTCACTCGCCGAATCCTGTCACCGGCTGAGGTCATTGATGTCCTCAACCGTATTTACGGCTCCAACGGCGCAGCGCAGATTGCCAGCGGCCGGGACATCGACATCAGCTATGAGATCAAATCCGGTCGCCGAGAGCGCTATCGCTTCCGCGTGAACGCCACCGGCGTGCTCAGCGACGGTGGGGACGGGATCCAGATCACCTGCCGGACCATGCCGGAAATGCCGCCGGACCTGACCAAGTTCGGCATTGAGCAGGAAATTTTGGACGGGTGCACACCCCGGCAGGGGTTGGTCCTGGTCACCGGCCCCACCGGCTCCGGTAAGTCCACCTTGCTGGCGGGCATCATCCGACGGATGCTGGAGGACCCCGACGGCAACCGGAAGATCCTCACCTATGAGGCGCCGATCGAGTTCACGTATGAGGGGGTGAGCAGCGACTCCAGCCTCATCAGCCAGACGGAGATCCCGCGACATCTGCCGAACTTCGCCGCCGGCGTCCGCAACGCTCTGCGCCGAAAGCCGGCGGTGATCCTGGTGGGGGAAGCCCGCGATCCTGAGACCATGGGGGCGGCTGCTGAAGCCAGCCTCACCGGCCACCTGGTGTTTGCCACGGTCCATGCCAATGGCGTGGCGGAGACGGTGCGGCGTATGACCAGCGTGTTCAGTCCCGAGGAGCGCCAGGCCCGCGCCATCGATCTGATGGAGTCGTTGCGCTTGGTCATCACCCAGGTGTTGCTGCGCACCGTGGATGGCAAGCGCACCGCCTGTCGTGAGTTCCTGAACTTTGATGAGGAGGTGCGGGACTATCTGCTCCGCAACCCCATCGAGGAATGGCCCCGACTCACGCGCCAACTGCTCAAACGGCAAGGGCAGACCATGTTGGTGGCAGCGGAGCGGGCTTTTGCCCAGGGCCTGATTGACGATAAGACACTGACGATCATCAAGGCGCGCTCCCGTGCCCAGGATGAAATGGCCGAGAGCGGCAACTGACGCAGGAGCGGTGATCCATGCATTGGCGGGAAACCATGCGGCCCACGCGATTCTTTGTGCTGGATGGCCGTGCCTCTGCCTTTCTGCTGCTGGCCGCTGTGAGCCCGTCGCTGGAAGTCATTGTCGGCGTTATCATTTTGATCGGGGTGCTGATGTGGGCGGAGCGGGAGGGCCTAACCGTCGTCGCCGCCATGCGCTTGGCCCGGCAAAAGGTGGCTGGGGTGTTGCAGCTTCTCAATCCGAAGCTGTGGGTGGGCGGGCTGGGCTCACGGGTGTTGAAGCCCCGCAATCACCGGCCCGCGGTACCTTGGAACCGAACGCGAGCCATCGTTGACAACTGGACAAACGACCGTCAGCGCCTTGTTGCCCACCTGCGTCAGCCGGAGCCCAAGCCGGGCAAAAAGCCGGCGGACGGCGGCGCGCACCCTGGATCCACCGCCAAGACCAAGCGCAAAGGGCGACCCGGCTGACAGGGCTCCCGCGGTGGGCTCAGGGGAATGTGACCCATGGGTCACGGCCCGCGCCTGTGTGGTCTCAAGGGCTTGGGGGGAGAGCTTGAAGCCTTGTTAACGCGCTAACCGTTGGTTTACCTACGCTCAATGGTTTCCGGGCTGCACGCCTGCTGGGACAGCGGGCAGGGCGCTCGCGATGACGTTAGGAGCTTGAAGCATCATGACGGGTCGGATGGGATATCGCATGGCTGCCATGCTGGCGCTGACGGGCGTGGCTCTGGCTGCACCGGCGCAAGCTGGATTTGAGATTGTTGGCACTGTTCCTCAGCCCCAGGCGCCGGTGGCCAGCGGCCCTGTGGCGGCGCCAGCGCCCCAGGACGTGGTGACCGGTTTCGGCCGTGACCTGCCGGTTGAGGTGGTGGCCGCCCAGGTGATCCCACCGGAATTCACCATTGCCTTCACCGCCGATGTTGATCGCGCCCGGACCGCCAGCTGGACCGGTGGCCAGGATTGGCGCCTCGTGTTGGCCAATGCGATCAAGCCCTTGGGTTTGAAGTTCGACGAAACCGGTACCGAGGTGCTGATCCAGCCGGCCCGTCGCGGTCCTGATCCCATCGCGCCCCTGGCCAATCAGGAGCCGGTGGCCCCGCAGGGCTTCTCC
>CAZCBM010000066.1:9833-13919 GCA_964496805.1 uncultured Rhodospirillales bacterium | reverse complement strand
CGGCGGCGATGCCATAGGTGGCCAGCGCCGCCACACCGATCAGCCCCCCGATGAAGCCTCCGCCGGGCTCGTTATGGCCACGCAGCAGCACAAAGATGCTGAACACCACCATCATCACGGTCAGCAACGGGGTGGAGACACGCAGGATCAGACTTTCCATGGGCCTCAGGCTCCTTTGGCCGGGGTCGTGCCGATGGTGGGGGCAGCCGCAGGGGCCGCATCAGGCGTGGCGCTGGGGGACAGCACTGGGGCGTCCGGCTCCGCCGGACCAGCCCCCAGGACCTCTGGCTTGGCCTTTGCGCTGCCAGTACCGCGGTGGCGCATCAGCAGGCTTGCCGCCAGCCCAGTCACCAGGACCACGCAGATCTCCCCCAGCGTATCCAACGCCCGGTAGTCCACCAGAATGACGTTGACCACGTTGCGGCCATGGGCCTGGATGTAGCTGGTCTGGCCAAAATACTGGCTGAGCGTGAGGTCCAGATCCAGGGCGGTGACGCTGGCCAGCAGGCCAAACAGGCCGAAGAAGATAACCAGCGAGATGACGAAATCCCGCGCGGCATGATCGCTGGCCCGCATGGGGGCCCGGTCCAGGGGCAGGCGGATCAGCACCAGGGTCAGGATGATGGCGGACAACACCTCCACCATCAGCTGGGTGAAGGCCAGATCCGGGGCGCCCAGGGCCATGAACACCAGGCCGATGGAAATACCCACCACACTGACGCTGATCAGGGCCTGGATCTTGGTGCGCGCGGTGAGCACGGCCAGCGCCCCCACCAGCGCCAGCCCCAGCAACACCAGCTCATAGGGGTTCAGCCGATCCCACCGCAGATCGCCCACCAGGGCCGCCAGGTCCGGCCAAGTGCCCAAGCGCAAAACGCTGTAGGACAGGATGCCGGCCAGGGTCAGCATCAGCACCAGGATGTAGGTGCGGAGCATACCCGTCTGTACCGATAGCCGCAGCAACGACGCCAGCCCAAGGATGCCGCGCACCGCCTGATCGAAGCCCAGATCCGGCCCCCAGCCGATGCGGGTGAAACCATGGTCAACCCAGGCGCGGGCCCGGACCAGCGCCCGCGCCAACAGCACCGCCAGCCCCAGGGTCAGCATCGACAGGGCAAATGGCAAAAACTCATAGGGATAGGGCTTGAGCGTATAGTCCACCGTCTGGCCAAAGATCGCTGTCGCCATGGGCAGGATCAGCCACTCCCCCGCGGTCAGCGCCGGCAGCACGCCGAACACCACCCCCAGCACGGCCAGCACCAAAGGCCCGATCCACAACAGCCACGGCCCATCATGGGCATGTTTTGGTGTGGAGACCTTCGGGCCAAAAAACACATACCAGACGATGCCCAGGGCCACCCCGCCCATCAGCGCATTGCCCGCCAACAGCGCCAGCGTGATGATCCAGCCCGCCACCCCCTCATGGGTGGTGGCGGCATAGAGGATCTCCTTGGCCACAAAACCGAAGGTGGCGATGACCCCGGACATGCTCAGCGCGGCCAACCCCGCGGCCACAAACGTCAGGGGCATGGCCCGCCGCAGCCCACCCAGCAGGCGGATATCGCGGGTTCCCGCCTCATGATCCACGCCCCCGGCGATCATGAACAAGCAGGCCTTGAACAGGGCATGGGCCACCAAATAGAGCGTCGCGCCCAGGACCATCTTCTCCGACCCGCCGGAGAGCATCATGATCAGCAGGCCCAGCGAGGCCACCGTGGTATAGGCCAGCATCAGCTTCAGGTCATGCTGGCGCACCGCCAGCAGCCCCCCCGCCACCAGGGTGGCACCGCCAAAGACGGCCAGCACCGGGAACCACAGCGCGTGCTCGGCAAACAGGGGATGCAGGCGAGCGACCAGATAAACACCGGCCTTGACCATGGTGGCGCTGTGGAGGAAGGCGCTCACCGGGGTGGGTGCCTCCATGGCATTGGGCAGCCAGAAATGGAACGGCACCTGAGCCGATTTGGTGAAGGCCCCCACCAGCAACAGCACCAGGCAGGCGCCCGCCAGCGGGTCCGCCAGAACCGCGGCGGCATCCCCCTGCAGGATGGTGGCAAGGTCGGTCTGCCCGGTGATGAGGATCAGCAGCACGATCCCCGCCAACAAGGCCAAACCGCCCCCGCCGGTGACCACCAGCGCCTGGACGGCCGCCCGGCGGGAGGCCTGGCGGGTATGGTCAAACCCGATCAGCAGGAAGCTGGTGATGCTGGTCAACTCCCAGAAGATGAACAGCGTGATCAAATCGCTGGCCAGCACCAAGCCCAGCATGCTGGCCATGAACATCAGCAGGAACGCGATGAAGCTGCCCAGCCGAGCATGCCCCTTCAGATAGCCCCCGGCGTACAGAACGATGCCGGTGCCAATGCCGCTGATCAACAGCGCAAAGGTGAGGCTGAGCCCGTCCACCAGGAAGGCAAACCGCACCCCAAGCGCCGGCACCCATTCCAGGCTGAGCGTCTGAGGCCCCTGGGTCAGCAGGGTCGGGACCCAGGTGGCGAAGTAGACAAAGATGGCCAACGGCACCAGCGCCATCACCGGCGCCACGGCCCGTGCGGCATTCTTGTGCGCAATATAGGCAAGGGGGGCGCTCAGGAAGCCGCCCAGGATGGCGAGGATCAACTCCATGATGGGCTCGACTGAGGTGAGAACGAAGGGGAGGGGCACGGTCAGGGAGCACAAACTTCGCGGTCGAATGCTAAAATTCAATCAAAACCGTCGCCGGCAAGGGCAATTTCCGCTCCCTGCCCATCGGGTTGTTGCGGCAAGGACGCCAGGCGCCCCTGACAATCGCGCGCGAGGGGGGCACACGGGCAAGTGTGCTTGCCCTGGCTTCCCGACCCGTGGTCTATGGGGCGGTCTGTTGTGTGCGGTCTGAACCAGCGTTGGCTTGGGCCGTTGATCGGGTGTGGCTGGCTGCACGGATCGGGGGTGGGCCCGTAAACCGGCAGCCCCGGACGCGCTGAGGCACTGAGGCACTGTGGCTGCGTCAGCCGCCCGCAGGCCCAGGCCGGCCCCGTCCCACCACGCCCTGTCGAAGCTTTTGTTTTAGGGTTCCGCTTGCCATGCGTCTTGGCCCCTTGCGCAGTGCTGTCGCGCTGCTGTTGTCCGCCCTGTTTCTGGCCGCTCTCGGCCCCACGGCTGCGGCCGCCAACCAGCCCGTCCGGGTCCTGGTGATGGGGGACAGCATGGCGGCCGGCCTCTATCGCAGCCTTTACCGCCATTATGCCGGCAATTCCCGGGTCCGGGTGGAACAGAACACAAAGGTCTCCAGCGGTCTTGCCCGCCGGGACTTCCACGACTGGATGACCGTGGCACAACAGGCCCTGGCCAACCGGCGGGACATTGACGTGATCGTGTTCAACATCGGTCTGAATGATCGCCAAGCGCTGACCGACCCAGGCAGTGCTCGGGCGCTGGTGGAAATCTCCCAAGCGGACTGGGATCGCCAGTATGGCCGCCGCGTGGCCACGATGATCGAGACCTTCAAACGGACCGGCGCCCAGGTGGTCTGGGTGGGCCTGCCCATTGCCCGGGCCGAGCACATGTCCCGCCACTACGCCCGGATGAACCGCATTTACAAGGGCGAGACAGAGTATCGGGGTGGGACCTTCATTGATGCCTGGACCCCCAGCATGGTGGGAACCGGCGCCTACAGCCCGTATCTGACCGTCAATGGCCGCCGCCGCAAGTACCGCGACGATGACGGGATTCACTTCACTGCCGCCGGCTACGACCACATCAACCGACCGGTTGTCGCGCTGATTGATGGCTTGGTGACGCCCCGTCGCTGGGCCGGTGGCGCACCGCCGTTGCCGCCCCGGGTCCCGGCGCAGGAGGACGGCAGCGTCACCCCCGCCAGCGCGCCCGGTGATACGGGTGAGGCAGGGACGGATGGCTCGCCGCAGCCACCGACCGAGGCGCCCCCCTCTTCACCAGAGGCGATGACTACGCCGACCCCTGGGCTCAGGCCTTCCCCCCAGGCGACGCCAACCCGCGAGGGTCCGTCGATGCCAGCGACCGACCCCGCAGCAGGCAGCGCCGCCCCCCCGACGGCCCCCGTGATCACGCCGGCGGTGGATGCGACGC
>CAZCBM010000066.1:7647-9823 GCA_964496805.1 uncultured Rhodospirillales bacterium | reverse complement strand
CCCCCGATTCCCCGGTAATTGATGCCCCCGTCATCGAGCCCGCCCCCATGCGGCTGCGGGTGGCCCCGGCCGATGCGACGCAGACCGCAGACCCGGCGCCGGCGGCAACCGCATCGCCGGTGGCCAATTGAGTCGCGGCTTGGGTCTCTGGTGGGCTAGGCAGGTCAGCCGCGACGGTGTTCACCCTCCGCACAGGCCGGGGTGGCCCCAGCCTCCCGGCACGACGCGGTCGTCTACGCCTCCCAAATCAGCCGGCTCCCCGCACCATTAACGCCCGCACCGTTGGCGCCGTCACAGTCGATCTCCTCAAAGCCGATGTCCTCTCGGGCGGCGCCCGCTCAGGGAGGGCGCGCCGGGCGCCATCGTTTAACCGCTCTGGCCGTGGCTCTGCTATGGCTTCTCCCGTCCCCCCTGTGCGCGCAGACCCCCATGCCCGATGCTGCCCTCCGCGCCCCGTCGGTGCCGATCACCCATCCTCAGGCCCTTACCCGCACCGCCGCCGCCCTCTCAGCCCTGCGCCGGGGCCAAAGGCAAACAGTCCGCATCCTCCATCTGGGGGACAGCCTGACCGCCAGCGATCGCTTCAGCGGCCGCGTCCGGCAATTGCTACAGGATCGCTATGGTGACGCCGGCCGGGCCCTGATGGTCCCGGCCATGCCCTTCAGCTACTACCGACCCACCGGTGCCACCATCGCCCAAACCGGCGACTGGCAGGTGCTGGATCATGTTCGCCACCGGGAGGCGGGGCCTTTCGCCCTGGCAGGCACCCGGGTCATCGCCGGCGGCGACGGCGCGGTCACCCTGACCTGGGAGGCGGAGTTCGCCGACGCCATCGCCCGGGTCAGCCTGGACCTGCTGGCGGCTGACGTCTCCGCGGTGCCGTCCTTGACCCTGGACGGCCAGACCCTGCCGCTGTCGCTGGAACTGATGGCGCCAGAGTTGATCCGCCTGACCGCCTCCGTTGAGCGCCCGGGCAAGCGCCTGACGCTCTCGGTGGACAGTGGCGACATGGTGCTGCTGGGATGGGGGCTGGAAAGCGGCCGCCCCGGTGTCCTGTACGACAGCCTGGGGGTGGTGGGGGCTCGGGCCACCCACTTGGCCCGCCTGGACCCCAGCCTAACCCGCGCGCAGGTGGAGGCCTTCGATCCTGACTTGGTGGTGCTGGCCTTCGGCACCAATGAGGGGTTCGACGACGATCTGGACGTGCAGGCGTACGTCCGGGACGTCGCCCAAGTGGTGCGCGAGTTGGGGTTGGACGATGGCGGCACCGATTTCCTGGTGGTGACTCCGCCCGCAGCGCTGCGGCACCCCAGCTTTTGCAAGGAAACGGGCCAGCCCTCCGACGGCGATGCCCTGCCGCCGGTCTGCCGCCCCCTTGCGGAGCCATGCCAGGACCCGCTGGCCTACCGGGCCGCCCTGGCCAGCGGAGACCCTGCGCTGTGCCACTGGCATCAACCGCCGGCCCTGGCGCAGGTGCGCACGGCACTGATCGATCTGGCCGAGGCCCGGGGATGGGCCTGGTGGCCGTGGGATGCCGTCATGGGGCAGCCCTGCGGCATGAACGAATGGAGCCTCGCCGACCCCAAGCTGGCCTTTGGCGATCGTGTCCACCTCACCAGTGCGGGCGCCGCCCTCAGCGGTGAAGCGCTGTTTGCCGCATTGGTGGCCGCCCTGGAGCGGTAGTCTGCCGTTGGTCTCAGGAGTAGGCAGGCCAGGGCATTGGGGGTTGGCCGCCATGATGGCGGACCGACCGGGCCGCTTGAGTCTCTTCACCCTGGCCCCCGCCTTCGGGGGCTCACGCCCTCCCGTCCAACCGTCCCGTTTCCAAGCCCCGTGAGTCTGGCCTGTCAGTCGAACGGTTCCAATGCCAGCACCGCCGGGGGCGGCATCCCAGAGCCGTGGCTCTGCGGATGCAGCAGAAGGGCCCCCCCCTCGGTATGGTCCACCCGTAGGGTCCGCGTGGACAGCGCCTCGAACAGCCGACGCTCCACGGCATTCAACGCCGGCCCGCAATCGGCCTCCGTCAGCGTCAATTCCCCGAAGCGAACGGCCCCCTCATCGGCGACAACGCTTGCTGGGCCAGAGAGCGTGTTACACCCCAGGCTCAGCGTAACCGTCCCCTGTCGGCTGTCAAACACCACCCGGCTGAGCGCCGTCCGCTCCGTCGGTTTCCCAT
>CAZCBM010000066.1:0-7637 GCA_964496805.1 uncultured Rhodospirillales bacterium | reverse complement strand
GTCGTCGCCGACCTGGGCTCGGGTCCGGGCCGCGAGGCCCGCCGGCTGCGCGAGCGCTTCGGCGCGGCCCGTATCGTCGCGCTGGATGTCGCGCACGGCATGCTGGTGCAGGCGGCGGCCGCGCGCGGCCACGCCTGGTCATGGAGCGGATGATCCAGGGCCGCCGCCCCTCGATCAGGCTGTGGAGGCTCCTGACGGGCGTTTGAGGGCGGTTCCTCTGGGGGACGGTGGGGAGCGTTCCCGGTGGCCGCCAGGGTCGCGATCACCCGCCCCTCACCGTCCTTCAGCATCAGCCGGTCCCCCTCCACGCGCCACGTCCGAAGGGTGGGCAACAGCCGGGTCAGTTGGCGCTCCAGGCGCCGCACAGACGGCGGGCATGGATAGGCTGAGCGGGTCACCATGCCCACGGTCACCTCCTGCCCTTGCAGGCGATAAGGACTGCGGATTCGGTTACAGCCCAACGTCGCCACCGCCTCCCCCTGCCCGCTATCCAGGTGCAGGGTGGCCGGTGTCCGTTGGCCCTCAAATCGATGATCCCCCAACTGGAGGAAACGCCAGTCACGGTCCGTGAGAGTGGTTGCGGGCGACATGTTGGGATCGGCATGGCCCCCCCCACAGGTCAGCAACCAGAGGGTCAACAGCAGCAGACAGCGCATGGCGAGAGGCCCTTTGTGAACGCGGCAACACTGCCAGGGCGGGACCTAACAGTCCTCGCTACGCTACCGCGCCTCAGGGGGCATGGCCAGGGCAGCGGTCAGGCAAAGCCGGGGCAAGCGCCCATCCCCCCACTTGGAGGACCGGCCAAAAGGACGCCAGGAAAGGGGGCGGGATGAGGCGCCTGTCCCAACACTACCCTTATCGGCGCCCTTGGGCCCATCGGCAGTCCACCAATCCGGCACCGGAACCAAGCAGCGCTTCGCCAGCGTTGACGATCCATTCAGCCCCCGAACCGGAAGCGTGTCCAGTTTAGACACTTAACCGCATGTTCCCACATACTTCTTTAGGCTAATCGCAATCTACATCGAAGTCTTCTTGAGCTTGGGAGATTAAATTGATCCGTATCATTGCCTTCGTATCCGCCCTGCTATTGTTGCCAGCCAGCGCGATCGCTCAAAACTTCAACCCTTTCGTATACCATATTTTCTCAAATAACTGGCGCGGCACTGAGTACCAGCTCGACGTGTATCAGGGTGGGACGAAAGACAATTTTTTCGGTGTAACCCTTGCCGCCAACAAGGCTGGTCAGCGATGGCGGCTTGTCTATAGTACCGACCAGTACTTCACTATAACCACGAAGGTTTTTGGTAATACCATGTGCCTGGATACCGTGAATGGTGGGGTAGCGGACAACAAAGCCCGGATGTCTCCCTGCAACGGCGCAAGCGGGCAACGATGGGTGGTGCGCGCGGATCCGCAGGGTGGATATCGCTTAACTAATCTCTTTCGCGGTCCTTCCATGTGTCTGGACACCGTCAATGGGGGTAGTGACAACAATGACGCGCGAGTGATTTCGTGTTCAAACGCAGCAGGGCAAATCTGGACGATCCGCGAGACATTTGAAACTGTCCAATAGGCTGCAAAAACAGTCGCACAAACCACTATCGGGCAGGGGAGAGCCGCCTCACAACTCTTTGAATCAGGAGCCAGCTAACGACATAAAAAAGGCAACCAAAGAAAAATATATAATTTTTGCAGAATTGCTTGTGAAATGACGGGGCCTCAGACTTAATTCTCGAATAGAAGGAAACCACTTTCCGAGGCTTACTCAGGTTGGCATTGACCGCCATTGCCATACGTCGGTATTGCCTGAAGAGATTACGATAAGAAAGTGCGTTATGGTCCGTCCATTTATCGAGATAGATGAAGTGATGGAGCGGAATAAGAAACTTGCGATCTGGATCTGATGTCCGCGTCGCACTGGCCGGATTAACCCTGATCTGCACCACCGGCTTATCCACCAGTGCAAACCGATACTTAAAGGCCAATCTGACCCAAAAATCCACATCCTCGCTAAAGCTCAGCCGCTCATCAAAGCCACCAATTGAGTCGATTGCCTTTCGGGTCACAAGGACACCAGACGCCGAGCCGCCCACAGTGACTTCATGAATCAAAATATCTTCAAATATACTACCAGAGCGTTCTGGAATGGTAATTGACTCTGGGATCACCTCGGAAGACACATCGATACGTTGAAAGACACAATGCACAACATCACAGTCAGGATTCTGCTCCAGAGCCTTAATCTGCCTTTCAAGCTTGTCCGGAGTCCAAAGGTCATCGGAATCCAGAAAAGCCACATACCGGCTTGACCCCGCCTTGATCCCGGCGTTACGGGCATGAGACACACCGCCCCGCCCAGGCTCAAGTACCTGGACAAGTGGGGAATTCAGCTCTTTGACGAGAGCGACAGTGCCATCTGTTGATCCGTCATCAACCACATAGATACAGCGCGGTTGATGGGTTTGATTGAAAACCGACTGCAAAGTTTCGACAATAGTTGCCGTGCAATTATAGGCTGGTATCACGACATCGACAGAACGGTCTGGCACTGGATCGGCCCCGCTGCTCACCGCCTCACCCTTCTGTAAAAGGCGAGCAATTGATGGGCGATCTTGCTCTTTCTCAGCAGGTTCCGCGCCCGTCGATTAATCATCGACCCCAGTTGCCCGGTCGCCGCCTCAAACTGTCGAGACCGAAAAGGTAACATCTGTCCCCGGAACAACGCATCATCAGGGCGATTGGCCTTTGCTTCGCCCGCCAATTTTGGCAATAGGTCTGCCAGCATAGGAAACATGTTATGCTTATGCATCAACAAGTCTCGCGCCTCTCGCAACTTTTCACGATGAATGACATCGAACCGCTGCTCCAGAGCGTTCCTGATGACAGCCAGAGAGCCTTCAACATCACCAATATCGATACGCACAAAGGATCCAGCCGGCAGATATTTCTCAAGATTAGGGCAGCCATAGTAAATTGGATAAACGCCCGCCAATATGCAATCGATAATCTTCTCAGTAAAATAGTCATCATATGAAGAATTTTCGATGACAATTTGAAACCTGAAATACTCAAGCGACTCTAGCTTGTCATCCATCGACCGAAAGCCACGGCCGAACAAATCTATCTCTTCCCCAAGACTGTCTTTGATGCCTTGGGCAAAGGCAAGGCGACGGCGATGACCTTCAGTGAACGTCTTGTTGGAGGTGATGATGGAGAGATTGCGCGTCCTGGGCTTGTCGAACAAATTGGCGATGTCTTGGAAACTCAACGCTCCTGGCCCATCCCCATGCGCTGGGTTCCAGCCCAAGTACCAATTCATGCCCGGTTGCATGGCAAGCCGATTGGGATGATCACAATCCACATCTTGGGTGATCACGCTGCCAAATTGCGCCAGAAAGCGTGGATGATATTGGAGGATACTGGGCGGTTCGCTGGACACGTGCAGGCGATGACTGAGTGGGCAACGCGGCTTGACAGGGGCTGCCAAATCATCGAAGGCCACCAGATAATCATAGGGGCGATCCAGATCACTGGCGAAATGAAAGCGCCAGTCACCCCACACCGGCTCTTCTGTGGGAAACTGGCGATACCACGGATTGGGATGCGGGGAAGAAAAGAGAACATCAGGCATCGCTTACTCCACACCCCTAAATGGCTGAACAAGAAAACTCGGGCTAGTCATTTGGGCTACCAACCGACAATTGCCAATTCAGAACCGGCGCTAGCATGGCGCGCTGCTGGGGATCGAAGGCCCCAGATTGGATGAGGTTGCCGCTGATGGCCAGCTTGATCCGGATGAAGCTGTTTTGCAGCCACAGATACTGCTCTTCATGGCGTACCCCCGCCAGGAGGTGCAACGAATACTCACCATCCCCCAGGAGATTGGAGGGCAAACGCGCCCTGAACGACAGGTGGGCTGGATAAGCGGGGATATCGGGAGCATCCTCGTGGTCATGGGAGCAGCTGGTAAACAGAAGGTCCCCTTGCTTGTTGTACAGAGCATACCCCATAAACAAGGCCGGGTGGCCCTTCTTCGAGAATGCTTCCATTTCCACCCAAATCTCGCGGTCTGAACTGAGTAAACCGCCCAACGTTTGGCCGTCGCCACCTGCCAGACGAAAACTCAGTGGTCGGATAAACTCCCCACCCGAATAATCATCAGGACAACGCCAAAATGGCTGCTCTTCAATTTCGTCTGCCTCAAGATACCCTGCAATGACAGCATCAACGTCTTTGGTATCCATCGCCACGCCGCCGTCACGCAACAGGATACCGCGTGTGCATAGACGACGGACGGCTGATATATTATGTGACACAAACAAGACGGTGCGACCTGTCTTGGCCACATCGCCCATGAGGTTCAGGCATTTGCGCTGAAATTTGGCATCCCCCACTGCCAGGACTTCATCCACAATCAAGATTTCCGGCTCAAGATGCGCCGCGACGGAAAATGCCAGACGCGCCTTCATGCCGCTGGAATATCGCTTGATTGGCATATCGATGAAATCTTCGACGCCAGCAAAGTCGATGATGGCATCAAACTGCTTCTGTATCTCTGGATTGGTCATGCCGAGAATAGCGCCGTTCATAAAGACGTTTTCCCGACCTGTCAGTTCATCATGGAAGCCTGTGCCCACCTCTAGAAGAGCACCGACACGGCCAAACAGACGTGCTTCCCCCTCGGATGGTGCGGTGATGCGCGACAAGATTTTGAGCAGCGTGCTCTTGCCAGCACCATTGCGCCCGACAATGCCCACCACTTCCCCATGGTCGATCTCAAAATTGAGATGCCGAATGGCCCAGAAGTAGTCCGGTGCGGCCGTACTGGCGGGGGCCAGCAGACCGCCCACCATCTGGCGCAGCAACTCACGGAAATTGCCCGCAGGACCATGGGAAAAGTCGCTGACACGGCGAAAACGCTTGCCGATATCCCGAACGACAACAGCATGGGTCATGGTGTTCGCCGCCCTTGTCTGCCCATCGCGCCCATCCTCAAATCCGATCCACGATGGTGGCTTCCAGACGCCGGAATACCCGCCATCCCATGATCAGTGTCCCGGCAGTAATCAGGCAAAACACCGCCAGCGACAGAAGACTTGGCGCCGGCTCCCCCAGCAATGACCAACGAATGGAGGTGGCGAGCACCGCCACAGGATTGAGGTCATAGAGCCAACGCCACGCATCCGGCACCAACGTCGCAGGGTAGACCACGGGGCTTGCATACATCAGCAATTGGATGACAAACGGCATCACATGGGTCAAATCCCGATAGATGGCATTCGTTGGCGCAACAATAAGAGTCATGCTGTAGCCAAAGAGTGTTGCCGCAATCATGATCAATGGCAAAAACACCACCGTCCACGGCGGCATAACACCATAAATCACCATGACAATGAGAAAGATGACGAAGGCGACACAGAAGTCGATCAGCGCTGCACCAATGCCAATCATGGGAATGATCAGGCGTGGAAAATATACCTTTGTTATGAAATTGGCGTTTGAGATAAAACTGCTGGTGCCCTCAGCCAATACGCGGCTGAAAAACTGCCACATCAGCAAACCACAAAACACAAACACAGGATACGGCGTCTGCTCAGTCTCGACCTTGGCCAAATTGTTAAAGACAAAGGTGAAAATGGCGGTGGATGCCAATGGCTGCAAAACAACCCAAAGTATCCCAATGACGGTTTGCTTGTAGCGCAGAGACACTGATCGCTTCGAGAGCGCCAAAGCGATAGACCGATAGGTCCAGATTTCCGCCAGATCATCGCGCCAGGTGCGTTGGTGCTGCGGCGTGATCCGGACAGCAAAAGCTTTGGAGCCTGAACTCTCAGGAGCGGGGGTCGGCGGATGCGGCTTCATGGGTGGGGCTCGCTCCGGTGGGCAGAACGCCATCCGTCCAGGGTCTCGGTGAGTTTGGAGTGCACGATGCGAGCCCTATGCCTGCTGAGCGTCTTCTGTTTGCCACCGGGTTTGCCTGGCGACCAGGGCCGGCCCCTGCGTGCAGCGAAGGGTGGCCTGCCGCCGGCTTGCGTCCCGGTCCCATCCTGTTGGGTCCATCGCCCTGGCTCCCATAGCCCTGGTTCCCATCGTCCTGGCTCCATGGCGACCAGCCCTCTCCCCCGTGCGGCTGCCCGCCCCCGACGACCCACACGAGGCCCGGGAGCACAGGGCAAGCCCGCTGCCCCAGCCAACGGTGACATGGCTTAGAGACTGTCCCTTGGAGCGTCAAGGCGGCGCTGATGCCGCATTCAGCGCCCCGCTACATGGCCACCCGTCCGGGGCGCCGCTGAAGACGGACCGGCATTGTCGAGGCCGCCCGCCCCAGCCTTTAGAGGCTGTCTCACCTACCTTGACCACCCCGCGCCCCCACCCGGCCACCCACGCCAGTATCGTGCCAATGGGTGGTCGGGTGGGGACCGCCAAGTTGGAGGGGGGGCTGGCGTGGGCTCTATCTCACCGAAACGCCCTTTAGAGGATATAGCGGGACAGATCTTGATCGGCCGCCACCTCGCCCATCTGCGCCTGGACATAGGCCTCATCCACGGTGACGGTCTGCCCCGGCCGGTCACTGGCGCTGTAGCTGGCCTCGTCCAGCACCCGCTCCAGCACCGTTTGCAGCCGCCGCGCCCCAATATTCTCCACGGACTGGTTGACCTCCGCGGCGATCCGGGCGAGGGCGGCGATGCCATCCTCCTCTACGACCAATTCAACCCCCTCCACCTTCAGCAGTGCTTGATACTGGGCGATCAGGCTGGCCTGGGGCTCAGTGAGAATGCGCCGAAAGTCCGCCTCCGTCAGCGGTTGCAGTTCCACCCGGATGGGCAGGCGGCCCTGCAACTCCGGCAGCAGGTCGGACGGGCGCGCCACATGGAAGGCGCCGGAGGCGATGAACAGAATGTGGTCGGTCTTCACCGGCCCATATTTGGTGGAGACGGTGGTGCCCTCGATCAGCGGCAGCAGGTCCCGTTGCACCCCCTCCCGGGAGACATCGCCGCCCTTCATGTCCGAGCGGGCGGTGATCTTGTCCACCTCATCCAGAAAGACGATCCCAGCATTCTCCACCCGTTCCAGCGCGGTGCGGGTCACCTGCTCATCATCCAGCAGCTTGTCCGATTCCTCCCCCACCAGAACCGTGTAGCTTTCCCTCACGGTCATACGCTTGGGCTTGGTGCGTGAGCCCATCCCCTTGCCGAACATCTCCCCCAGATTGAGCATGCCCATCTGTGCCCCCTGCATGCCGGGAATGTCCAATTGTGCGAAGGGGTTGGGCGGTGGTTCCTGGATCTGGATGTCGATCATCTTCTCGTTCAGTTCGCCGGCGCGCAGGCGTTTGCGAAAACTCTCGCGCGTGCTCTCCGTGGCGGTGGCGCCCACCAGAGCATCCAACACCCGGCTCTCGGCCGCCATTTCCGCCTGGGCTTTCACCTCCGCGCGCATCTCCTCACGCACCAGGGCGATGGCCGATTCCATCAGATCGCGGATGATCTGGTCCACATCGCGCCCCACATAGCCCACCTCGGTGAACTTGGTTGCCTCCACCTTGATGAACGGCGCCGCCGCCAATTTGGCCAACCGACGGGCGATCTCCGTCTTGCCGACACCGGTGGGGCCGATCATTAGGATGTTCTTCGGCA
>CAZCBM010000065.1:0-14077 GCA_964496805.1 uncultured Rhodospirillales bacterium | reverse complement strand
GGCTGCCGGCGCCCTGGCGCGCAAGGTGCTGGGCCCGACCGTCGTCATCAGAGCCGCGGTTGTGGAATTGGGCGGCCTACCCCTGGACCGCAGCCGATGGGCCTGGGACCAAGTGGACCAAAACCCCCTGTTCTGCCCGGACCCGGTGGCTGCGCAGGCGTGGGCGGACCATCTGGATCAGGTCCGCAAAGCAGGCAGCAGTTGCGGCGCCGTCCTGGAGGTGGTGGCTGAAGGTGTGCCCCCCGGTCTGGGCGAGCCCGTCTATGACCGGCTGGATGCTGATCTGGCGCACGCGCTGATGGGCATCAACGCTGTCAAGGGCGTCGAAATCGGGGAGGGATTCGCCGCGGCCTCCCTGACCGGAGAGCAAAATGCCGATGAGATCCGCCGGGGCGAGGACGGGCGACCGGTCTTCCTGTCCAATCATGCCGGTGGCGTCCTGGGTGGCGTGTCCACAGGGCAACCCCTGGTGGCCCGCGTGGCCATCAAACCCACCAGTTCCATTCTGACCCCCCGGCGCAGCATCGACCGCCAGGGGCAGGAGGTGGACATTGTGACCAAAGGCCGGCATGACCCCTGCGTGGGCATACGGGCGGTCCCGGTGCTGGAGGCGATGGTGGCCTGCGTGCTGGCCGACCATCTGTTGCGCGACCGGGCGCAGAATGGCCAGGGACCGGACCGCACGGGTCCGGGCTTGCCCTGGCCCCTGCCGCCAGAGCCACCCGGGGAGGGAGACGGGCCATGATGAAGTTGCTTGGGTGGGTTTGGCGCGGACTGAAGGGGACCTTGATCGCCCTGGGTCTGTCCACCTTGATTACGCTGATCATGGTGATGGTGCTGGTCTTCCGGGCCATGAATGCGGCCCCCTCCCGCCCCGACGACCCCCAGACGGCGATCCTTCTGACCCTCACGCTGGACGGCGCGGTGCGGGAAAACCCGGCCACCGCCAGCCCGCTGGACCTGCTGGAAGGCCGGGCTGGACTAACGCTGCATCAGATGATCTCCGCCATCAGGCTGGCCAGCCGCGATGACCAAGTGCGCGGGCTGTACATGACCGTCGGCACCCACAGCCTGGGCCTTGCCCAAATCGCCGAGTTGAGCGATGCCCTCGCGGCCTTCAGGCAGGCGGGCAAGCGGGTGGTGGCTTACTCCGATGGCTATGGCAGCGTTTTGGGCGGGGGCAACCGGCCCTATCTCGCGGCGTTGGCCGCCGATGAGATCATTGTCAATCCAGTGGGGATGGTGGCCCTCACCGGCATCAACGCCAGGCTCTATTTCCTGAAGGACATGCTGGAGCAGGCCGGAATCGGGGTGGACGTGTTCCGCTTCCGCGAGCCCAAGAGCATTTTCAATTTCCTGGACAAGGACGGGATTACCCCGGCCCAGCGGCGGGAGTTGGATAAGCAGATTGCCTTGGTTGACGATGTGCTGATCTCCACGGTGGCTGATCGTCGGGGGCTGTCCCCAGCCGACGCCCTGGATCGCCTGCGCGGCGGCCCCTACACAGGGGAGCAGGCATTGGACCTTGGGCTGGTGGACGGGGTTGGCTTTGGCCGCGATGCCACCGCCTGGTTCCCGGAGTTGGAGGCGCCGGAGGAATTGCGGCTGGGGGATTATCTGGGCCTGGGGGATCACCCGGATCCCGATGACCTGCCGCGAATCGCAGTTGTCTTCTTGGACGGGACCATCGGTCCCGGCGGGTCTGAGAAGGAAAGCGCGCTGTCCAGCCCGGTGATCCAGGGCAACGCTTACGCCAAGCTGTTGGAGGATCTGGCGGCCGATCCCGCCATTGGTGCGATCGTTGTGCGAATCAATTCCGGTGGAGGTTCCCCGCTGGGCTCGGAGATCATCCGTCACGCCCTGGCAGGGATCGAGGACACCCCCGTGATCGTCTCCATGGGCAATCTGGCCGCCAGTGGCGGGTATTGGATTGCGCTGGGTGGCGATACGATTTTCGCCCACAAGCGCACGCTCACCGGATCCATCGGGGTCACCGCCGCCCTGCCCAATATCCGCGGCCTGTCGGAGCGCCTTGGCATCCGATGGGAGGAATTGGAAGGGCAGACCAGCGCCAATGGCCAGTGGCACTATTCAACCGGGCTGGATGCCGCCGGACGTGCGCGGCTGCAAAACCTGCTGGAGGCGACCTATCAGCAGTTCATTACCCGCGTGGCTGACGCGCGAGACCTGACGCCGGAGGCGGTGGAAGCCCTGGCGCAGGGGCAGGTGTGGACGGGCGAGCAGGCGCTGGAGCGCGGTTTGGTGGACCAGATCGGCGACTTGCGCGACGCAATCCGCTTCGCCCGCACAGAGATTGGCCTGGAGGCCGACGCCCGCAGCCCAATCACCGCCTATCCCCGGGTGCCGGCCCCGATCCAGCAGTTGCAAGCCTTGCTCTCCAGCGGGCTTGCCAGCGCCGACCTGCTGAGCCGGCTTGCCCCCTATGGCGAGGACGCTGGCAGGGTGCTATCCCGCCTGCGCCCGCTGACCGAAGGCGGTGTGCAGGCCCTGGCCGATCCCCCCCTTTCCTGGGAGTGACACGCCGCCATGCGCCTGATCCAGTTGCTCAGTGGTGCGCCCCAGGGTGGGGCGGAGACTTTCTTTGTGACCCTGAATGCCGCCCTGCAACGCCGGGCGGACACGCTGGGTCTTGTGCAACGCCAGATCGTCCGCAACCATCCGCACCGGGTCAATGCCCTTCGCAGCCTGGGCTGTGACCCGCGGACGGCGCGTTTCGGCGGCAATTGGGACCCGTTCAGCCAATGGCAGGTGGATCGGCTGATCCAGGAGTTTGAGCCAGATATCGCGTTGGCCTGGATGAACCGCGCCTCCCAGCATCTGCCCCAGCGACGCAGCTATGTCGCCGCTGCACGCTTGGGGGGCTACTACAAGATCAAGAACTACCAGACCTGCGATCACCTGATCCTGATCACACCGGACCTGCAGCGCCACGTCGTGGATCAGGGATGGCCGAAGGATCGAACAACGGTGATCCCCAACTTCACCAGTCTGCGCCGCACCCAGCCGGTTGACCGGGCCAGCCTGGACACACCAGAAGACGCGCCACTGGTGGTCACCCTGGGCCGCCTGCATCCGGTCAAGGGCTTTGACGTGCTGATCCGGGCCGTACAGAGCCTGCCTGGCGTGTACCTGTGGATCGCTGGCGATGGCCCCTATCAGGAGGAACTGGAGCGGGTTATCGAGGAAACCGGCACAGGGGACCGGGTCCGGCTGCTGGGCTGGCGGAGCGATCAGGCTGCGCTGTTCAGCAGTGGCGATGTGTTTGTGATGCCCAGCAACCACGAACCCAACGGGACGGTCATCATCGAAAGCTGGGCCACCCGCACGCCTCTGGTTGCCACCGACACCCATGGCCCCCGCTGGCTGATCAAGGATGGCGTCAACGGTCTGATCACCCCCGTGGGGGATGCTGACGCACTGGCGCAACGCCTTCGGCGCGTGCTGGAGTCGCCTGCCTTGCGCCAAGATCTGGTGGAAGCCGGCTGGGAAGAGGTCCAATCCCGCTTCACGGAGGAAGCGATCGCCCCGCGCTATCACGAGGTGCTGCAATCCATGCTGGCCACCCCGATCTGACGGTACCTGGGCCCCGCACCCTCGGACATTATCTTTCTAAATCAGCGGCGGAATGGCGTAAGTGGTCAAGCATCCCCTGAACGGGCAGCGCATCCTGTGACGCGCCATTTACAGGCATGGGGAGGATCGTATAGGGTGACGACCAGTTGGTAACGTTGGAAATACCATGAACGCGCCCTCTTCCCGTTTGGATGTCCCGGATCGGGCGGTGTCGGAACTGCTGGAACAGATTGGCAGGCTCACACACGCCCGCGGATTCAGCGCCGGACTTAATCCGGCGCAATGGAGTGCGCTGCGCTATTTCCACCGTGCGAATGACACGGCGCGCACCGTGACATCCTTCGCCCGCTATCATGCCTCCAGCCATGGGACCGCCTCGCAGACCATCTCCGCCCTGGTCCGCAAAGGCTACCTGAAGCGCCGGGCCGTGCCTGACAACCGCCGAACCCACCGGCTCGACCTCACGGATACGGGTCGGGAGTTGATGAGTGAGGATCCGCTGGCCGTGCTGTCCGAGGCTGTGCGCGGACTGACGGCGGAGGAGCGGCTGACGCTGGCCTCCAGCATGGACGTGATCCTGCGCCACCTGCTGGCCCACCGGTCCGGTGTGACCGACGACGAGTGATCCGCTGTTCATGACCCAAGCAACGGCGGGCGCCGCTTCCCAGCGTCTGGTGTCAGACGAAGCGTGGCGCGACTTCCTCCCCACCATTTTCGACATTGCCGACGTGGGCATCTGCATCACCAATGGTGACCGGCTGATCGTGGCCGCCAATCGGGCATGGCTGTCCACCTATGGCTACGAGATTGAAGAGGTCCTGGGCCAATCGTTCACCCTCGTGGTGCCAGAGGCGGACAGGGCCATGGCCGTTGCCATGCATGACGGGTTCCTGTTTGGCGAACTGCATGAAATCCCGGGCGAATGGCAGGTGGTGCGAAAGGACGGGTCCCCACGGACGGTGTTGGTCACCGCCCGCCATTTCAAGGACTCCCAAGGCGCGCCCTATAAGCTGACCACCGTGTCGGACATCACCCGCCGCAAGGAGATGGAGGCCGCGCTCAGCCGCTCTGAAAGCCGCTTCCGGACCCTTCTGGATACCTCCGTGGATTGGTACTGGGAAACGGATAGCGATGGGACCCTGACGTTCGTGTCCCGGGGGTCCCGCACCCAGGACGGCTTTGCACCGGAAAGCCTGGTGGGACAGCGACTGGTGGATAGCCTTGCTGCCGATGAGGAACGCCTGCGGGTGGCTGGGATGATGATGACCCGCCAGCCCTTCAGCGACCTGCAGGTCCGGGTGCACCCCACTTCCACCGAGCGCGCAGTGGTGCTGCAGCTCTCCGGCGTCCCCTCCCCTGAGGGTCGAGGCTATCGCGGCGTCGCGCGGGATGTGACGGCCCAGTTGGATACCCTGGAAACCGAGAACCGGGAGCGGCGGCAGGAGGCCCTGGGCCGAATGGCCGGCAGCCTGGCCCATGAGATTAACAATCTGCTTCAGCCGCTGATGAACTATCTCCATCTGGCCCAGCGTGATCCGGGCCAATTGGACGGCGCTGTGCGGATCGCGCGGACGCTAAGGGACCTGTGTGTTGATATCCTGGGGCTGTCCCGTGAGGGCCCCCGGTCAGGGCTGGGTGTCCCCCTGAGCGAGGTGATCCCCAGGATGCAGTCCTGGTTGCAGACGCTGGTGCCAGCCCCCATGACGCTGAGCGTTGATGTGGCCGACGGCGATATGCGGCTGCCCCTGACCGAGACCGAGTTGACCCGGATCATGGTCAATCTGGTCCGCAACGCCGTGGATGCCTGCCGCGGTGCCGATGACGCCGTCATCAGCATTGGCGTTCGGCTTTCCCCCCTCACCCCACAGGCTGCCGCCTTACGGGGCCTCAAACCCGGGGCGCACTGTGCGCTGTCTGTCAGTGACACCGGCGCCGGCATGGATCGGGAGACCATTGACCGTCTGTTTGACCCCTTTTTCACCACCAAGGCGCCGGGGGCCGGCACGGGCCTCGGCCTTCCGTCGGTTCATGCCCTGGTGCGGGCGGTGGGGGGGCGCATCGACGTGACCTCTACCCCTGGTAAAGGTACCCGCTTCGACCTTCTCATACCGCTCTCACCCTCCTGACACCGCCATGCGTTCGACCAAAAGGCTTTTCGTTATGGCCCGATTACAGTATCAGGGGTGGCTTCTGGTCATGGACACCACCGGCCAGCCACCGTCTTTCCCGCGGGCAGCAAGGGTCACTTGCGTTTGCGCCCGATCATCAGACCAGTGACCTGACCCGCTATGTCCGCTACCGTCCTGTTCGTCGAAGATCAGCGGGAAACCCGCGAAACTCTCACCCAGATCCTTCAGGAAACTGGGTACACGGTAACAGCGGTGGAAAGCGCCGATCGGGCCCTGACCCTGTTGAATGGGCACACGCCGGACTTCGACGTGATTGTCACCGATATCGTCATGCCGGGCATGGACGGTGTTGAGTTCGTGCGCCACCTGAAGAACGCGCGACCAGAGTGCCGGATCATCGCCATCAGCGGCGGCAGTGCCACCCTGCCCGCCGCCTACGGCCTGCAACTGGCTCAGGTCTATGCCGCGGACGCGCTGCTGTTCAAACCCTTCACACCCGAAGAACTGCAGGTGGCGATCAGCGATCTGCTGGGCAGGACCAGTTGACGGCGACGGCTTTGCGCTGTGCGCCGGGCGACATCGTCCGCACTGTTGCCCTGCGGTTGTGCATGTTGTGATGATTGTTACACACCTGTGACCCCTGGGCTCTTGTCCTGATGGCCGGGTTTCTGGCACCAAGTGCATTGTAAGTCGCAGCGCCATGCACGGGTTTTCCCGGTGTGGTGGGTGCACCGATCCCGCGCGGGGGTTTGCCGCCCGCGCAAAACGTCTCGTTCTCCGTGAAGGTGCCTTCATGACAGCCGCCGCCACGCCCCCTGCGGTCTCCGCCTCCCCCCAGGACCCGACACCGCTGGAGATCGTCCTGGCCAACCCCCGTGGCTTCTGCGCGGGCGTTGAACGGGCCATCGAAATCGTGGAGCGCGCCCTACAGATCTATGGCCCGCCGGTCTATGTCCGTCATGAGATCGTGCACAACAAGCGGGTGGTGGACACGCTGCGCACCAAGGGGGCGATTTTCGTCAAGGAATTGGACGAGGTGCCCACGGGGGCTGTGACCATCTTCAGCGCCCATGGTGTGGCCCAGAAGGTGGAGAAAGCCGCCGGCGAACAAGGGCTGGATGTGATCGACGCCACCTGCCCTTTGGTGACCAAGGTCCACATCGAGGGTCGTCGCTATGCCGCCCAGGGATATGATGTGATCCTTATCGGCCATCGCGGCCACCCGGAGGTGGAGGGCACCTTGGGCCAAATCCCAGGGACCGTCCATGTGGTGGGCACGGCTGAGGACGTGGCCAGCCTGAACGTGGCCGATCCGGAGCGCGTGTCCTACGTCACCCAGACCACCCTATCCGTCACCGACACCAAGGACATTGTGGAGGCGCTGAAGGCGCGCTTCCCAGCCGTTATCGGCCCGGATACCCGTGATATTTGCTACGCGACGCAAAATCGCCAAACGGCTGTCCGCGAATTGGCCAGTTCCGTTGATCTGTTGTTGGTGGTTGGGGCGCAGAACAGTTCCAACTCCAACCGCCTGCGGGAGATTGGTCAGATCTTTGGGGTCCCCAGCCACCTGATCGCCGATGCAGAGGAGATTGATCCGGCATGGCTGGAGGGTGTCCGCACCGTGGGACTCACCGCCGGGGCCTCCGCCCCGGAAACGTTGGTGCAGGAAACTGTCGCCCGCCTGGGCAGCCTGCGCGCCATCACCGTTCGTGATCATGACGGGGTGGTGGAGCAGGTGCAGTTCAAGTTGCCCCGCAAACTGACCGACGCCAGCGCCACCGCCGCTGAATAAGACAGGCCACGACACACCGAGGCCGCCCCCCATCCCGCCGCTCAGCCGCCCCCCGGCTGGCACCTAACACCGACGAGGCCCCATGTCCGTCCCGTTTCATCAGCAGGTTGCCATCGGCTCCTACATGCTGCGGCAGAAACTCAAGGGCAACCGGCGCTATCCGCTGGTCCTGATGCTGGAGCCCTTGTTTCAGTGCAATCTCGCCTGCGCCGGCTGCGGCAAGATCGACTACCCGATGCCGATCCTCAAGCAGCGCTTGAGCGTCGAGGATTGCCTGGCCGCGGTGGATGAGTGCGGCGCCCCGGTGGTGTCCATCCCCGGCGGCGAGCCCCTGATCCATCCCGGTATCGCCGAAATTGTGGAAGGCATCGTCGCCCGGCGAAAGTATGTCTATCTCTGCTCCAACGCCCTACTGCTGGAAAAGAAGCTCCACCTGTTCAAGCCGAGCAAGTATCTGAGCTTCTCCATCCATCTGGATGGATTGAAGGCGCACCACGACAAGTCTGTCTGTCGGGAGGGTGTGTTTGAAAAGGCGGTCAGCGCCATCCACGCTGCCAAGGCCGCCGGCCACCGGGTCAGCGTCAACTGCACCGTTTTCGATGACCATCCGGTGGAAGATCTGGAAGCCTTCTTGGACTATACGGTCGAGTTGGGCATCGACGGCATCACCCTGTCCCCAGGGTTCGCCTATGAGCGCGCCCCGGACCAGCAGAGCTTCCTCAATCGCCAGCGCACCAAGGGCTTCTTCCGCGATCTGTTGGCCCGCGGCACCCGCAAGGATCGGTCCAAGCGCTGGAAGCTGAGCCATAGCCCGCTCTACCTGAACTTCCTGGCCGGGAATGAGCAATACGAGTGCACCCCCTGGGGCAATCCCACCCGCAATGTCTTTGGCTGGCAGAAGCCCTGCTATCTGCTGGGAGAAGGCTATGTGGACAGCTTCAAGGAGCTGATGGAGACCACGGATTGGGATAGCTACGGCACCGGCGCCTACGAAAAGTGCGCCGATTGCATGGCCCATTGCGGCTATGAGCCCACCGCCGCCGATGACGCCCTCAAGCGCCCCTGGAAAATGCTCAAACTGGCGCTCAAGGGCATCCGCACCAGCGGGCCCATGGCCCCGGAACTGGACCTGTCCAAAGCCCGCCCCGCCGAGTTGGATCACCATGAGCGGATCGTGGCCGAGCAGATGGACAAGATCGACAAGGCGGCTTGAGGTCGCCGACAGCAGCGGGCACCGATTTGGAATTGGTGCCCCCCTGCTGTGGAGCCTGTCGCACCTGCCTTGCCCCCCACGCGCTCTATGAGCCTGTGACCACGCTCCCATACAGGTCGTAGTCGCTGGCCTCTTCGATCCGCACCGGCACGAGATCCCCCACGTTGAGGTCGCCCGGCTCCTCAATGATAACGGCCCCGTCGATCTCCGGGGCGTCCCCGCGGGTGCGGCCTCGGGCCTCCTCCAGATCCACGCTATCAATCAGCACAGGCTCCACACGGCCCACCCATCGCTGGCGGCGGCGGCGGCTTATGCCCTGCTGGTGGGCCATGAAGCGATGCCATCGCTCCTCCTTGACCGCCTCCGGCACGTGGCCCGGCAGGTCATTTGCAGCGGCCCCGGCCACATCCTCATACTGGAAGCATCCAGCATGGTCGATTTCGGCCGCGTCTAGCCAATCCAGCAACTCCTGGAAGTGCGCCTCCGTCTCCCCAGGAAAGCCCACGATGAAGGTGGACCGCAGGGTGAGATCGGGGCAGTCCCGCCGCCAGGCAGCGATGCGATCCAGTGTCTTCTCTGCGAAGGCTGGACGCTTCATCAGGCCCAGAACCTCCGGGCTGCCGTGCTGAAAGGGGATGTCCAAATAGGGCAGGATCCGCCCCTGCGCCATCAGTGGGATCAACTGATCCACATGGGGGTAGGGATAGATGTAGTGCAACCGGACCCACACTCCCAAGTCACCCAGTCGGTTTGCCAGATCGGTGATATGGGCGCGCACCGGAGCCCCCCGCCAGGGGCTGGAGGCATGGCGCAGGTCCACCCCATAGGCGGACGTATCCTGACTGACGATCAGCAATTCCTTGACGCCAGCGTTGGCCAGACGCTCGGCCTCCCGCAGCACCAGTTGGGCCGGGCGGGAGGCGAGATCGCCCCGCATGGCCGGAATGATGCAGAACCGGCAGCGGTGATTGCAGCCCTCGGAGATTTTCACATAGGCGTAGTGCCGAGGGGTGAGCTTCAAGCCGCCCTCCGGCACCAGATCAGTGTAGGGATCATGGGGGCGCGGGACAGCGGCATGGACGGCGTCCACCACCTGCTCATACTGCTGCGGGCCTGTCACGGCCAGCACCTGGGGGAACTCGGTGCGGATGGCGGCCTCTTCGGCGCCGTAACAACCGGTGACGATGACCCGGCCGTTATCCTCCAGCGCCTCAGCGATGGCTGCGAGGCTCTCCGCCTTGGCGCTGTCCAGAAACCCGCAGGTGTTGACGATAACCGCCTGCGCGCCAGCAATGTCCTGGGTGGTCAGTCGATAACCCTCCGCCCGCAATTGGGTCAGGATCCGCTCTGAATCCACCAGCGCCTTTGGGCATCCCAAGGAGACCAGGGCGATGGTCGGATCGTCGGAAGCGGGGCGAGGCTGAAGGTCTGGGGAGGCAGCGGGGCTCATGGATCAGGTCCAGGGTGGGGCAGAAAGAGCGAGGGAGATAACCGGGTTATGACCGGATTGAGGGGGCGCGTCACGGGTCTGCGCACAGGCGCCTTCTCCAAAGCGCCTCTAGATCACCAGCGGGTTCAGTCCACGAGAAAACCCAATATAGATCTCTAAAATTGGGTAGTTTCTAGGAAGTTTCATACCCGATTACGTTTCGACATTGACCAAATACGCATAACTCAATAATCTATGCTGGAAAACCTTCGTCATGCGGAACATACACGCCGAAGCTGCGCATCCGCTCTCAACATTGCCATAACCATCAGCGTAACGCGACCGATCGGATGACCTAAGCCCAATTACCGATTTGAGGGTTCTGGGTCTCTCACCTCAGACAGCATCTGGCGAAGGCCCCCAGCAAACTGGTGTTTCAGCCCAAGAACAAGGAACCTTTGGCATGGGATTTTCCTCAAACGCGCTCGACGTCGGCAAGATCGTCAAGAAATGGCAGCCTTTGGTGATGGCAGCGTTGCAAAACGCCGCCGATAGGATCCGCAGTGGCAACGCCAATGACGCCCTGCTGCGCTGGTTCGGCGACAACAGCGCTGACTTCCAGAGCGAAGCCCGGCGGAAAATCGCAACCATGCGCTCACAGGCCAACGTTCGGACCATCAAGGTGGGCCGACGCGGTGTCGTCAAACAAGCTGGCGGTGGCATCGGCCGAGGTGATGCCGGAGAGAATGCGGCCGCTTTCCCCTCAACCGGCACCGTAACCTTTAAGGTCCGCAGCCTGCCCGGCAGTTCCACCACCCGCGACAGTCGCTTCGCCGGCAACAACATGTTCATCTCGTCCGCCTGGGGCAGCCTGCCTGATTACCTGCCCATGACCGGAGGGACCGTGGATGCAGGCGGATGGAACCAAAGCAAAATGAACACTTTTGTCCACGAACTCTCCCACCTGCTGATGGGTACCGAGGACGTGTCGGTGGGCGGCTACACCGTGTATGGCGCCCAGCGCGCTGAACTGCTGGCCGCCAACCTGCCGGACGGCGCCAAGGTCAACGCGGAGAACTGGGGCATCTTTGTTGAGGCGGTTGGCCATCACGAAGCCAGCTAGTGCGCGTTTCGATGAGATAGAGTCCACGCCAGCCCCCCCCACTCCAAACTGGCCGCCCCCACCCGGCCACCCAGTGGTACGATACTGGCGTGGGTGGCCGGGTGGGGGCGCGGGGTGGTCAAGGGAAGTGAGACGCGCTCTAGTGCGTGTCCTACCTGCCTAGACAACCCCACAGCCCCAATCCCGGGGGCGTCACCGATCGAAACCCCACCGGATGTGTGGTTTTCCATTGCGCCCTGGCAGAAGCGCGTTATTGTCACACCCCGTGAGCGTGGCAAGCCCCCGAACCGAGGGACCAGCGCCCGCGCCAAAATCGGCCGCCAGAGCCAAGTCTAGGGAGAAGAATGATGACACTGCGCCTGCCGCAAATGCTGCGCGCCGGTCTTAAGACCGTTGCTGCCGCTGCCACCGCCGCCTTGGTCAGCCTGGGCGCCGCCCAGGCCCAAACCAACTACATCCTGGCCACCGCCTCAACCGGCGGCACCTATTACCCCGTCGGCGTCGCCGTCGCCACGTTGGTGAAAGTCAGGCTCCAGCCCGGTTTCGGCATCGGCATGGCCGCCATCAACTCCGCTGGCTCCGGCGAAAACGTTAAACTGCTGCGGGAAAATGAGGCGCAGTTCGCCATCCTCCAGGGTCTCTATGGTTACTATGCCTGGAACGGCGTTGGACCGTTGGAAGAGGATGGCAAGCAGGATCAACTGCGGAGCGTCAGTATGCTGTGGCAGAATGTGGAGCAATTCGCCATCGCCAGCGACCGGGTGGATACCGGCACCATCAGTGACCTCGCAGCCCTGAAGGGCGAGGCCTTGGCCTTGGGTCGCCGCAACTCCGGGACCTTGGGCTCTAACACCACGCTGATGGCCAATCTTGGCATGAGCGTTGATGACTATGAGTTGGTCTATGTCGGCTATGGCCCCTCCGGTGAGGCCCTCCAGAACGGTCAGGTGGTGGGCATGTCCACCCCCGCCGGTGTGCCCACCGGGGCCGTCAGCCGAACCTTTGCCAGCATGGGGGATGGCGTCACGCTGCTGAACTTCACCGATGAGCAGATGGCCCAAGCCGATGGCGGGTTGGACCTGTGGACGCGCTATGTGATCCCGGCGGGCACCTACAGCGGCCAGGATGCGGACGTCAACACCATCGCCCAACCCAATCTGCTGGCGGTGCGTGCGGATGTGGATGAGGAGCATGTCTACCTCATCACCAAGACCATGTACGAGAACCTGCCCTTCCTGCAGAACATCCACCCGGCCACCAAGGCCATGGCCCTGGAAAAGGCACTGGCCGGTTTGCCGTTGCCGCTGCATCCGGGGGCTGTCCGATACTATCGGGAAGCTGGTCTGGAAATCCCCGCCCGCCTGATCGCGGAGTGATTGTCGGCCGCCTCGCCGGCAGTGTCTGAATGACTGAGCCTTCCCCTCCCCCAGCCGCTCCGGCCCCCTTGGCCGGGGCGGCCTTCACTGATGGTCCGCCGCCGTCCTCTGCACCGGGGGCTGCGGTGGCTGCCCCGGCAGAAGAACCGTGGCACTTCGTGGCCGAACGCCCGTGGATTGCGCCAGCTCTGATGGTGCTGGGCGTGGGCACCGGGCTGATCCATCTGTATTTCAACATCATCGCCCCGCCCTCCCCGATCACGCAGAACGGTGTGCACTTTGCGCTGTTCGCCCTGCTGGGGGTGCTGGTCTATCCCTTCGTGAAACGCCGCCGGGAGGGGAGAGCGCGCCCCGCCTGGATGTTGTGGTTCGACCTGGGGGTCGGCCTGCTGGCGGCGGGGAGCGCGCTGTATTTTGTTGCCAATGAAGTCAGCTTCAACCGCCGCTACGAAAGCAGCGTGGAGGCCCTGTCGCTGTGGGATTGGCTGTTTGGTGTTGCCCTGTTGATCTGTGCGCTGGACTTGGTTCGGCGTGTGGCCGGCTGGGTGGTGCCCATCCTGATGATCCTGGCCACCCTGTTCCTGCTCCGTGTGGATGAGGGCGCGGCAAGCCAATCGCTGCTGTCCACCGCCATCAGTTGGCTGGCCGGGCCGGACCATGTGTTCACCTTCGCGGGCCTCTCGGCGGAGACCGTGCTGTTCCGAAGCATCTATGGGGACGATGCGCTTTTCGGCAACATTGCCGGCATCTCCAGCCGGGTGGTCTTCCTCTTCATCCTGTTCGGCGCGTTTCTGGTCCGCTCCGGAGCGGGCGCCTTCATCATTGATCTGGCGCGGGCGGTGGCCGGTCGCTTTGTGGGCGGGCCGGGACTGGTGGCCGTGATGTCCAGTGCGCTCACCGGCACCATCTCAGGGTCTGCCATCGCCAACACGGCCTCCACCGGGGTGATCACCATTCCCCTGATGAAGCGTAGCGGCTTCCCCGCCAAGACCGCCGCTGGCATCGAGGCGGCCGCCAGCACAGGCGGTCAATTGATGCCCCCCATCATGGGGGCCGGGGCATTCGTCATGGTGACCCTGACGCTGATCCCCTATGAGACCGTCGTCACCCAATCCATTCTGCCCGCACTGCTGTATTTTGCGGCCATCGCCTTTTCCGTGCGTCTGGCGGCGCTGGACCACAAAGCCACTGCCCTGGACGGCGATGCCCCCTCCCTGAAGGCGGTGATGGCCCGCGGCGGGGCCAGTTTCTTTATCCCCATCACGGTACTGCTCACGTTGCTGGTGCTGGGCTTCACGCCCATGTACGCCGCCGGATGGGCGATTCTGGCGGTCATTGCCGGCAGTTGGCTGAGCCCGGGAACCCTGCGCTGGCTGGCGGGGGGCCGCAAGGGTCCCGCCCCCGCCGGTCTGATGACC
>CAZCBM010000064.1:0-14118 GCA_964496805.1 uncultured Rhodospirillales bacterium | reverse complement strand
CTTCATCCGCGCCAGACCCGTGGCCGGTGACATCCGCGTCGCCGCCTCCCTCAAGCCGATGTTCAGCGCCTGGATCTGGCGCCGGCAGCTGGACTTCGCGGCCATCAGGGACATCCAATCCATCAAGCGACAGATCCACGCCCACAAGGGCCATGGGCAGTTCACCCTGCTGGGGCATGACATCAAGGTGGGCGCTGGCGGCATCCGCGAGATTGAGCTGCTGACCCAGACCTTGCAATTGATCTGGGGGGGGCGCCGCCCGGCGGTGCGACGCCGGCGCACCACCGATGCCTTGGAGGCGCTGACACAGGCCGGCGTCATGGAGTCGCAGACGGCGGACGCCCTGTCCCAGGCGTATCTGGGCCTACGCCGGCTGGAACATCGCCTACAAATGCAAGAGGACCGGCAGACCCACCGCCTGCCCGACACGGCGGAGGCCCTGGCGGCGTTTGCTCAGTTTACCCCCCAGGGCTCGGTGGAAGCGCTTCAAGCATGGCTGGAGCAAACCCATAAGACCATTTCGGCCGCCCACGCCCAGTTGTTCGGCCATGCCCCCAGCCTGAGTGTGGAACAGGGCAGCCTTGTGTTCACCGGCGTCGAGGACGACCCCGAGACACTGGAGACCCTATCGCGCCTTGGCTACAGCGAACCAAGCACGGTCTCCACCATGGTCCGGGGTTGGCACTATGGCCGCTACCCAGGCTTGCGGCACGAGAGTGCCCGCCAGTCCCTGACGGAGATCACGCCGACGCTGCTGACCGCCTTCGCCGCCACCAGCCAGCCCATGCAGGCGCTGGCCCGTCTGGACGGCATGTTGCGCCAGAGCTCCAGCGCAACCCGGATGCTATCGCTGCTGGTCAATCAGCCCCAGGTGACCGCTCAGCTCGCCCATCTGCTGTGCGTCTCCCCCTTTCTGGCCGAGCGACTGGCGGTGGCCCCCCATCTGCTGGACGTGCTGTGCGAGCCCCATTCCAACCAGAGCCTGTCGGTCCCTCTGGAAGAACTGGCGGAGGACGCTGAGGAACGCGTGGGCAGCAATCCGGACCTGGATCAGGCCATGGATCGGCTGCGGGTGTGGGTGAAGGAACAACAAGTGGTGACTGGCCTCGCCGTGCTGGGCGACGCCTCCCCCCATCGCGTGGGCCGTCATCTCTCCAGCGTGGCGGACGTGGCGTTGGCCCGCCTCCAGGCCGAGGTGGAGCGGGATTTTGCCCAGAAGTTTGGCCGCGTCCCCGATGGCGGGCTCAGCCTGATCCTGATGGGGACCTTCGGCGGGCAGGAGGCCACCTTGTCCAGCGATGCGGACATCGTCCTGGCCTATGCCTCCGGTCAAGGGGACAGTGATGGCCCCCAAAGCCTGGATGCCACGACCTATTTTGGGCGCTTAGCCAGACGGTTCATGAACGCCGCCACAGCCATGACCGCCGAAGGGCGCCTGTATGAATTGGATGCCCGATTGCGCCCGGCCGGTCAGGATGGGCCGCTTGCCTCCTCCTTCCGGGGGCTGCTCCGCTACTGGGCAAATGACGCCTGGACCTGGGAGCGCATGGCGCTCACCCGCGCCCGGGTCATCAGCGGCCCCTTGATGCTGCAAGAAGGCCTGCGGGCAGGCATTCTGGCCGTGCTCACCACCCCCCGCGATAGCACCCAAACGCTGGACGATATCTGGTCCATGCGCCAGCGAACCCACGAACACAAGAAACCCCGCGGTCCTTGGGACATCAAGCGCCGGCGGGGGGGCCTGATGGATCTGGAGTTCATCGTCCAGGCGCTGCAACTGGTCCACGCCCCTGAAGATCCCGGCGTGCTGCACGGGGGAACAGCCGATGCCTTGGCAGCGCTGAAGGCCAAAGCATTCGTCGATGCAGATGCCGCCGCGGAGCTGACGCAGGCGTTGGGCTTGTTCCAGTTGATCCGGCAGCGTCAGGCGCTGTTGGCGGAGGGCGCCACAAGCGACCCCAATCAACTGCGCCAACCCGATCTCGACAACGGCCCCCCGGCCACGGGAGAGCTTGATTACCGCCTCGACCTCACCCACCTCACGGCAACCTGTGGCCGGGTCCGGCACCATCTGGCGCAGACCTTTGGCCAGCCCCTGGACCCCGATGACGCGTGACTGAAGGAGTAATGGCGATGAGTGTTGAGGTGGGCCAATCCGTCCCCGAGTTCTCCCTGCCCACCGACGGTGGCGGCACCCTGTCCGCCGCAGATCTCAAAGGCAAGATTACCGTCCTGTACCTCTACCCGAAGGATGACACCTCCGGCTGCACGAAGGAGGCCATCGCCTTCAAAGACAGCCTGGAAGCGTTCTCGGCCGCTGGTGCCCAGATCGTCGGCCTGTCCAAGGACAGCCCGGCCAGCCATGACAAGTTCAAGGCCAAGCATGAATTGCCCTTCACGCTGATCAGTGACGAGGAAGGGGCGCTGGTGGAAGCCCTGGGGGCCTGGGTGGAGAAGAGCATGTATGGCCGCACCTATATGGGCATCGACCGCAGCACCTTCCTGATTGATGGCGACGGGACAATTCGGGAAATCTGGCGCAAGGTCCGTGTTCCGGGCCATGCTGCCAAGGTTCTGAAGGCCGTTGAGGCGCTGGGTGCCTGATGGGGCGCGGCCCTGCCCTTCGCGGCATGGCCTCTCCTCCCCGCCCGCCCAACAATCCCCGGCAGCCCTTGGCAGCAAGGCACGGGATGGCGCGGCCCCGTGTCCCTGGCCCCATGTCGCCTAGAAACCTAGATGATGAGCGATGCGGTGGTGTACATGCTGAAGGCGGCATACGTCGCGCCGCTCCCCCTTCCCTTCGTCCAAGGTCTGGCCGTTCTGCCATGATGATGCGTTTCTTCGTCCTGCTGCCCCTGCTGATCTTCGGCGGCATTGCGGCGATCTTCCTCTCTGCTCTTGACGAGGACAGGGACCCCAACGCCATGCCCTCCGCCCTGATCGGCCGCACGGTGCCCGAATTCCGGGTGGCGCGCCTGGGCGGGGAAAGCCGCGCACCGGTGACAGAGGCAGACCTGCCCACTGGCGAGCCGTTTCTGATCAACTTCTTCGCCAGTTGGTGCATCCCCTGCATTGCAGAGCACGAACATCTGAAGACCCTGGCGGAGGCGGACGGGCTACCCATCATCGGCATTGCCTGGCAAGATGAACCGGGCAGTGCCCAGGCGTTTCTGGACAAACGCGGGAGCCCCTACATCGTGGTGGGCTTGGACCCCACCAACAGCATGGGCCTGGACTTCGGCCTTTCCGGCATCCCGGAAACCTTCGTTGTGAATGCAGAGGGCCGGATCACCTATCACCACGCTGGCCCCATCCTGGCCCCAACCCTGGACAAGCATATCCGCCCAGCGCTCACAGCCGCCGTCGAGCCCGTGGAGGTAAGCCCATGATCCGGGTTGTGATGCTGATGATCACGCTCCTGCTGGCGCTGACACCGACCGTCCTGGTGCCCCCGGCCCTGGCCCTGACACCCGAGGAACAACTGGAAGATCCGGCGCTGGAGGCCCGCGCAAGGGCCCTGTCGCTGGAGTTTCGCTGCGTGGTTTGTGCCGGCCAGTCCATCGCTGACAGCAACGCCACGGTGGCCCGCGATATGCGTGCCTTTTTGCGCCGCAGCTTGGTGCAGGGCGCCACGGATGAGCAGGTCAGGAATGCTATGGTGATCCGCTATAATGAGGCGGTGTTGCTGGCGCCCCGGTTCAACTGGTTGACCAGTGCGCTGTGGTTAAGCCCGCTGGTGCTGGTGTTGTTGGCCGCCGGCGTCCTGGGTTTTCGCTACCTGCGATCCGGGCAGGCGGTACCGGCCTCTCCCCACACCGATACCCCCCTGACAGAGGCAGAGAAGGCCGAACTGGCCGACTTGTTGGGGCCAGCCGATGATGATCGGAAAAGCCCGTGATCTGGATCCTCACCGCCCTTCTGACCGCCGGTGCCACCTGGGCACTGATCCGACCCCTGGCCCAAGCCAGAACCACTGATCCGAACGCTGGCGACGACCCGTTGGCCATTGAGCGCGCGCTGCACGATCGCCGCCTGAAGGACATTGAACGGGACTTGACCCGCGGCACCGTCAGCGCTGACGAGGCCGAGGGGTTGCGGGCCGAGGCTGCCCGCGTTCTGCTGGCCCGTACCCGCAGCCTGAAGGCCGAGGGTGGGCATCGCACCGGCCCCGGCGTTGCTGCCAAACCCTGGTTTCTGGCCCTGATGGTGGCCATCCCCGGGGCGACCCTTGGGCTGTATTTGTGGCAGGGCGCCCTCAGTGAAGAGGCAGTTTGGCAGGAGCAGATGGCGGAAAACCAGCGCCAGCGCCAGCAAGTGGAGCAGCAACTGTCGCAATCACCCGATGATCCAGGGATCCTGCTGGACACAGCCCGGGCACGCCTGGATACGGGTGACCGCGACGGGGCGTTCAGACTGCTGGACCAATTGTTGCGGCTGGTGCCCGAGATGGAGCAGACCGAACAGGGCTTCTATGCCGGTGCGGTGATCGAAATGCGCATCGCAGCCCGCGCAGGGACCATCGACGGACGCTCCGCCCAGATCATCGACCGGGCATTGGAATTGGCGCCGGATGACCCGCGGGTCAGATTCTATCATGGCTATCTGGAAGAAAAGCGCGGCAACCTGGAGTCCGCCATCGACATCTGGGTGGCGCTGCTGGCCGATAGCCCGGCTGACGCCGGGTGGGTGGAGCCAGTGCGCCGGGAATTGGCCCGACTGGATGCCCAGGCCGCTGAAACGGCCGAGACCTTGCCGCCCAGCCGGGCCTCGACTGGTCCAGAGGGGCTGCCGGACGGGGCACAGGCGGTGATGGACATGTCCCCGGAAGAACAGGCCCAGTTCATGGCCGACAGGGTTGATGCCCTGCGGGCACGGGTGGAGGACGGCACAGCAACGGCCGAGGACCTGCGGATGCTGGCCCGGGTCGAGCAGAGCCAGGGCAATGACGCAGCAGCAGCCGAAGCGTTGGGCACCCTGGGCGAGATGACCGACAACCCCCGCGCCTGGATCGCCAGTGGCCAAGGTTGGCTGGCAGCCGGGAAGCCCGAGCAAGCGCTGATTGCCTTTCGCGCGGCAACAGCGCTGGACGCCAGCCTCGCAGATGCCTGGGCCATGCAAGCCATGCTGCTGGTGAGACTGGAGCGGATCCCTGAAGCCACCGATAGCCTGAAGCGCGCGCTGGAGGTGGACAGCGCCAACACCATCGCCCTGTTCGAAAGCGCGCGCCTGGCCGCCATGGCGGGCGAACAAGCCCAGGCTGAGGCCCTGTTCGGGCGTGCGCTTGCCTCCCTGCCCGAGGATAGCCCCGCTCGCACCTCGCTCCGGGCGCAGGCGGACGCCATTCTGTCCCAGATCCCCCAAGCGACAGAACCGGTGGAAGAGGCCCCCGCCAGCAGCACTGATTGACGCAGCCCCCGCCGGCTGCCTATGACCAGGGCACGGACGCCGACAGGTGCCCGCAGGTCCAGACCGGAGGAGAGGGCGTCGTGCAGGACACGGCCACAGGATTGCGACGGTGGACACGGCTTCTGGCGCTGTGGGTCGGAATGGGGCTGGCCTGGAGTATGCCGGCGCTCGCTCAGGCGGACGACCCTCCCCGAAGCCGCATGCAGCGGCTGGCGGATAGCATCTTGGATGATCGGCGTTTTCAGCCTGATACCAGCCTGGAAGACATCCTGGTCAATCGTGCCAACCTTCCCAACGTCAATCTCCCTCAAACCACCCTGGACACCGGCTCGGTGGATGCAGGCCAGATCGCGCAGACCATCCTCTACATCGTATTGGGCGTTATCGGTGTGCTGCTGCTGTTCTGGCTGATCTCGGCCGCCGCCGATGGCCGCTTGGCCGATCTCTTCCGATCCGGCGGCCGAAAGAAGGCCCAGGAGGATGGCCCCACGGTGCGCCTGCGCAAACTCGGTCCGGCGGAGGAGGCCGATGACACACCGCCGGAGCTGAGGGAGGCTGACCGGCTGGCCCAACGGGGTCAATGGGCGGAAGCCATGCACCATGTGCTGAGCGTCACCCTGGATCAGGTCCGTCAGCGCGCCGGGCGACCGATCCCCCGCTACTGGACGGCCCGGGAGATCCTGCGTCGGCTGAGCCTGCCGCAACCGGCCAGCGACCCGCTGAGCCTGATTGTGAGGCTGGTGGAGCGCACCCATTTCGGCGGCTATCCCGCTGACCAGGGTCAATATGAGAGCTGCCGCAGCGGATACCTCTCCCTCTCCCGGGCGCTGACGCTTAAGGGGGGCCGCAGATCATGACCATCAATGCCACCCCGCTGGCAGAGGCTGAGCGCCCCTTTGTCCGCCGAACCATTATCGCCGTGATCGCCGCGGGCGCCCTGTGCCTGGGTCTCGGCATCTATTTCTCCACCCGGGCACCGTTGGAGATCGCCCCACGGGCACAGTATCGCGGCTCCGTCGCCAGCTATTCCCTGATCGGTCATGCAGCGGCCTACCGCCTGCTCCAGGCAATGGGCGTGTCGGTGGAGGTGCGCCGGGGCATAGACGCACGGGTGCCCACCTATGACCTATGGATTTTGGCTGAACCCACCCTGGAGGGCGAGTTGGCGCCGGTCTATCGGCTCGCCCTGCAACAGGCCGAAAGCCGGGGAAACCGGGTGCTGCTGGTATTGCCGAAGTATGATGGCGCACCCCACCAGCGCCGGGCCACCTGGATCCGCAATCTACAACTCAAGGCACCGGGGGAGGTGCAACGCCTTGGCCGCGAAGTGGTGCCCGGGCTGCAGATCTATCGCGACCCCGCCCCGGTCTGGACCATTGGCGGGTTTCAGCATGCCCCGTCCTTGCGCAACGCCCAACTGATGACGTCCGATCGCCTGACCCCGTTGATTTCCACCACCACGGGTGGGGTCCTGCTGGGTCAGTTCCAGCGCGGTCAGGCCACGTATTTTGTGCTGTCTGACCCGGACCTGCTGAACAATCAGGGGCTGGACGAGGGCAACAACCCGGATGTGGTGGCGGAGATGGTGCGTAGCATTGGGCCGGGTTTTGCGGGGCGGATTTGGTTTGATGAGACCATTCATGGCCTGCTGGATCGCGCCGAGCATCCGCTCCAGTTCTTCTTCCGCCTGCCAAGCCTCATCGCCACGGCGGGCGCCATCCTGGGGGCGGTGCTGCTGATCTGGGCCGCATCGGTGCGCTTCGGCGCACCCCTTCCTGTCCCGCCGGTGCTGCGCGCCTCCCGCCTTGAACTGGTGGACCGTACCGCCCGGATGCTATCCGGTCGCCGCCATGGCCTGGCACTGGTCCGGCAGTATCTGCAGCGCAGCTTTGTGCAAGTGGCCAACCGCAGCGGCCTCAACCCAGGGCAGGTCAACCAGCGGGAGCTTGCGACCCGCCTGGACGCCCTGCGCGCCGCCAAGGCCGGCCGCCACACTGCCGCCACGCTGCTGGCAGAGGTGGAGGCGCTGGGCGCCCATTCTCAGTACCCACCGCCCGATGCCGTCGTGGCATTGGCCCGCGCGATACACCGCTGGAAAGAGGACATGCTCCATGGCTTTGGATGAGGTTGGCAGCCTGGTTGACGGGCTGCGCCAGGAAATCCGCAAGGTGATCGTCGGTCAGGAGGAGGCGGTGGACCTGCTGGCCGTTGCCCTTCTGGCGGAAGGTCATGTGCTGATTGAAGGGGTACCGGGCACCGCCAAGACCTTGCTGGCCCGCTGCTTCGCGTCGGCGCTCAGCCTTGACTTTGGCCGCATCCAGTTCACCCCGGACCTGATGCCCGGGGATGTGATCGGCACCAATCTGTTCAATTTCCAGACCAATGAGTTCACGCTCTCCAAGGGGCCGATCTTCACCCAAGTGCTGCTGGCTGATGAGATCAACCGGACCCCGCCCAAGACCCAATCCGCCCTGCTGCAAGCGATGAACGAGCGCAGCGTCAGCATCGACGGCACCGACTATCAGTTGGGCGATGGGTTCATGGTGCTGGCCACGCAAAACCCCCTGGAACAGCAGGGCACCTACCCGCTGCCAGAGGCGCAGTTGGACCGCTTCCTGTTCAAAGTGATCATCGACTACCCCTCGCGGGAGGAGGAAATCGCCGTGGTCCAGCGCCACGGTCATCAGTCCGCCTTCAATCGCCTGGGGGATTTCGGCATCACCTCCGTCAGTGACCTGGACGGACTGATCCATCGCCGCCGGCTGGTGAGCCAAATCCGCCTGTCTGACGATCTGGTGGCCTATATTGTGGATCTGACGCGGGCAACGCGGGAGCATCCTCAATTGGAAACCGGGGCCTCTCCGCGGGCGGCAAACATGATGGCGGCGGCGGCGCGGGCCTATGCCGTGGTGCAGGGGCGCGACTATGTCATTCCTGATGACATCAAGGCGTTGTTCATCCCCCTGATGCGCCATCGGGTGGTCCTGAGCCCGGCCAGCGAGATCGACGGCATCACCGACGAACAGGCACTGGTCCAGGTGCTGGAAACCGTGCCAGCGCCGAAGTGAGGCGGCCACCGTGATCGTTCCCACCCGTCGCACGCTGGTTCTGGTGCTGATCCTCACGCTGTTGGCCTTCATCGGGGTCCTAACCGTGGGCTATGCGCTGGTCTTTGCCGCGTTGCTGGTGGCGCTCATCATCGCCATGGGCATGGATGCCATCGCCGCGATCCCCTCACGGGCGTTGAAGGTGGAGGTCAGCGCCCCTGGGCTGATCTTCATCGGTGACCCGGACCCGGTGACGCTGAGCGTGACACCGGACACCCCGATGCCCGTGCGCCTATCCCTGCTGCTGGATGCCGAAGGCGACATCGCCCCCTTTGAGCCGTTGAGCCTGGCCCTTCTGGGGCGCCATGAGAGCACCTTTGCCCTGCCCATCACCCCTTATCGGCGCGGCACCGCCTCGCTGTCCCGCCTGTGGCTGCGCTGGACCGGTCCACTGGGCCTGATGGCGCGGGTGGAGAGCCGCGCCCTGAACACCCCGCTGAACATCGTCCCGAACATCCGGGCATTGAAGCAGGGTGAGTTGGCGATGCTGCTGCGCGAGGTGCTGGCGGGACGGCGGCTGCAGATCGAAAAGGGCGAGGGCACAGAGTTCGATAGCCTGCGGGAGTATGTTCCTGGCCTGGACACCCGCACCATTGACTGGAAGCAGTCCGCCAAGCACCGGGAACTGGTGTGCAAGGAATATGTGACTGAGCGCAATCACCCCATCGTGCTGGCGTTCGACTGTGGCTATCTGATGCGCGAGCATCTGGACGGCGTGCCACGGCTGGACCATGCCATCAATGCCTCGCTGGGGTTGGCATGGCTCAGCCTGCATCAGGGGGATCTGGCGGGCCTCTACAGCTTCGACTCGCGACCACGCCTGTGGTTCCCGCCCGCCCGCGGCAAGCAAGCCTTCAGCGTGTTTCAGCGCCTGACCGCCGATCTGAGCTATCGCACGGAGGAGCCCAACCACACGCTGGGGCTGTCCCATTTGGCCACCCGACTGAACCGTCGCGCACTGATCATCCTGTTCACCGAGTTCATCGACACCACCACCGCCTCCCTGATGGTGGAGGACGTGGAGAGCCTGGCGCGCAAGCACTTGGTGGTGTTTGTGACCCAGCGCGATCCGCAGTTGGCCCGGCTCTCCACCCACCCCCCGGACACCATCGAGGGGCTGGGTCAGGCGGTTCTGGCCGGCGACGCGCTGGAGGAGCGGGAGCAAGTCCTGGCGCGCCTGCGCCGGGTGGGCGTGCAAACCATCGACGTACCGGCGGGGAACCTCCCGGTCAGCCTCATCAACACCTACCTGCGCATCAAGCAACGGAACCTGATTTGAGGACCACGCCCATGGTTGATGCCCCGGCCCAAGGGTCCACGCACCTGACCAAGCCCAGATCCACCCGCTTTCGGGAGGAACGGGAAGCCCGCTGGTCGGATCTTGAAGCGCTGGTCACGCGCTTGGAAAAGGGCGCCCGCCTGAACACCGAGGAAATGACACGGCTGACGCTGCGCTATCGTGAGGCCCTATCCGCCTTGTCCGTGGCCCGGTTGGTGAGCCTGGACCGCTATCTGATCCGCTATCTTGAGGACCTGTCCGCCCGCGCTTATGGCGTGCTCTATGGGTTGGAGCGTCAGCGCCATGGGCCGGGCCGGTTCTTTGCCTGGGAGGTGCCGCGGGCAGTCAGGCAGGCCCGATGGATGATCGCCCTGGCTGCCCTGACCCTGGCCGCCGCCCTGGCGGTGGGCATCATCCTGACGCTGCTGGATGAGCAGTTTTTCTACTCAATGGTTCCCCAAGGGCTGGCCGGCAATCGTGGCCCCGACGCCAGCCGGGACGAATTGCTGAGTTATATCTATCCCGACGCCAGCGATTTTTCGCAGGGGTTCATCACCTTCGCGAACTTCCTGCTGAACCACAATTCGCTGATTGGCCTATTGGCCTTCGGCCTGGGGGTGGCCTTTGGCCTGCCGTCGCTCCTGTTGGTGTTCTACCAGGGTTTGGCCATTGGGCCGATGATCGCTGTTCACATCCAGGCTGATTTAGGCTGGGACTTCACTGCCTGGCTGATGATCCACGGCACCACCGAGCTCCTGTCCATATGCCTGTTTGCTGGGGCCGGCCTGTATATCGGACAGTCCTTGGCCTTCCCCGGCCGCCGCTCCCGCCTGGAGGCTCTGCGCCAGGGGGCTCAGGTGGGGACGGTGGTGGCCACCACGGCCCTGATCCTGATGGGCGTCGCGGCGATCCTGGAAGGCTTCTTCCGCCAGTTGATCACCGCCCCAGAACTCAGGGTGCTCACCGGGGCGGTGTTCCTGCTGTTGTGGCTCACATGGTTCGGCCTGCTGGGCCGCGGGACCGACAGTTCTGATGAGGGCAAGGCCAATCTGACCCCATCCAAAGGGGGGCACTGATCATGGCCAGTGCACCAGCCGCCCCGATCCCCACCCCGCAAGGCCTCCCCATCACCCCGGGAACAGACCCGGCGCAGCGCCCCATCGATGACCGCCTCACGCGCTCCCTGGTGACCCCGGAAGGGGTTGACCTGAAGGTGCGGTTGGCCACCCGCGGGGAGCGACTGGGGGCCTTCCTGCTGGATATCCTGTTCTGGGGTCTCACCGTCGCGGGGGTGGCGCTGATCCTTTGGCTGTTGGTGCCCTATGATGCCGTCGAAACGGTCATGGTGCCGATCCTGCTGACCTTGGTCATGCTGGGCAGGGTCTTCTATTTCATCCTGTTGGAATGGAACCGCAACGGACAGACCCCGGGAAAACGGGTCCTGGGCCTTCGGGTGATCGACCGCCGGGGAGGCCCGCTGACCCTGCGGGCCGTTCTGGCCCGGAATTTCGTGCGGGAACTGGAGATCTTTCAGCCCTTGCAATTGGTGGCCCTGCTGAATGCGGGTGCCATCGACGACCCGTTCTTTGAGGGCTACGGCGCGCTGTTGTTGCTTGGCTTCTTATTGAGCATCACCCTGCTGCCGCTGTTCAATCGGGAGCGGATGCGCCTGGGCGACCTGCTGGCGGGCACCTGGGTGATCAGCCTGCCCAAGCCAGAGCTGCGGGCGGACCTGGCGGAATTGGTGGTTCAGGCCCAGACCCGGCAGATGGAGAAGACGGGGGAAACCCAGCCGCGCTACCGCTTCAATGCAGAGAATTTGGACGCCTATGGCATCCACGAGCTTCAGGTGCTGGAGGATGTGCTGCGGCGGCCCGTCCTGGGCCCCGGGGACGCCAAGTTGCTGCGCGACATCGCTGAGCGCATCATGAAGCGCGCCAAGGTTTCAGACCCCGTTCCAGAGTCAGAGACCCGGGCCTTCCTGGAGGCGTACTACGCTGCCCTGCGCCATCACCTGGAGACCCGCAAGCGCTTTGGTGACGAGCGCACGGACAAGCATTTCCGCGCCCGCAAACGCCAATGACGGCGACATACGGCACCCAAGGACCAGCCCAAGGCTGGCGCACCGCCCAAATTTGTCCCGCACCCAGGCCCATGAAAACCATAAGAAGCAGATGGAAGTAGAGAACTGAGGGCCAATCGACGACAATCAGCAGCAGGATGGCGATCAGGCCCAGGGCCACGATCCGCCCCCACAAGGCAAGGCGGATGCCCCGCTCCTCCTCCCGTGCCAGGACCCGGCTCAGTCGGTCGTGGCGGGTGCTGGTGGCGGCCCGCCCCACGCCCTTAGACCAAGCGTGCGCCCAGGAAGCGCTTCACGCAATCGGTGGCAAAGTGGATGTGCTCCGCCAGGCGCGGATGCGGGGTGTCCGGATCATCGGTGATGTAGACCGTGGTGACCCCCCGCTCGGCTGCGGGTTTGAGGTTGACTGCCATGTCCTCAAAAAAGGCAGCCCGCGACGGATCGATGCCATGGAGGCTCAGGAACTGATCGAACGGACCCGGCTCCGGCTTGGGGACGAAGTCAGCGGCGACAATGTCGAAGACGCCCTCGAACAGGTCCTCCACCCCCAAATGCGCCAGAATGTTCCGGGCGTGACCCGCGGAGCCGTTGGTATAGATGAGCCGCCGCCCAGGCAGCGCCGCCAGGCAGCGCCGCAGTTCCTTATCATCCGCAACCAAGCTGGACAGGTCGATATCGTGAACATAGTCAAGATAGCCCTGCGGCGGCATCCCATGGTCCAGGATCATGCCCCGCAGGCTTTGCCCATATTTGCGATAAAGGGCAGACCGAACCTCTTTGGCCTCCTCCAAACCAATGTCAAGGTAGGTGGCGATATATTCGGCCATGCGCAAATGGATTTGGCCAAACACCGCTGAGCTGGCGGGGTAGAGGGTATTGTCCAGGTCAAAGATCCAAGTTTGCACGCGGGACAGGCGGTCAGCGGCTGCGTCAGTCATGGTTGGTGGACCTTTGGCAAAAGGATCACGGGGGTCAGGCGGCCCGGGGTCGGACAGCACCGGATCACGGGGGCCAGCGGCCCTTAAACCACGGCATCCCCTGCGCGGCAAATCCTGGCAGGTCAAAGGACAAGCATCACCAGGATCGCCAGGGATTGCAGCGCCAGTGTCGTAAACGTCATGGCCATGCCCACCACCCGCAATTTCAGCGGTTCCTGGATCTGGCTGATGGCAACGGCGTGGAGCAACCGACCGGCCAGCAACCCGACGCCCAACACATGGATGGCCCAACCCGGCGTTCCCTGCATCTCCAGGATGACCAACAACAGCACACCGAGGGGGGCATATTCCACGCAGTTGGCCTGGGCGCGGATCGCCCGTTGCAAGCTGGCGTCACTGGCATCCCCCAGACTGACCTTCAGGCGGGTGCGAACCTGGATCACCCGAATACTGAGGGCGATCAGCAGCAGGGTGATCAGGGCGGCATAGGCAGGAGCATGGACCATGGCGGGGGTGACCTAACGAAGGGGAGCTTGGATGGGAGTCGTGGCTTGATAGGCTGATGACGGCAAAGGGGATCAGGCCGGCGGCGGCCCCACCCTCCAGACACTGCGATCGTGATCGCGGGAGCGCACCAGACCCACCGGCCCCTTCTCAGTGGCCACGCGGTCTCGCCGGACGGCTGCGGGTCCCTCCGCCACAAGGGTCGTGCAGACCGCATAGAGCATCCGGGCCATGGCCTCCTGAGCCATCCCCACCGAGGCAGGCACCAAGATCTCCGCGCCCATGAACCGGGCCATGCCCCGGGTCAGCAGCGCGCCATCCGGCTCCACGGTGAACACCACCGCATGAGTAACCAGATCGGCATTCACATCCTCGAGGTGCAGTGGCCGCGCATAGCGTGACGCCGGCGCCACGGCGAGACTATCCCACCAGACGGCCACCACCTCTGGGAACAGGCCCGTGGCTGCCCGGCACACGGCCGCCAGCACCGTGGCCGCCATCACCTGATCCAGATGCTCCGCCCCTTGGGCGGCCACATCCACCCGCCATTGCCCCCGCAGCCCACTGAGCCGATGGGAGGCGTCCGCCCACACCCACCCTGGCGGCAGGCTGGAGTCCAAGTCTGCCAGCGGGATCCCACCGGGCAGACTGGACAGTTGCACCATGTGATCTTGCACGGTGAGCCGGCCAGCCTCGCCAATCTCCGCCTGATCGCTCGGCGCGCGAGGCCCCCAGCCCAGGTCGGTCAGCTTCCGCGCAAGCCGCCCCAGCGGGATCGGCAACGCCCGGGAGAGCAACAGC
>CAZCBM010000063.1:0-14214 GCA_964496805.1 uncultured Rhodospirillales bacterium | reverse complement strand
GCGGTGGCGGCAGTGGCGGCGGGCCTGACTTCAGCGAATGGTTCAAGCGCGGGCGCCAAAAGTTGCCCGGCGGGTTCAGCGGCGGCCCAAGCAACCTGCAAATCGGCCTGCTGGCTGCGGGCGTTATCCTGGGCATCGTGTTGCTGCGGGAATGCTTCTTCCGTGTCATGCCCAACGAACGGGGTCTCGTGACCACCTTCGGCGCCTGGGATGACGTCGAGCGCGAACCGGGCCTGCACCTGAAACTGCCGCGGCCGTTTCAGGACGTCAACGTGGTCAACGTTGACCTTGAGCGGCGCACCGAGATTGGCCGTGACGAGGACGAGCGGTTCATGATCACAGCTGACGAGAACATCGTCGCCGTGCGCTTTGTCGTGCAGTGGCGCGTGTCTAACGCCGGGTTCTTCCAGTTCAACATCCTTGACCAGGAAAACACGCTGCGGAAGGCGGCGGAAAGCCTGATGCGGGAGGTGTTGGGTCGAACCCCTGTTGAGCGCGCCATCACCACCGATCGAACGCTGATCGCCAATCAAACTCAGGAGCAACTTCAGGCGCTGCTGACGGAGTATGAGGCGGGCATCGAGATCGAGCAGGTTAACGTGCAGGAAATCGATCTGCCCACCCACAGTAACCCGGAACTGGATGTGATCCGCGCCTTTAACGACGTGCAGGCGGCCAACCAGGAGCGGGAGACCCTTCGGAACCAAGCGGAGCGTTACCGGCAGAACATCGTGCCCAATGCCCGCGGTGAGAAGGCGCAGATCATCAACCAAGCAGAAGCGTTCAAGACCTCCATTGAGAACCGCGCCCGTGGTGAGGCTTCCCGCTTCCTGTCTGTCTTGCAGGCCTACCGTGGTGCCCAGGATGTGACCCGCCAGCGCCTCTACCTGGAGACCATGGAAGCCATCCTTCGGGACAGCCGCAAGGTGTTGATGGACCCCAACAGCAATGGCGGCACCGGTGGCGGCACTGGCCTGGTGCCCTATCTGCCGCTGAACGATCTTCCCGCACCGCGGCGATCGCCCAGCCCGCTGCCGGGGAACCAGGGTTTCGGTCTCCCGAGCCCGACCATGACCCCGCAGCCTCAACAAACCCCTGAAACCAGCGGCGGCAGCAGTCTGCTGAGCCCCAGTGCGACCCAAGGCCCTGCCGGCGGTCGCGCCGCCTCCACCACCATTCGACGGGTGAGCCCATGACCAGCCAAAACCCGCTGGGCAATCTGTCCGGCAAGACCAAGGCCCTGATCGGGGCCGGCGTCGGCCTCGGCTTGTTGACGCTTGTCATGCTAATGGACGGCTTCTTCATCGTCCGGCAGACCGAAAGCGCCCTGGTGATCCGCTTTGGTGATGCCTACCGCGAGATCGTGACGCCAGGTCTGAAGATCAAAGCCCCGTTCATCGACGAGGTGGTGCGGATCGACAACCGGGTCTTGGACCTGGACGACACCCCCCGCCGCGGCTCCAGCGCCGGCCAGCAGGTGATCTTACGGGACCGGCGGCGGATCGTGGTGGATACCGTTACCCGCTATCGGATCACGCGACCCACGACCTTCTATCGGGTGGCGCGCACCATCGACAACCTGGAGCAGTTGCTGCGCAACCGCACCAATGCGGCTGTGCGGGATGAGATGGCCACCGTCGTGCTGACCGACCTGTTGGCCGGCCGCCGCATTCGCTCCAGTGTTTTGGCCCCGGGCCAGCCTACGGACGAGGGCGAGCCTTCCGAGGTGCTGGGACCCAATGGCGAGCCCATCGTGGAAAGCCCCGATCAGGGGATGGAGGAGGGTGACCCAACGGCTGAGGACACCCCGGCGCCGCAGGATGATGGCGAAACTGCCAGCGAAGACCCTGACAGCCAACCAAACGAGATCGGCGACGTGGCCGAGGATAGCCCGGGGCCGGCAGATCTGAGCGCGGCCGAGGCCGAGCAGGCGCGGCTGAACCGCGAGAAGATCATGGAGAACATCCAGGCGCAGGTGGCTGAGGAAGCCGAGCGTTTTGGGGTCGAGATCGTGGATGTTCGCATCCGTCGCGCGGACTTGCCCGACGACGTCTTCGAAAACGTCCTTGGCCGGATGGTGTCCGAACGTCAACGGGTTGCTGCGCGGTTGCGCGCCGAAGGTGAGGAAGAAGCCCGCGAGATCCGGTCCGAGGCCGATAAGGAGGTGGAGATCCTCCGGTCCGAAGGTCAGGAACAGGCCGATCGCCTGCGCGGTCAAGGCGAGCAGGAAAGCTACCGCATCCTGGGCGAGGCGTTTAGTGAAGACCCAGAGTTCTATGCCTTCCTCCGGTCGATGCTGGCTTACCGCCAGGGGCTGGCCGACCCGTCCACCACGCTGATCCTCGACCCCGGCAGTGAGTTCTTCCAGTACTTCAATCGTCGCGATCTGTTGCCTGCCCAACAGTGAGTTGGGCGGGGGAGAGGTCTGGACCGAGAGGGACCGGGGGGGGCTGCCGATGGCTCGAAGGACAACGGAACGGATGCCTGTGGCGTGTCCAGGTCTTGTGAAGGCACCTGACGGCGTCGGCCATCAGGGCGGTCTATCCATAAACAGCCCCTGGCCCGGCCGCCAATGCCAGCCCTGCTATAGCGGAGGCTGGGGGTGATTGAGGCGTTCATTGTCATCAGCCTGGGTGTGGCACTGGAAGGCGTTGCCTATGCTCATGCCCCTGGCCGGGTTCGCCAACTGATGGCGATCCTCAGCAGTTGGCCGCCTGACCGGGTTCGCACCCAGTGCGGTATCGCCGTTGCGTCGGGGATCGCGCTGTTGATCGCCGGTCCCAACCTGCTGCCTGGGGCGGCCGGGCACCTGATTGCTGGGGCAGGGTTTGTTCTGGCCTTTGAAGGGGCGGTCTGGGTGGCGGCACCGGAGAGGATGCAGGAGGTGGCCCGACTGATTGTCCATCTGGATCTGGGCATGTTGCAGCGCGCTGGCTTGGCCATCGGCGGGTTGGGCCTGGGGACGGCCGCGCTGATGCATTTCGGCATGATGGGATGAGGGCAGGCTTGGCCCCGTGCCGGATGCCTGTGCGGCAAACCCTTGTTCAGTGAAACCGTTGGCGTGTCCGCCGCAGCCGTCGGAGGGTCGGTCTTTTGGTCCTGGACGCTCTTGCCCCACGCGCCATGCCGCCTTGTCGGGGCCACTCTGTCCGGCGCGGCTGGCTCACCGGCCGGGGTAGGGACATGTCTGGCCAGACGCGCCGGCGCCCGCGTGCGGAAAATCTTGTCGCCCCACGGGGGCGTGAACAGCCTGTCCCACCCCTGTCGCAGGGGCCAATTAGAGGGTGGGCCAACAGGTTGCCGGTTGTCCCGTCGGCTGCCCGCGCCTTATTGTCTTTCGGGTCCGCTGGCGTCGCGGTCCCGATCTCTCTTCTGCCCTGATCCTGGAGTCATGTGCCATGCGCTGCATGAGACTGCCCGCCCCCCTCCTGCTGACCCTGGCGGTGCTGCTGAGCTTTGGCCTGCCCGCTCAGGCTCAGCCCCTGCCGGGTGCCCCCTTGAGCTTCGCCGATCTGGCTGAGCGCCTGCTGCCGTCGGTGGTCAACATCTCCACCACCCAGCAAGGCCCCATCGATCCGCGCACCGAAGGCAACCTGGACCTTGAGGAGGCCCCCCCAGGCATCCAGGAATTCCTGGAGGAGTTCTTCGAGCGTCAGCAGCAGAATCGCGGATCCACCCTCGGTACAGGCTTTGTCATTGATGCCGAGCGCGGACTGGTGGTGACCAACAATCACGTCTTGGCCAAGCCGGAGAACGTGCTGATCACCTTCAACGACGAAACCCAGGTTGAAGTGGAGGTGGTGGGAACCGATCGGCAGACCGATCTGGCCGTTCTGCGCATCAAGGATATGAGTGATCTGGGGGATTACCAGTTGACCGCCTTGCCCTGGGGCGACAGCGACGCCATGCGGGTGGGGGACTGGGTCATCGCCATCGGTAACCCCTTCGGTTTGGGGGGAACGGTCACGGCGGGCATCGTCTCCGCCCGTGGCCGGAACATCAATTCTGGCCGCTATGATGATTTTCTGCAGATCGACGCCCCCATCAACCGAGGCAATTCCGGTGGCCCCACCTTTAACCTTCAGGGGGAGGTGATCGGCATCAACACCGCCATCTTCAGCCCTGGATCCAGCGGTGGCTCGGTAGGCATTGGCTTCGCCATCCCCTCCAACTTGGCCCGTAAGGTGGTGAACCAACTGGTAGAGTTCGGACGCACCCGGCGGGGCTGGCTGGGCGTGAATATCCAGGACATCGACCTGGAAATCGCAGAGAGCCTGGGCCTGGACAAGGCGCGGGGGGTGCTTGTCACGGACCTGAACGAACATGGCCCGGCGAAGGCCGGGGGCATGCAACCGGGCGATCTCATCCTGGCCTTCAACGGCGTCAATGTGGACAGCGTCCGGGACCTGACACGCATCGTGGCGGAGACCCTGCCGGAGACGGAGAGCGACGTGTTGATCCTCCGCGATGGGGAGCGGATGACCCTGGCCCTTACGTTGGGCGAACTGGAGGAAGCCGAGGAAAAGGGGTGGCTGTCCAGTAGCGAGGAGCCCTCCGGCGATACGCCTGGCAGTGAGGAGCCGCCTGCGTCCCGCGTGTTTGACGCTCTGGGCCTGGAATTGTCTGACCTGTCCGATGCCCTGCGGGAGGAATATGAAATCCCGGCGGAATTGGAAGGCGTGGTTGTCCTGACCATCGTGCCGGAGGGGCCGGCCGCTGGGGAACTGGAGGTGGGCGACGTGATTACACAGATCAGCCAGATCACCATCACCGATCTTCTGGATGCCGAGGAAGCCGTGGAGCGCATGGTGGATCTGACCTCCCGTCCCTCGGTTCTGCTGAGGGTCATCCGACGGGGCGGTGACCCGATCTTCGTTCCTGTCCCCCTCCAGCGCTGAGGCCAGACACCATGGAGACGCCGCGGATCGTGGTTGCCGGCGGGGGACCTGCCGGCTGTGCTGCTGCTGTGATGCTGGCCAACTATGATCGACCGGCGTTGCTGGTGGAGCCCGCCGATCGGCTGGGCGGGCTTCAGGCCCGCAGCCCCTATCCCAACAGTTGGGTCTTGGGGCGCCCCGGCCGCCTGTCCCGGGAACTGGCGGCGGACATGGACAGCCACGTGCGTCAGACCCCCACCGGCTTGGCCCTGGGCTGGCGGTTGAGCGCGGTCGATCCCGGGGCGGATGGCACGCCGGCGTTCCACCTCACGCTCACCCGGGATGGCGACAACCGCGTTCGTCAGGTGGCCGCTGACGCGGTAATCCTGGCCTTGGGCACCCGGTTCCGTGGTCGATCAGAAGCAGAAGCGATCCCGGGCTATGCCCAGGTGCGCGATCACATTCTCCACGATCCCATTGAGGCTGCGGGCCTCAACCCCTTGGATGCCGATGCCGTTCTGATCGTCGGCGGGGGGGACAACGCCTTCGAGGCGGCGGTCTGGAACTGTGAGCGGGGTCTGCGGGTCCATGTCGTCGTCCGCGCGCGGGTGCGGGCGCAACTGAAATTGCGTGAGCGACTGCACCCCTATCTAGAGAGCGCCCAGGCAAGTCTCTACGGGGGCTGCCAGCTTCAATCCATGAGGCCCGAGGGGCCGCGCGTGGCCGTGACGCTGGGCCGTAAGCCCGGTCCTGGGCCGGTGGGGCCTGAGCCCGATCCCGGGCCGGTGGGGCCTGAGCCAGGTCCCGGGCTGGTGGGAACCGATCCCGGTCCCGGGCCGGTGGTGGTGGACAGGGTCATGTTCATGCTGGGCTATACCCCGGCCGTGGATCGGGTCCAGTTTGCGCCCACCCTTAGGCCCGCCGCAGACGCGACGGGCTACCTTATGATCGATGCCCACGGCGCGACATCGGTTCCGGGTATCTGGTCGGCCGGCGACTTGTCCAACCCGCTGCATCCCTGCGTGACCACCGCCATGGCCGCCGGAACGGTTGCCGCCCAGGCGGTGGAAAGCCACCTCACGCTGGTGGCCACGGGCACCTCCAGCGTTTCGCCCCCTGGATCTTAGGCTAAGGCGGTTTGCCGGCGCACGGCGCGCGTCGCCATCCTGTCGTTGGCCCTCCAGTGGCTGCAAATGGGAGCGTGTGCGCGATCATTGCTTCGGTCAGTGCGTCCGTATGGGCCGGAATGTCTTTGCTGAGAGGGCCAATGGCGCAGTTGGACTTGACCGAAGGCCGGGGCCTGCCATAACGCCCGCACGCCTTCTGGTGCGGCCCGTTGCCTTGCCACCGGTCCGCGCCAGGGGGCCTGCTCTTTCTCTCTGCTCGCGATGGCCAATCCCCCTTGATGTACCAGCCAGATCCAACCCCGACCGCCTTCTCTGTGGCACCATCGCCTGCTTTTGTGGGGGGCGGCGATCAGGTGACGACCATGCTCCGGGATGTGCCGGTCACGGTCCGGATCGGCATTGCGCCAAAGGAGAGGCGGGCGCCGCAGAGGCTGCTGGTGACGGTGGAGATGATCAGTGAGCCGCCCCAAGGGGGCTATCAGTCGATCACCGACTGTGTGGATTATGACCGGATCTTCCGGCACCTTCGAGACGTTTGGCCGAACCGTCCCCACACCGACCTGCTGGAGCAGTTGATGGAGGGGTTGTTGGCTTTTATTTTTGAAGATCCCAAGGTTCTGGCCTGTCGCGCGCGCCTGATCAAACCGGATATCTATCCGGGATCGGCCCAGGCTGGGATCGAACGCTCGGCCGTTCGCACCGCCCCTCCGGCCCCGTGCCCCTGAAACGCAAGGATGATCCCATGAGCCGTTCGTTCTTTGGCACCGATGGGGTGCGCGGCGTTGCCAACAAGGGTCCTCTTACCCCAGACGGCGTGTTGCGCCTGGCCATGGCGGCTGGAGCCGTTCTGCGCGCCGGTGAGCACCGCCACACGGTGGTGATTGGCAAGGACACCCGGGTCAGCGGGTATATGATTGAAATGGCCCTGGCGTCTGGCTTCGTGTCCATGGGCATGAATGTGCTGTTGGCTGGCCCCCTGCCGACGCCAGGCGTGGCCATGCTGGTGCGCTCACACCGTGCCGACCTGGGGGTCATGATCTCTGCCTCCCACAACGCTTTCGCTGACAATGGCATCAAGCTGTTTGGGCCGGATGGGTTCAAACTGTCCGACGATGTGGAGATGGAAATTGAGCGGGTGATGGCGGGCGATCTCGCCACACTGCTGGCGGAGCCGGCGGATATCGGCACACTGCGCCGCATGGAGGATGTGAAGGGCCGCTATATCGAGTTTGTCAAGGCCAGTTTCCCCCGGGAGTTGTCGTTGGAGGGGCTGAAGATCGTCGTGGATTGCGCCAATGGGGCAGCCCACCGCCTTGCCCGTCCGGTTCTGGAGGAATTGGGGGCCGAGGTGGACGCCATCGGCGTGGCGCCCAATGGCCTCAACATCAACGACCATGTGGGCGCCGTCCATACCGAGGCCATGCAGAAGCGTGTGGTGGAGGTGGGGGCCGATATCGGCCTTGCCCTGGACGGGGACGCGGACCGTCTGGTGGTCAGCGATGAAAAGGGCAACCGCATCGACGGGGACCAATTGTTGGCGGTGATTGCCCGCCAATGGGCCGCCAGCCGGCGGCTGCGGGGCGGCGGGGTGGTTGCCACGGTCATGAGCAACCTGGGCCTTGAGCGCTTCCTGGACAGTCATGGCCTCACCCTGGCGCGCACGCCGGTGGGGGACCGCTATGTGGTCAGCCGTATGGTGACCGAGGGCTTCAACCTGGGGGGCGAGCAGTCCGGCCACATTGTCTTGTCCGACTATGCCACCACCGGGGACGGCCTCTTGGCGGCGCTGCAGGTGCTGGCGGTGCTGCAAACCGAGCAGAAGCCTGCCAGTGAGACGCTGAACGCCTTTGAGCCTGTGCCGCAACTGCTCAAGAACACCCGCTTTGATCCGTCAGTGGGCAACCCGCTTCTGCTGGAGGCTGTTCAGAAGGCGCAGGCCCGAGTGGAAGCCGGGTTGGAGGGCATGGGCCGTTTGCTGGTGCGCAAATCCGGGACCGAGCCCTTGATCCGCGTGATGGCTGAGGGCGATGACCCCGCCCAAGTGGAGGCTGCCGTGGACGAGATGATCGCTGCCATCGACGCAGCATCGGCGGGCTGAACCGGTGGCCATTGGATATTCCTTTGAGGAACTGGCCGTTGGCGATGTGTTCGACGGGATGGGACAGACCCTGACCGAGGACGCGATCATTGCCTTTGCCTCGGCCTGGGATCCGAGCCCGGCCCATCGGGACAAAATCAGCGCCAAAGACAGCCGGGCTGGCGGGCTTTCGGCCAGTCCCCTGCATCAGTTGAGCCTGGGGTGGCGGCTGTTCATGGATATGGGGCTGTTTACCGACACCCTGCTGGGCGTAACCGGCATTAGTGACGGGCAGTGGCTGAGGCCGGTGCGGCCGGGGGACACGGTGCGCCCCCGCGCGGAGGTTTTGGCCACCGATCCGGCCCAAACCCGCCCGGATCGGGGCTTTGTCCGGCTGCGGTTGAGCCTGCTCAACCAGGAAGCGGTGCCGGTGATGGCGGCAACCGTCACCTTGCTGCTGAGCCGCGACCAGCAGGGTTAGTGCCTATCCCACCGAACTTGACCACCTCACGCCCCCTCCTTTCTGTGCTCCCGTCCATGGCGCTGGAGGGATGAGGCCGTGCAGCGAGCGCTTTGGCGGACCGCCAGCGCCCTTGAGGGAGGGCAGGGTTGACCCTTTCACCCCCCAATCACCTCAACGTGATCGACTAAGACCCTTGCCATCGATCACGAACCAAACCGTTTCATGTCAGAGGGTTGGCGGGATATCATCGGCATTGCTCTCCAACTGCCAACACTCTGTTGCCAATCTTTGTTTTGCAAATGATCCAGCGTCCTGCGAGCGTCGTAACAGTTCCTATACGAACGTTAAGAAAGGCGCAGGTAACCGGGCCTTTCGCGGTCGCTTTGGAAACGCACCCCCGATCGGAGGCCCCGCTATGCCCGCCTACGAAGACGCCTCGACCAAAAGTTCCAATCTGTCTTTCATCAAGCAGTCGATGAAAGAACCGCTTTTGGAGCGTGACCACGAATTTGATCTTGCGCGACGCTGGCGAGAACAGGGGGATGAGGCCGCGCTTCACGAGTTGGTGCGTTCCTACACCCGTCTGGTGGTGTCGACTGCAACACGATTTAAGAATTACGGACTTTCCCTGGGGGATTTGATTCAGGAAGGCAATGTGGGCCTGATGCAGGCGGCAGCGCGGTTTGAGCCCGACCGCGATGTCCGCTTCTCGACCTATGCTTCCTGGTGGATCCGATCTGCCATCCAGGACTTTGTATTGCGGAATTGGTCCATCGTGCGGACTGGTACCACGGCGGCCCAGAAGTCCTTGTTCTTCAACCTTCGTCGCTTGCGCGCCCAGATCCAAAGCGCCAGCGCTGAAGTGGACTTGAATGATGAGGGCCGGGCCAAGATTGCAGACGAACTCAACGTAAAAGTCAGCGACGTTGTGGACATGGAAAGCCGGCTATCGGCCGGCGATCAGTCGCTGAATGCCGTTGTTAACGTTGACGGGGAGTTGGAGTGGCAGGACCTGCTGTCCGACGATAGCGACACGCCCGAACAGACGATCATGGACCTGCGTGACGGTGCGACCCGGTCCCAGTGGTTGAGCGATGCGCTGGGCGCGCTGAATGATCGGGAACAACTCATCATCAAGCGCCGCCGCCTGACCGAAGAGGGCACGACCCTGGAAGAATTGGGTCGTGAGCTGGGTGTCAGCAAGGAGAGGGTTCGCCAATTGGAGCAACGGGCCCTCACCAAAATGCGCACGGCGTTGGAGAAGAACGCCAGCATGAGCGACATCATCGGCTGACCAAGGCCATATCGCGGCTGACGCATTCCACAGACGGTGGGGACGATTAGGTCCCGCAAAAGACTAAGGGCAAACACCCGCAGGACACTGGCTCCTGCGGGTGTTTGTAATTTTGGCACAGACCACAGACACAAGGGTGCTGCCAGCGGCTGTGCTGGTGGACGGGTCATTGGATGTGACCACTGCCACGGGGCAGTGTCTTGATCGTATTTGGCCGCTGGCCGTCAAATATGGAGAAATAGCGTAGTTTCGGTCTGCATGTATTCCGCTGTGTGACGTTATTTGGGCAATCTGTAACCAATGGGGTGGTGGTCTGTCGATGTCCTGTGCTTTACCTTTACACGGGCTCTTTGGCGCTCTATCTTATGGACAGGTTGGGACTGCTACATAGATGTCGGAGATCCTGTGAATGGGATGCTCATATTCCGGCACTGAGCAGCGCAGCGTAAAACGCGCGCCGGGCAGCGCAGTTGGCGCACCAGGCACGGCGAAGCACGCATTGGGCACAGTGCCATTATCATGGGGAAGAAGGTCTTTTCGCCGCTGTACGCGTGGCGCGGCCACCATTACCCATGCCCTTTTGTTGGGTGTAATTGGTATTGTCGGTTTGGCAGCAGCCCAGGAATTGTCTTCCTTGAGTGCTGTGTTTGACCGCGCCGGGCAGGCCTTGGATGGCGCGGTCTCAGCGCCGTCAGGCAGGTCTTTTGGGCCGGTGGCGGTATCCGGCGTGCTGGACACCCGAAGCTGTGCCGGACTGTTGGCCAGTGATCCAAGCACGCCGTCGGGGCTTTACATTGTCGATCCGGACGGGGCGAGCGGTGAACCGGGGTTCATCGTCTGGTGTGACATGGAGAGCGATGGCGGCGGCTGGACCCTGGTGGAGAGCTTTGCCCGCCATCAAGCTGGCGCTTACGCCCCCCTGAGCTTCACCCTGGATGCACCGCGCAACGCCGGTGAGCCTGACAGTTCTGAGGATCATCGGCTGCCGGTCGATGCCATGGGCGCGTTGCAACAGGGCGCACGGGAGTTTCGCATCACCTGCAATATGGGGGGAGGCGACCATATCCAGGGGCCGTTGGCCTCCGTGTCGCCCCATGGGCTGGACCTGACCGATCTCACCGGTTCTCAACCCGTGGCCGTGACGGCACTCAGCGCCCGTGGGCAGTCCTGCCCGGCTGGGACCGTCACCCTACGCCAGGGGATTGGCCCGGGACACCTGCACCTTTTGGCCAGTGATCTGTCTGGCCTGTGCCCCGCCGCCGTATCTGGTGCCCTGCCAGGGGAACAGTTGTTCGGTGGGTACCAAGTCAGTTCCACGGCCCATAGCTGCACGGCAACCACCAACAGCACCACCAATACCTGGGTGCGCTGATCTCTCTGTCCGATCCCTTCGCTTGAGCCTCCCCATCGATCATGCCTGCCGTAGCCAAGGGTCCAGACGGTAGAGCCCCGATTGGCAGAAGTCAGACGGGGGGACGCAAACCCTGGATATAAAGCAGCGCGGTCAGGTCACTGTGATCAATCCGGGCGCGGGCTGCTGCCGCGGTCCGCGGCTTGGCGCGGAAGGCCACGCCCATCCCGCAGGCCTTCAGCATCGGGATGTCGTTGGCTCCGTCCCCCACCCCAAGGCAGTCCTCCAGGGCCACCCCATGGGCACTGGCCCGGTTCACCAGGGTTTCCAGCTTGGCGTTTGCCCCGCGCACCGGTGGCACGATATCGCCGGTCATTCGCCCATCGACGATCTCCAGGACGTTGCCGTAGTGCTCCTGAAAGCCCAGTCGCTCGGCCACCCGGCCGGTCACCCAAGTAAAGCCGCCGCTGACCAGCAGGCATACGGCACCGGCGGCCTTCATCCCAGCAAGCAGCGCCTCGGCGCCGGGCATCAACTGGACCCGGGACCAAACATCCGTCAGCACCGTCTCCGGTGCGCCCTTCAGCAGCGCCACCCGCTCCCTCAAGGCGGCCTCAAAATCCAACTCCCCGGCCATGGCCCGTGCGGTGATGGGTGCCACCTGATCCACCACCCCCAACGCGCGGGCAATCTCATCCAACGTTTCTTCCTGCACCATGGTGGCATCCATGTCGGCGATCAGCAGTCGCTTGGCGCGCCCCGCCCGGTGCTGAGCCACCACGTCCACGGCTGCCCCGTCCAGGGCAGACCGCGCAGCGGTTTCCGCTTGATCGGCATCCAGGCCGGTGAAGGGCAAATCCGCGGCCGCGCCCTCCTGAAGCCAGGTAATGGCCCCCAAATCGGCCCCCAGCCGTTCCAGCGCCGGGCCGATAGGGGCAATCTCCGACGCAGAAAGGGCAGGGCCCTGGGTGCGGATCAGGGTGAGGACATGATCCATGGGGCATCTCCTTTGGGGGGCAGGGGACGAGGGAGGATAGGGGGGGCCGAGGCGTCCGCCGCAGGGACGGTTTCCTTGGGCTTAAGGCGGCCGGGTGTTGGTGGAAACCCCTACAGCAGGAGACATCACTTTGGAAACGGTGTCCCCGGCCGTAGCGTCCCGGTGGTCGCTCAGTGATCCCCTCCGGGGCGCTATCCCTTAGGGGGTATTCGCGCCAGCCGCTTGCCGCGGGATCGTTCTCATGCCGTTGACGGCACCGGGCGCTGCCGCCAAGGCCAAGGGTGTTTTGCGAAGGTTGAGCGGAGGCCTACAGCACCTTTGGCCTTAGAGCCCGTTTCGGTGAGATAGAGTCCACGCCAGCCCCGCGCCCCCACCCGGCCACCCATTGGTACGATACTGGCGTGGGTGGCCGGGTGGGGGCGCGGGGTGGTCAAGGTAGGTGGGACAAGCGCTAGCGAAATTGCTGAACGATGTCTTGCAGGCGAAAACGGATCATCAGGGCGCGGTCGCGGGTTTCGTTCTCCCGCGGCCACCGCGCTTGGCCCTTGCATCCCTCCGCGGCAGGGGGCAGTGCTGGGGGGTCTGCCTCCTCCAGCCATTAATGCGCCGATGTCTTCCCCCGCCCTGATCCTGTTCGGTCCCACGGCATCCGGCAAATCCGCGCTGGGCATGGCCCTGGCCCGGCGCTTGGGGGGCGAGATCATCAATACCGACAGCATGCAGGTCTATCGCGGCGCGCCCCTTGCCACCGCTTGCCCTTCGCCGGCGGATTATGCTGCCGTGCCTCATCACCTGTTTGAGCATGTGGAGCCCCGGGACTCCTTCAACGCCCAACGGTTCCGGGAGGAGGCCGCGCCGGTCATGCAGGCGGTGGCGGCCGCCCAGCGGTGGCCCTTGTTCGTCGGCGGTACGGGCTTTTACCTGGACGCACTGGTGCGCGGCTTGAGCCCCATGCCTGCGGGGGATGAGGAACTGCGGCGGCGTCTTGGCATGGAGTACGACTTGTTTGGGGCGGCTGCCTTCCACGCCAAACTGGCAACCCACGACCCGGATAGCGCGGCCCGGATCGCGCCTGGCGATCGCCAGCGTTTGATCCGTGCCCGGGAAGTGCTGAAGCTCACGGGCATTCCGCTCAGCCATCATCAGGCGCAGCCTCGCTCGGGTCCGGTGCCCGGCTTCACCTTCCATATTCTGGTGCTGCTGCCGCCCCGGGATTGGCTCTACCGTCGGTGCGAGGCCCGGTTTGAGTCGATGATGCGGCGGGGCGCCGTGGAGGAGGCTCAGGCCCTGGCGGCCCGGCAGGATCTGACCGGTGGGGAGCCGTTGTTGAAGGCCGTGGGGTTGGCGGACTTGCTGCGGTTGGCCCGCGGTGAGATCGACTGGGAGGAGGCGGCGTCCGCCGGGCGACGCGCCACCCGCCATTATGCCAAGCGGCAATGGACCTGGGCCCGCCATCAGATCATGGAAGCAGACCTGCCGGGGAGCGTGCTCCAGCGAATCGCTCTGGAGGAGCCGATGGAGGACCCGGATGCGATGGCTGAGGCTCTTATGGCCCCGCTGGCGACGGTTGGCGGGCTCTCTTCCCGTTGACTGCCCCTGTCTTAAAGCGCGCCGCGATGAGACAGAGCCAGCACCAGCCCCCCTCCAACACGGCCGCCCCCACCCGGCCACCCACTGGTGCGATAGGGGCCGTGGGGTGGTCGAGGTGAGTGGGGACTGCTCTGGACTGGAGCCCTGTCGGTGCCGGGTCCCGGAGGGGTATTGGTCGTTGCACCGGGAGGATACGGCCCATGGGTACCAGGATTGCGCATGGCGGCAGCCAACGGGGAGCCACTCCGTCGGGAGAACCACTGCGACATCCTGCCATAGCGTCGCAATAAGTTAAAAGCCGTTGACCTTGGGCCTGTGCGCTGCCTAGGGTTTGTGCTTGTCCGGCGGTGGCGTGGTCGCCGGCCCCTTTTTTGCGGCCTGACGCTGACAGGGCGTCGCCCGTTGACCTCCTGCCACGCCTTGCATGAGGACCCCCCT
>CAZCBM010000062.1:13417-14276 GCA_964496805.1 uncultured Rhodospirillales bacterium | reverse complement strand
GGCGGTGCAGCGGGCCATGCAGGCCGCAGCAGCCCGGGCCGGGGCGGAACTGCTCGCTGAGCAACTGGTCACGACCGAATTGCGCGCAGGCTTTCTTGCGCAACGCGTTGCGCAGGCCTTCGGCAAGACACCAAAGGTGCCAATCTCCCCACAGGGTCAAATTGCCATCGCGCTTGTCATTGTCCTGGCTGCCTCCGGCCAAGCGGTGGCGGAGACCAAGAGCAAGCAGTACTATGTGCCAGAGTATCAGGCCTATCTGGAAAGCTATTTCATTCGCGTAGCCAAGCTATCGGAGATCCGCCCAACCGCCCTTGAGCGCATCAATCCGCCGATGGACTTTGATGCATGGTTCATCCACAACTATGGTGAACAGTGATTGGGTGACAGCATGGTGCTTGTCTCAAAATAGGCTGCCTTGATCCTTGGGGGGGCGGCGCTGCTTGGCCCCCTTCTGCTTGGGGGCTTTGGTCCCGGGGGATGGGTCTGCGTCCTCTCCGGAGACCTGCCCCGCCGATGCGCCTCCCCCCGGTGCGCCTTCCCCCAGCACGCCTCCCCCCAGTACGGTTCCAAGGGGTACCGTCCCGTCGTGGAATTCTGCCGTCGCCACCTGTGCCACGGCACGCGCCGAGGTCACGGGTCGGTCATCGGCATCCCGCAGCAGGACGAACCCGCGCCGAAGCACGCTCTTGTGGGATAGGCTCTCCAGCAACTGGGAGCGGCTCCCCAGCCGCTCCGTCGCCCGATCCAGGGGGCCACGCACAGCGCGGGCCATCCGCTCCCCGGCTGCGTTTAGCTTCTCCTGAGCCTGGGTCAGCAGCGGCTGCGGATGCCGTGAGGACAGGCGCGCGTCCAAGCCCTC
>CAZCBM010000062.1:0-13407 GCA_964496805.1 uncultured Rhodospirillales bacterium | reverse complement strand
TGCGCCACCAAATGGCGGGGATGCAGCAGCCGGGCCGCCCGCGCCTCCAACGCCTGGGCCGCCGTGCGCAGGGTGGCCCGGGTTGCGGTCTCGGCGCGCTGGCAAAGGTCATCCAGGCGCTGGTCCTGTCGGTCCAACAGGCTTGTTGGGTCGCTAAGCCCCCGCGCCTGTGCCGCCAATCGCAGTTGGGCGGCCTCCAGAGTGCGCACCATCACCCCCGTCAATCGCTGCTGATCACGGGCCAGTCTGGCCAGCAGATCGGTGCGAACGGGCACCGCTCTCTCGGCCGCGCCGGTGGGGGTGGGGGCGCGATAGTCCGCCGCAAAATCAACCAGCGTGGTATCTGTCTCGTGCCCCACGCCGCTGATCACCGGGATGCGGAGATCGGCCACGGCCCGCACCACGGCCTCCTCATTGAAAGCCATAAGGTCTTCCAGCGAGCCGCCGCCGCGGGCCAGGATCACCAAATCCGGGCGCGCATAGCGCCCCCCGGTTTGCGGCAAGGCCTCTATGGCCCTGAGCGCCGCGGCGATCTTCGCCGGTGCGGTCTCCCCCTGTACGGGAACACCCCAGAGTTGGACCCGGGTGGGCAAGCGATCCTCAAGCCGATGCAGAATATCCTGGATCACCGATCCGGTGGGGGAAGTGACGACGGCGATCACCCGGGGCAGAAAGGGCAAGGCGCGCTTGCGCCCTTGATCGAACAGCCCTTCCGCCGCCAGCGCCTTGCGCCGGTCCTCCAGCAGTTTCAGCAGCGCCCCTTCCCCGGCCAAGTCCATCTGATCCACAAGGATCTGATAGCGGGATGCCCCGGGGTAGATCGTCAGCTTGCCGGTGGCCACCACCTCCATCCCATCCTGGGGCTTGATCTTCAGCCGGGCGGCCGACCCGCGAAAGCACACTGCCGCGATCTTCGCCTCCTGGTCCGCCAGCGTGAAGTACAGGTGCCCGGAGCTTGGTCGCTTCAGCTCCGTGATCTCCCCGCGCAAACGGACCCGGCCGAAGGTGCCTTCCACCGTCTGTTGCAAGGCCTTGGTGATCTGGACGATGGAGTATTCCGGGATATTGGATGGGGGCGCAGCAGCATCGGCCACGGGCGCGGCCTCCTGTGGGATTGGGGCTTTCGTAGCACCACCCTAGCCTGTTGGCAGGGAGCTGCAACAGGATGCCGTAACAGAAGGCTTGAGTGCCGTGAGACGTTTTCTGATCGCTGGCTTGGGCGCTTTGGTCCCCATGGTGTGGAAGGAGCTGCAAAAATCGCTCCTGAAAGACTACGTCGTGAAGCCCCTGAGGCGCTGGGGTGCTGCCCTGCTGAATGGGGTAAAGGACCTGTTCGGCCTGGGACAGGACAAGGCGCCAGCCGGCCAGGACGCTCCTGCCCCGGCCAAGGGCGGCCAACCGGAGCCAGCGGCCCCCACGCCCCCGTACCCGTGTGACCATCCCGGCGCCGCCAAGAGCCCGCCCGAGCGGGCACCGGACACCCGCAGCCCCGGCGATGCCCTGGATGGGCCCGTGTGGGACGCTTTCACGCGCGCCGTCCAGGCGGAAACAACGCCGCTCCCCGTCGGCGAGGCGGGGGACTGGGGGCAGGAATTGGCCCGGCGTCGGCGCCTGGAAGCACAAGCGGTTCCCAGCCGAATTCCCCGGACGGTTTCCCAGCGCCTGAGCCCTTCGCGCCCGGCAAAACCAAGTGAGGGCTGGACCAAGGGGCTCGCCCCCCTAAGCGAGCGTCCGGACCCACGCCGGCCGCAGCCTGAGGTATGGCAACAGGTTGCGGCCCTCGCCCGATAAGCCCCGTCAAGACCGGGAGCCCAGCAACCCAGCGGAACAACAGCGTTAGCGTCGAACCCTCTTGCTTGGTTTGCAGCCCTGTTAACCGTATCATATTATGTTGACATGGTTCATTAGGCGCGGAGCGCGCCCGCGAAGAGGAGATGGGTTCTTGGAAGCATTCTTCAGCCAGGGAAGACTGCGGTCTATCCTGATCGCCATTGCCGTGATCGTCTTGACCCAGGCCAGCAGCGTAGGGGCTGCCGAACTGACCGTGGAGCATCAGTCTGGTGCGGTCTCCCACAGTCTATCGGACGAGCGCATCCTGGCGCTGCCGACCCATAGCCTTGTCACTGCCAGTGTCTGGACGAAAGAGCCCAGTCAGTTCTCCGGCCCGTCACTGGCGGATGTGCTGGCGCTGGCCGCCTGGGATAGGGAAAGCGATGTCACGCTGGTGGCCCTGGACGACTACACAATCACCTTGGACGCCGCCACGATCCTGACCCATCAACCCATCATGGCCACCCACCGGGACGGCGCACGCCTGAGCCGACGGGATCGCGGTCCCTATTGGCTGATCTTTAACTATGATGAGATCGATGAGTTGCGAAATGATCGCGGCTTCGCGCTCTCCATTTGGCAGATAAAAACCATCCGGCTTCCATGACAGCCAAGCATCAGCGCAAGACTTCAAGAGTCTTAGTCCCGATTGCCATTTTTACCGTTGCCGCCAGCGCCATCGTGCTGGGCGTGAATTTATGGCATACGCTACGCCAATTCGATCGCCAGACCTATGATATATCTATCAATATTGTTTGGTCCGCCAATCAGCTAAACAATCAGTACAACGCCCTAGTGCGCGAGGTTGATACCCAAATTATTGAACGAGAATACCATTATGAACCGCTTATGTTAAAAATTGACTTGTTATGGTCGCGGCTAAATGTTTCTCGCGATAGCGATCTATCTCGTCATATTGTTACTGTTCAGCGAGCCGCTGAATACCTTGGAATCCTAGAAGCCAACCTGGAACGTTTGGATATCCTTCTGGCCGAGTTTGAAGAGGCACCGGAGGCAACTCTCCTGGCAACAAAGAAGCTGCTGGATGATCTGGAGCCGACTATCCGGACCTATAATTCGGACGTCTATCTCGCTTTGACCGAGAATGTTGCCGCCTGGCGAGGCGATCAGGCTGATTACCTGCGGCGCCTGTTCTATGGCTTTGGGGCCTTGATGATCTTGACGCTGGGCGCCCTGGTGATGATCGCAACCGCCTACCGGTTGGCGCACAAGGGCCAAACGCGGGCGGAGCAGTCCAACCTGGCCAAGTCCCGCTTCCTGGCCATGATGAGCCATGAAATCCGCACGCCGATGAACGGCGTGCTGGGCATGTTGGAGGTGATGCGGGACGAAACGGACCCGGACCGGCGACAGGCCGCCCATGCCATTGCCCTGACGGCGGCGCAGCACATGAACCGCCTGCTGGGGGATGTTCTGGACGCCTCACGCATGGAGCGGGGGACGCTTGCGATCCATCGCTCCACCACTGATCTGCGCCAAGTCCTGAAGGATGTCGCTGACCTCATGGCAACCGATGTGGAGACCCAAGGCAACGCGTTTGATGTGGACATTGACGACCATCTGGCGCAACCAGCCTGGGTGGACGGGGGCCGCATCCGACAGATCGCCATCATCCTGCTGTCCAATGCTTCCAAGTTTACGCAGGCGGGCACTATCACGCTGAGCGCCCACCGACGAGACGATGACACAGCCATCATCTCCGTCAGTGACACCGGCATCGGTATGAACGAAGCGCAACTGGCGATCGTTTTCGAGCCCTTCAAGCAGGCCCATGAGGGTGCAGACCGCCAATATGGCGGGTCCGGTCTCGGACTGAGTATCTGCAAGCAATTGGTGGAGGCCCATGACGGCCGGATCAGCATGACCTCAGCCCCCCATCAGGGGACCACGGTGACGCTGGAACTGCCGCTGCACACCGCGCAAGCCGCCAATCGCAACGAGCGCCCGCAGGTGGCGCCCACGCCACCAGCGTCCCAAAGCCCAACCGTGCCGGCAGCCCCTGCCCCAGCGCAGGGCGAGCGTGTCTCCAGCGCGGCCGTTCAGCACCCTAGCGCGGCCGTTCGGCACCCTGGCCTGCGCGTCCTGGTAGTGGATGATAGCCCAGTCAATCTGGCGGTGGCAAAGGCCCTCCTACAGCGCCAAGGCTTCACGGTGACCACCTTTGATGGGGCCGAGAAAGCCCTGGCCTACCTGGAGGACCTGCCGCCCGGTGCGCTACCGGATGCGGTGTTCATGGACATCTCCATGCCCGGAATGGATGGCTATCAAGGGACTCTGGCTCTGCGCGCCCTGCCCGATCCCGCCAACAAACTCCGGGTTCTGGCACTGACAGCCCACGCCTTTGAGGAAGACAGGGAACGGGCCGCCGCCGTGGGCATGGACGGCTACGTCACCAAGCCAATCCAAATGGAGGCCTTGCTGAGCGAATTGGAGCGGCTGGGGATCAATCCTCCCAACGCCACCCGATCCAAGGAACTGGAAGCCACCCAATAGGGCGACCTCCGATCCGTCTGATGTGAGCCCTTTGCGTTGCAAGGGACTCCGACTGGGCCCGCTCCCCCTTCCGGCGGCGACTCCTTTGCCGCGCAATCAGTCGTGCGGCGGGTCGAGAGCCAGCGGTCCTGGATCAAGCCGCCTTTTTGCCGATCTTGGCACGCATCTCCTGCGCGGCCTCAACCAGATGCTTCAGGCTGGCTTCGGTCTCCGGCCATCCCCGCGTCTTCAGCCCACAGTCGGGGTTCACCCAAATCTTCTCCGCCGGCAGCACCTGCAGCGCCTTGGTCAGCAGGTTGATCATTTCCGACCGGTTCGGCACCCGCGGGCTGTGGATGTCCCACACGCCGGGTCCGATCTCATTGGGGTATTTGAAGTCAACGAAGGCATCCAGCAGCTCCATATCAGAGCGTGACGTCTCGATGCTGATGACATCGGCATCCATGTCCGCGATGGACCCGATGATGTCGTTGAATTCGCTGTAACACATGTGGGTGTGGATCTGGGTTTCATCGCGCACACCACTGGCAGACAAGCGGAAACACTCAACGGCCCAGGCCAAATAGGCCTCCCATTTCGCCTGTTTCAGCGGCAGCCCCTCGCGATAGGCCGGTTCGTCGATCTGGATCGCCGCAATACCAGCCGCTTCCAGGTCCACCACCTCATCACGAATGGCCAAAGCGATCTGACGGCAGGTGTCCGCGCGCGGCTGGTCATCCCGCACAAAGCTCCACATCAGGATCGTCACCGGCCCGGTGAGCATTCCCTTCATGGGCTTGTCGGTGAGGCTCTGGGCATAAGCAGACCACTTCACCGTCATGGGGGCCGGACGGGAAACATCACCGAAGATCACCGGCGGCTTGACGCACCGCGATCCATAGGACTGGACCCAGCCATTCTTAGTGAAGGCGAACCCATCCAGCTGCTCGCCAAAATACTCCACCATATCGTTGCGCTCAAACTCCCCATGGACCAGCATGTCCAGGCCAAGGGCTTCCTGACGCGCAACCGCATCCTTGATCTGGTCCTGCAGATAGGTGTCGAACGCCGCCTCCGACAGGCTGCCTTTGCGCCAGCGGGCCCGCTGCTGGCGGACCTCCTTGGTTTGCGGGAAGCTGCCAATGGTGGTGGTGGGCAGGGGCGGAAGGTTCAGGCGGGCCCGCTGGGCCTGCGCCCGGGTGGGATAGTCGCTGGCTCGGGTGGCATCATCAGCGGTCAACGCGGCCAAGCGCTGGCGTACCGCCGGATTGGTCAGGCGGGCGGACTGGGCACGGCTTTTCTGCACCTGAGCGCTCTGGTCCAACTCAGACTGAATGCTGGCGCGACCAGCGGTCAGCCCCTTGGCCAGCGACACCAGCTCGCCCAGCTTCTGACGGGCATAGGCCATCCAGCTCTTCAGCTCGGCATCCAGATCGGTCTCAACCTCCAGGTCCACTGGCACGTGCAGCAGCGAACAGCTGGACGCGATGACCAGATTGTCCGCACCGCCGCGCTTGCCCGCGACGGATTCCGCGACGCTCAGCGCCCGATCCAAGTCCGTGACCCAGATGTTGCGGCCATCCACCAACCCCAGGCTCAGCACCTTGTCCGCCGGCCATGCCGCGGCCACCGCCTCGATTTGGGAGGGATCCCGCACCAGGTCCACATGAAGGCCCGCAACGGGAAGCTGCGCCACCGCCTCGATCTTGTCAGAGATGCCCTCAAAATAGGTGGCCACCGTCAGGGCAACGCCCGGCACCGCCGCCACCAGGGTCTCATAGGTGGACGCATAGAGGGCCAGCACCTCGCTGCTGAGGTCCTGCACCAAGCAAGGCTCATCCATCTGAACTGCCGTGGCGCCAGCCTCGGCCAAAGCTGTCAGGGCAGCGACATAGACCGGCAAGACCTTATCCAGGGCGGTCAACGGGTCGAACCCGTTGCGGCCTTTTGCCAGCAACAGATAGGTGAGGGGACCAATCAGCACCGGGCGGGTCTCAATGCCTGCGGCCTTTGCCTGCGTGTAGGCCGCAACGGGATGATCGCTGGACAGCGCGAACACAGTATCAGCGGCAATCTCCGGAACGATATAATGGTAGTTGGTATCGAACCACTTGGTCATCTCCATGGCAAAGGCGTCATCGGTGCCCCGGGCCATGGCGAAATAGGTGTCCAGGCTGACAGGGCCATCCACGGGACCAAAGCGCGGCGGCACCGCCCCCAGCAGGGCAGTCATCCCCAGCACCTGATCATAGTAGGCAAAATCATTGGACGGGATGATGTCGATGCCGGCATCGGCCTGAAGTTTCCAGTGCCGCAGGCGCAGCTCGGACGCAGTGGCTTCAAGGCTCGCGAGGTCGGTCTTGCCGGCCCAATAGGCCTCAACGGCCTTCTTGAGCTCGCGGTCCAGGCCGATGCGGGGGAAACCGAGGGTGGCTGTCTTTGCCATGGGAGGTCGTATCCTTCGGGAGGCGGGGTGGTGAGGCCCCTGTCCCGCAGTCGCAGGGGACAGGGGCTGATCGGGGGGTGGCTCAGGAAGCCGGGGTGAGAGAGGTGTCCGTTCGCACGCCCAGCAGATGACAAATGCTGCGGGTGAGTTCGGCCCGGTTGAGGGTGTAGAAGTGCAGATGCTCCACGCCCTCGCTCAGCAGGTCCTCGCACTGAGCAACGCCCAGGGCCGTGGCAACATTGCCAAGCAATTCCGGCGAGTCGTCCAGCCCGTCGAAGTGGCGGGCAAATCCGTCCGGGATGGAGGCATTGCAGGCCTTGGCAATGCGTCGGGTGGTCTTCATGTCCGCCACTGGCCAGATCCCCGGATGAATGGGCACGGTGATCCCTGCACGCACGGCGGCATCGCGGAACCGCAGAAACACGGCATTATCGAAGAAGAATTGAGTGAGGATGGCATCTGCCCCCGCATCCACTTTGGCCTTGAGATAGGCAAGGTCTGCGTCGAGGCCGCGGCTCTCCTTGTGGGGTTCGGGATAGGCGGCCACAGTGATTTTGCCGCTGAAAACGCGGCGTAGGCCCGCCACCATCTGGGCTGCGTCGGCGTACTCGTCCGGCCCTGGGCGATAGGCGGTACCCATCTGTCCGGGCGCATCCCCCCGCAGAGCCACGATGTGCTTCACGCCATGGGTCTGATAGTCGGCCGCAATGCCATCCACCTCCTCACGGGATGCCTGAACGGCGGTCAAATGGGCCGCGGTGGGCAACCCCATGATGGACTGAATGCGGGTGATGATGGTGCGCGTGCGCTCACGGGTCTGTCCGCCGGCGCCATAGGTCACGGAGACATAGGCGGGGTTGAGCGGCGCCAGGACGGACAAAGCGGCCCACAATTTGGCTTCCAGCGCCAGCGACTTCGGCGGAAAGAACTCGAAGGAGAAGGTGAAATCCGGTGCGCCACCGCGGCTCACCTTCTGTGTGTTGCACAGCAGGGCGCTCATGCCGTCTTCCACTTCTGTTGGGGTGCGGTGGGGGAATGGTCCAGGGCCTGTGGCTTGGCGGCCTGCCAGATGACCGTGGTCAAGGCCTTGCCCGGCAGGCTCGCCAGACGGGTGAGGTGCAGCCCACAGGGGCTCGCCCAGCGGGCCATCTCCTCATCGCTGAAACCGGGCCAAAGGTGGGCCAGCTCCTGCATGATGGCGTCGTTCTCGTGGGCCTCGAAATCAACGATCAGGATCCGGCCATTGTCGCCCAGAACCCGGGCCGCCTCCGCCAGGACCAAATCCGGTCGATCCAGGTAGTGCAGAACATGGTGCATGACCGCGACGTCAAAGCTGGCATCGCCAAAGGGAAGAGCGGCAACGTCCCCAGCCCTTAGCTCACAATTGTTCAGCGCTGTCCGGGCGAGGCGCGGCCGCGCCACCTCCAGCATCTGCCGGGATTTGTCGATGCCCACCGCGCGATGAACCCGGGGTCCCAGCAGTTCCAGCATCCGACCGGTGCCGGTGCCCAAATCCAGCAGCCGACAACCGGGGCTGTCGGGCAACGCTTCCAACAGCGCGGCTTCCACCGCCGTGTCCTCAATGTAGAGGCTCCGCAGGTGGTCCCAGCCCAACGCATGGCGCTCAAACCACTCACTGGCCCGGGCCTGGCGATCGCGCACGAGGGTGGCGAGGCGTTCAGCATCGCGCTGCAAATCCAGATCGTCAGCGGGCAGTTGAGCCAGGATCTCTCGGATCAGGGCCAGCGAGGGGCAATCCAGGTTCAGCGCGAAATAGGCATAGGTGCCCTCCCGCATGCGGCTGATGGCACCGGCATCCACCAGGATTTTGAGGTGGCGGGAGATCCGCGGCTGGCTCTGGCCAACGATGGCGCAGAGGTCCCCAAGCGTCAGTTCCGCTGCCTGCACAAGGGCCAGCAGCCGCAGGCGCGTGGGTTCGGCAATGGCCTTCAGCAGGGTGACAGTGTCGATCATGGACATGGATTGGTCGGGTCCTGGATATTTGCTGATTTGCTTACTTGCACATTTCTTTAAGTCTGTAAAGCCGCTTTCGCTAAGATGCCGACCATTTTGGGGCGATGGGGTTGCCTGGCGGGATCCTGTTCCGCGAGCGCCCTTTGTGCGATAAAGGGGTCACCGCCAGCCCGCTCCCGCCCTCAAGGGAACCAACGGCGTCATTGGGCGTTGAGTTGGCATTTGGCTTCTTACTGATCGAAATGGATCTCCATGTCTGACGCTGCCACCAAGCCTCGCCTCCTGGTTCGCCCGGCCACCCCTGGCGACATCCCAGCCCTCCAGGCACTGTGCCGCCGCGTTTATCCAGACCTGCAGCCCTACAGCGTTGCCATGCTGAAGGGGCATCAGCAGAATTTCCCTGAGGGGCAATTGGTGGCGATTTATGAGGGGGAGGTGGTGGGTTACTGCGCCACGTTCCGCCTGGCCGAGCGCTTGGCGCTGGGGCCCCATCGCTGGAGCGAGATCACCGCCGGTGGCTATGGCGCCCGGCATGACCGCAAGGGCGACTGGCTCTATGGTATGGAGATGTTCGTGGACCCGCTGAAGCGGGGGCTTCGCATCGGCCAGCGGCTGTACAATTGGCGCAAGGACCTGTGCCAGCACTTAAACCTGAAGGGCATTGTTATCGGCGGGCGCATGCCCGGTTTGGCCCGAAACCTCAAAAAGGTCGCCAGTGCCGAAGCCTATGCCCAGGAGGTGGCCGACGGTACCCGGCGCGATAGCGTCCTGGGGTTCCAATTGCGCAATGGTTTTGACCTGCACGGGGTGCTGCCCGGCTATCTCCCCTCCGACCATGAGAGCCGGGGCTACGCAGCCCACTTAGTGTGGCGAAACCCCGCCTATCAGACCGACCCCGTGGCTGTTGCCAATGATCCTGCCCGCACGACCAAGGACATCGTCAGGGTTGCGACCGTTCAGTATCAGCAGCGCCGTGTCGGCTCCTTCGAAGAGTTCGCTCACAATGTGGAGTACTTCGTGGATGTCGTGGCTGATTATCGCGCCGATTTCGTCCTGTTCCCCGAGTTGTTCACCCTACAACTCCTCTCCATCGAGAATGAAGAAATCCCAGCGCACGAGGCCATCGCCACACTCGATCGCTATACCGAGCCCTTGAAGCAGTGCCTCAGCGATCTGGCCGTTCGCTACAACATCAATATCATTGGGGGATCACACCCCACCCGGTCCGACGATGGCCGCATCCTGAACATCTGCTATGTTTGTTTGCGGGATGGCACCATCCATGAGCAGCCCAAGATCCACCCGACACCAAACGAGCGCTACTGGTGGGGGATCGAGGGCGGCGACCTCGCCGACACCATTGACACCGACTGTGGGCCCATCGGTGTGATGATCTGCTACGATAGCGAGTTCCCTGAATTGCCGCGGCACCTGGTGGATCAAGGCGCGCGGATCCTGTTCGTACCCTTCTGTACGGATGAACGGCAGAGCTATCTCCGGGTGCGCTACTGCTGCGCGGCCCGGGCAGTGGAAAACCAAGTTTATGTTGCCATGGCAGGCAATTGCGGCAACCTGCCTGGGGTGGACAATATGGATATCCAGTATGCGCAAAGCTGCATCCTGACGCCCTGCGACCTTCCCTTCGCCCGCGATGGCGTCGCCAGTGAAGCGACCCCCAATGTGGAGATGGTGGGCTTCGCAGACCTGCACCTGAATATGCTGAGTGAGGCGCGGGCCAACGGCACCGTGCAGAACCTCAAAGACCGGCGCTTCGATCTCTACCAAACCATGTGGAAGGCTGGCGACACCGCCCAGGAGCCTGCCCCGCTCAAGCCCAAACGCGAGGCGGCGGAACAGGACGCCGCTGAGTGATGGCTGCTGAACAGGGCGTTGGCCCCCGAAGGGACAACGCCACGGTGGGGATCTTCCGAGCGACCCCCAGAAAACTGCAGCAGGGGCACCGGGACCGGATCAGCCCACCGGGCAGATCAGCGCCGCGCGGAGGCCCAGGCGACGGCCTCCGTCAGGCGATCATGACCCCAGAACAGTTCACCATCGGCGGTGCGGAAGGTGGGCGCGCCGAAGATGTCCAGGGCAATGGCCTCCTCCGTCGCCTGGCGCAGCCGGAGCTTGCCAGCGTCGCTTGAGGCCTGTGCCAGCACCGCATCCGCTGGCTGCCCCATCTCCGTCAACAGGCGGTGCATGAGGGCCGGATCTTCCAGGCTTGCACCCTGCCCGAACTGGGCGGCGAAGACCGCCTGGCTGAAAGCCGCCCGCGGCCCATCATCGGATAGGCTGAGCGCAATCCGCCCCGGCAGCAGGCTGCGCTGCGGAACAGGATGAGGCCACTGCAACGGCAGCGCCATCCCCTGGCAAATCCGCTCCATATCCCGCAGCATGTACCGACCCTTGATCGGTTGCAGATTGAAGGGCGAGTCACCCCATCCCAGGCTCTTAAACACCGGCCCCAACAGGAAGGGTCGCCAGGCCACGCGCAGACCCGCCGTCTGCGCCAGCCCCTCAATGCGCATGACTGCCGGGTAGGTGTAGGTACTGGCGAAGTCGAACCACAGGTCGATGACCGGCGCTGTCATGGGGCGGTGCCTTTGGTTTGGGGGCTTTCTGTTTGGGCATCTTCTGTGTGCGCGGCGTGATGGCCTTCCACCCGGATGGGTCCCTCGGCGCGGCCATGGATGAACTGTTCCACCACCGGGTTGCCGCTGCGATCCATCTCCGCCACTGGGCCTGTCCAAACGATCCGCCCCTCGTGGAGCATCGCCACGTCATCGGCGATCGCACGGACCGAGCCCATATCGTGGGTGATGGTCAACGCCGTGGCCCCCAGATCGCTCACCGATTGGCGGATCAACCGATTGATGACGTCCGCCATGATCGGATCCAAACCCGTGGTGGGCTCATCGAAGAACAGGATCTCAGGTTGGGTGGCGATGGCCCGCGCCAAACCCACCCGCTTCTGCATCCCGCCAGACAACTCGGAGGGGCGGAGGTCCGCCGTGCCCGGGGCAAGACCCACCCGGGCCAACAACGCCACGGCCCGCTCCCGCGCCTGATCCCGGCCGGACAATCGCCCGGTTTGCAGCAATCCGAAGCAGACATTCTCCCAGACACTCAGGCTGTCGAACAAAGCGCCGCCCTGGAACAACATGCCAATGCGGTCATTGACGGCCCGGCGGCGGCGCCCGCGGGTGCGGGTGATCTCCTGCCCATCCAGGCGGATCGCCCCACCGTCCGGCCTCACCAGCCCCAGGATGCATTTCAGCATCACCGACTTCCCGGAGCCGCTGGCGCCGATGATCACCAGCGACCGCCCGGCCCCCACCGACAAATCAACCCCTTGCAGCACCTTCTTGGCGCCGAAACTCTTGGTCAGCCCCTCAAGGGCGAGCTTTGCGGTCATGAGAAGAAGGCCTGGGTCAGAAGGTAGTTGGACACCAGAATAGCGATGGAGGCGCTGACCACGGCGTTGGTGGTGGCCGCCCCAACCCCCTGCGCGCCGCCGCGGGAGGAATAGCCATAGAAGCAGCCAAACAAGGCAATCAGAAAGCCAAACACAGCAGCCTTGATCAGGCCGCTGACCACGTCAATCGCCTCCAAAACATCCCAGGTCTGGCGCAGATAGGTCTCCAGATTGAAGTCCAGGCGATAAACGCCCACCAGCGTGCCGCCCATGACGCCAATGATATCGGCCACCAGCACCAGGATGGGCAGCATCAGCACACCCGCGATCAGCCGCGGCACCACCAGATACTTCATGGGATTGGTGGAGAGCGTCACCAGGGCATCCACCTGTTCGGTGACCCGCATAGTCCCGATCTCTGCCGCGATGGCGGCGCCTACGCGCCCCGCCACCATCAAGCCGGCCAAAACCGGCCCCAACTCCCGCGTGATGGAGAGCACCACCACGCTGGACACAAAGCCCTCGGCATTAAAGCGCGAGAAGCCGACATTGGTCTGCAGCGCCAACACCATACCGGTGAAAATGGCCGTTAAGCCCACCACCGGCAGGGAGAAATAGCCGATGGCCACCAGCTGGCGCAGCACCAGCCGCGGATAGAAGGGCGGCACCACCACCAGCGCCACGGCCTGCCCTGCGAACAGGGCGAAACGGCCAAGGCTGCTGAGCAAACTGAGAACCACGCGCCCCAAGGCGGCCAAAGGACCGAACAAGGGACCGGAAACGGGGCGAGACATGGCGGATAACAACCTGGCGTGACGGCGGCGTTGGGGCGTGGGGGTCGTCGACAAAGGGGAGGCCCATTGGCAGCAAACCTTGGGCGACAAAACCGGGGCAGCAAAACCGGGGCGACAAGACCGGGGCGGCTGGGCCCGCAAGGCGAAGCCTTCGGGCAGAACCCACCGCGGACCCGGACCCAGCGCATTGGTTTCAGGCCCGGATCGGACCCGAGCCTGAAATCTGTAAAGCGGTTCTGCCCGTCTGACAAACACACAACCGCTTGACGGCCGTTCCCGATCCTGTAGGCGCCGGTCGTTCGGGCGCGGCTCAGAGAACCAAGTTCACCAGGACGATCACCGCCGCGCCTGCGCCCACCAAACGCCAGCCCCACCGCCAGTGCCACTGTTCCATCGGGTCTTCATCGGCCAGGATCAGCGGCGACTGCGCGCGCCCGGGGGGCGGCTGCCGG
>CAZCBM010000061.1:0-14332 GCA_964496805.1 uncultured Rhodospirillales bacterium | reverse complement strand
CGCCGCAGCGGCCCGGCCAGAGCCTCCTCAACAATGGGCTCGATGCCCAGCATGCTGGCGATCCGAACGAGGCTGAGCCACTTCAGGACGGGCTGTCCCGGCAACTGGTCCATCAGCGCCAACTGAAGGCGCGCGGCATCCACCACCCGCCCAGTCTCCGCTAGCGCTTGAACCACGGCCATGGCATTGGTCAAACGCCCTGGCGCCCCCGGTTCCCCAGCATGCTGTTGCCCCAGCACGGCCTCGAAATCTGCCTTCAGGAAGGCCCGCTCTGTCTCCAGGGCGCGGCGGGCTTGGGGATCATCTTTGGGCGTGGGAGCCAGCAGCGCATCGACCGTCGCCCAGTCCCCCTTGTCCGCGGCCAGCGCTGCCCTGTGGGCGCGGGGCATGATCCCTGCAGGTTCGGCGGGCAGGACCAGGCGACGCAGTTGCAACAGGCGCACACTGGCCGCCACATCCCCGCGGGCCTGCGCCTGCTGGATCAGCCAGCCCAAGGCCAATGGCACCAGGATAAGGCCACCCCACAGCGCCACGGCCAGCAGGGCGGGGTGCGGTGTGATGACACCGTGCACCAGCAGCAGCAGGGCGGCGGCCGATCCAAACCACAGGGCCAGGGCCGGCAGACGCGCCATGCCAGCGCGTATCGCCTGCGCCCCCAGGCTGAGGGTGCCCAGCCAGAACAAAATGATATCCCAGGACATGGCAGGCTGCCTCCTGTGGGGCCGTGAAGCTGCTTGGGATGCAGGGGATCGCCCGAGGGCCTAAAGCGGTGGGCCGCCCCAAGCCCATTTAGGCGTGGCTTGATGCGGTCTCAACGCCCGCGCTCTGACTGGGGCCGCCTTAGACCCCTTCAGGCGGAAGCAGGGGAAGAGTAAGGGGGCAGTTGCCAAAGAAGCCTCTTGCCCCATCACGTGCCAGCGTCGCGGGCTTGAACCCGTCCCGTCCGCAGAGGTTCTGGCCTAGGACTGGGAGCCGTCGTCGGAGGAGCCGTCTCCGCCCTCGCCCAGGACACTGGCGAAGACACCGGCGAACGGGTCCATCTTGTCGCCGGTTTCCTCAGGGTCTGCCCCGCTGTCGATGGCCTCCAGGCTGATGGCGCCGCTGCCGCTTTCTTCCTGAATCTTCATCAGCAGCTCATTCAGCTCAAGCTGGGTGCACAATCCCAACAGCACCGGGTTCTGCGGTTTAATGTTGGGGCTGTTCCAGTGGCTTTTGCTGCGCACCGCCTCAATGGTCTGCTTGGTGGTGCCGATCAGCTTGCCCACCTGGTTATCCTTGATGGCGGGAACATGCTTGAGCAGCCAGGCGATGGCATCGGGCTTGTCGCCCCGCCGGGCCACCGGGGTATAGCGCGGCCCCCCAGTGCGTGACTTGGGTTGCGGCAGAGACGATTTGAGCAGCTTGAGCCGGACCTGCGGATCCTTTTGAGCGCGGTCCAGTTCATCGGCTGATATCTGGCCATTGGCGACAGGGTCCACGCCGACCATGGCGCCTCCCTCCCCATCGGCGATGGCCTGCACCTCCAGGGCGTGCATCCCGCAGAAGTCTGCGATCTGATCGAAGGTGAGGACTGTGTTTTCCACCAACCAGACGGCTGTGGCCTTGGGCATAAGGGGCAGGCTCATCGGCTTTGTTCTGTGTCTCTTACGGGTTGGGTGTGGCTGGCTGGGCAACAGCGCCGGGGTCGGGCCAGAGAATCTGGCGGCAGCGCCCAGGGCGGGCCACCCTGTCCGAAGGTGTCACCGAACGCGGGCCACCGGGTCTGAGAGTGGCACCGTGGCGGGCACAACCAGCACGGTCTTTGGAAGATCATGACAAAATCGCCAGTCCTGATGCAAAAGGCAAGCCCCCAGAACGGGGAAGGCGCTCTGGAGGGGGGCGTTCCTGGCGACACGCCTCCCGCGACGGCAGCACGCCTTCCCTCTGCTCGTCGGCTGTGCCAAGAGGCTGGAGAGCGTTCCGTCCAACCATCCTCCAGGGTCAGGCCACCGTGTACGAAGCCATCAGCCACGAAATCCGTGTCCGGGTTGAGCCTCAATATCTGCCGGATCAATCCAAGCCGGAGGCGCACCAATTTTTGTGGGCGTACAGCATCACCATTGAAAACACCGGCCAACACACCGTGCAATTGATCTCCCGTCATTGGGAGATCACGGATGCCAAGGGCCGGACAGAGGTGGTGGACGGCCCAGGGGTGGTGGGTGAGCAGCCGATTTTAAAGCCGGGGGAGCGCTTCAGCTACACCAGTGGGGCGCCGTTGACCACGCCTACTGGCTTCATGGTGGGCCACTATGTCATGGCCTTTGAGGATGGGCAGAGTTTCCTGGCCGAGGTGCCGGCCTTCAGCCTGGACAGCCCCTATCAGCCCCTGAAGCTGCAATAGGGATCACTCTGCCATGGATCTGCGGCCGGTACTGTTCCTCAATGGCCTGATGCTCAACGGTCTGGCGGCCTTTTTGATCCCCTGTCTGCTGGCAGACCTGTCCCTGGGGGACGGTGATTGGGCCGCGTTTTTGGTCTCCCTGCTGATCACCGTTTTTGTGGGGACCACTCTGGTTCTGAGTTACCGCGCGCCCATCACCCGGCTGTCGCTGCGCCAGGCCTTTCTACTGACGTCCAGTTGCTGGGTGGTGCTGTCGGCCTTCGCCACCCTCCCGATGCTGCTGTCCCATACCCCGTTGGTGTTTGGTGATGCCTTTTTTGAAGCGGTGTCGGGCATCACCACCACCGGTGCCACGGTGATTGCCGACCTGGACAGCGCCTCGGGCGGTATTTTGCTGTGGCGGTCTATCCTTCAATGGATTGGCGGTATTGGGATTGTGGTCACCGCGATCGCGGTGCTGCCCCTGTTGCAGGTGGGGGGCATGCAGATTTTCAAAATGGAAAGCTCCGAGCGATCGGAGAAGGCGCTGCCCCGGGCGGCGCAGATCACGGCGGGCATCGCCTACATCTATCTGGCCATGACCGGTGGCCTGTGGATCCTCTACATGACCGCCGGGCTGACCCCGTTTGACGCCATCAATCACGCTATGACCACCATCGCCACCGGGGGCTTTTCAACCCAAGACGCCTCCTTGGGTGCCTATGACAGTTGGCAGGTGGAGGCCGTCGCCGTGGGCGGCATGCTGTTGGCAGCCCTGCCGTTCACCCTGTATCTGCGGTTTCTGCGCGGCGACACCCGGGCGCTGTTTGCGGATGCGCAGGTCCGGGGATTTCTGGCCTTCACTGTCGCCGTGGTGGCGGTGATGATGGGTTACTTGATGATCGTCAATCAGGAGGGGTTTGGGCACGCGCTGCGGCTGGCCAGCTTCAACGTGGTGTCCATCCTCACCGGCACCGGCTATGCCAGCGACGACTACGGCGCCTGGGGTAGTTTTTCGGTGGGGGTCTTTTTCTTCATTGCCGTTGTGGGGGGCTGCGCGGGCAGCACCTCCTGCGGCATCAAAATCTTTCGCTTTCAGGTGCTGGCCACGGTCACCCATGTGCAAATGCAGCGCCTGCTGAAGCCCAATGGCGTCTTTCTGCCCAGCTACAACGGGCGCCGGTTGGACGACGCCGTGACCAATGCCGTCCTGGGTTTCTTCTTCATGTTCGCGGCGGTCTTTTCGATCCTGGCCATTGCCCTGAAAATGATCGGGCTGGACTTTCTGACGGCCATGAGCGCGGCGGCATCCGCCATCGCCAATGTCGGCCCGGGCTTGGGGGACATTGTGGGGCCAGCCGGCAATTATCAGAGCTTGCCGTCGGAGGCGAAGTGGATCCTGTGTGCCGGCATGATCCTGGGGCGGCTGGAATTGTTCACCGTGCTGGTGTTGTTGCTGCCCAGCTTCTGGCGCCGCTGAGGCCAGGGCCGATCTCTTTGCCCTGGGGCGGGTGAGCCCGGGGCGGGTGAACCTTGGGGTGGAGGGCGTTGGGAGTTCAGGCGACCGCCACCGGGTCCGCCTTCTCTGGCTTGGTTTCCGCCTGCTTGGCAGTCAAGGGCTTGGACGTGACGGGCTGGTCAGCCCCTGTCCGTTGGCTCTTCGTGGCAGACTGGCTGGCCTCCAGCACGCTGTCGTCCCCGCCCGCGGCAATCCCGCCTGCCCGGCCATGGCGGGCCAGGGGGCCGGGGTGCTGCACCAGACCTTCGCTCTCCCCCTTGTCCGTCTCGGGGTTTTCTGCCCGGCTGTCCACCAGCGCGCCCACGCGCTCGGCCGGGAAGATCAGCTGCACAATGGTGCCCTCTCCGGGTTGGCTGTCGATCCTCAGGCGTCCGCCATGCAGGGTCATCAGGTGTTGCACGACACAGAGCCCAAGGCCCAGGCCGCGCGGCTGACCATCGCTGCCCAGTGGGTCAAAGCTGGTGAAGGCCGAGCGGGCCTTCAGCTGCCCGAGTGGCTCCATCCCCGGTCCATCGTCAGCGATGCTGAGGATGCACGCCCGTTCGTTGAACCGGGCTGTGACGCTGATGCGTGCGCCATCCGGCGAAAACTTGAGTGCGTTGCCCACGACGGCCAGGATGGCGTGTTTAAGGTCCGCTGCATCCGCCAGAAGCAGGCGAGGGGCCTCAAGACGTTGCAGGACAAGACTGATGCGCCGGCGCTCGGCGGTGGCCTTCAGGGTGCGCAGCACGGACTGGCAGGTTTGCAGCACATCCACGGGCTCAGCCCGACGGGGCTGATCCAGGCCCTCCATGCTTTGATAGTGCAGGATGTTGTCCAACACCTCCTTGAGCAGGCGCCCGGAATGCTCCACCGTTTCCAGGGCATCGGTCTGCATCGGGGTCAGCGGGCCCATCATGCGGGCGCGCATCATCTCAGTGTATCCCAGGAGGTGGTTCAGCGGCGTGCGCAACTCATGGTGCATCTGGGCGAAGACGCCCTCCCGCGCGGCCAAGGCGGCATCGGCGTCATAGATGGCCGCGTCATAGTCCAGCGCCAGGGTCCGGAGGCGTGCCGCATAGAGGCCCAGCAGAATCAACACCAGGGTGCCGCCGACGATCAGCACCATCTGCGGCGCATCCCCCAGCAGCGGCACCGCTTGCGCGGACAAGGGCCAGACCAACTGCACCCGCTGTCCCGGCAGGTCCTGCAGCCCAAGGGGCAGGCTTCCCCACCCCTCCGGCACGGCAACGGCTCCAGGCGACACTTTCAGCTCAGACAGCTCCGTCGCCGCCGCCAATTGGTCCAGTTCAGCTTGGGTGAACTGCACCACCAGGCCCAGGGCGCCGGTCAGGCTGCCGGACTGGGTGGCCCGACGGACAATGGCCATGACGATCAGCGACCCATCGGCATCCCGGGTGAAATGAACCTCGGGCTCACCGGTGCCATTGGTCATTGCCCGCTCCAGCAGGAGACGTTGGCGATTGGCGAAGTCGCCGCTGAGATGATCGGATTGCAGCGCAAACAGGATGGAGCCGTCCGGGATCAGGATCAGCGCCGCATCGACGCCCCGGTCTTCCAGCCGTTGGGCGGCGAACAGGGCATCTAGACGACCATCATAGTACGCCACCATGAAGTCATCGATCGGGCTAAGCGCCTGCGTGTGCTGGATCAGCCGCTCGGTTTCCCGCGCCAATCCATCCGACAGGGCCGCTCTCTCACGTTCAAGGACGATTTGTCCTTGGACCTGGCTCACCTGATCATTGGCCATCCAGACCATGGCGTAGACCGACGCGGCACAGACCAGCACCAGGGCGATCAGCGGCAGCAGGAGGCGAGGGAACAGACTGGTGGCAGCCGGCGATGCCGAAAGGCGATCAGCCACGCGCCTCCATGCCGCCAAAAGGCGGTGGTCGGAGGACATCAAAAACATGGCACTGGGTCACGACGGTTCGGGGGTTGCGGGACGACGCTGACAAACGGCGGTGTGCGATGAGTGCCCTTTTGGGCACACTTTTTGATTGTACTGTGTGTTCTCGACACTGTCGGGAACCAAGCCCCGCAACCGCGCCCCTCTGCCGGGGGTCATTCCGCTGCGCGACCTCTTGATTTGGTACCGATTGGCCACCTGAGGCGCGCACCCCGCTTCCAAAAAAGCGGCCGCAATCCCAAATCTCCAACCAAGCTCAACCCTAGCTCAGCGATACGTCGTTGCCAATATTTTTATTAATCTTGTATCTTTCTTATCTTTCCGAAGAGAAACGCTTTGTTAACCTGCACTGTAATGGTCCCGCTTGCCCCAGGCGGGGAAGGGGGCTCGCCGCCCTCGGTTGCGCGGTGGGTGGGCGGCCTTTGTGGCCGCAGGGCAGGCTGACGCAGCCGGCACGATGGGTGCAACGCAGCAAGAGCGAGCGGCTGGATCCAGGCGCCCCGCCCGCGCGCTTTGGTTGCAGGCATCGACCTCACCCGGCAAATATGACCCACCAGATCCCCCCCGGTCAATCGGCGCCGCGGCCTTGACGCCGCCGGGCCAGGATGGTTCTCAGCCCTGCGTTGCCTTACCCTTTCTCAGATGCCGCTGGACTGATTGCCATGATCGTTGCTGCCGTTGGAATGCCGGGCTCCGGCAAGAGCGTGTTCTGTGAGGCAATGGGCGATCGCGGTCTGCCGGTGGTCTATTTTGGCGGGCTGGTGCTGGAGGAGGTTGCCCGGCTTGGCTTGCCGCCCGGTGCCGCCAGTGAGCAGCGGGTGCGCGAGGACCTGCGCCGGCAGCATGGAATGGCTGCCATGGCCCATTTGGCATTGCCCAAAATCCGCCAGCACCTGACCCAAGTGCCTCATGTGGGTATCGACGGACTCTATAGCTACAGCGAGTATCAGGTGCTCAAGGCCGCCTTCGGCGCCGCCTTGGTGTTGGTGGCCATCGTTGCCCCACGCGCCTTGCGGTATGAGCGGTTGACCCAGCGCGCCCATCGTCCCCTGTCGCCTGCCCAGGCAGTGGCCCGGGATCACGCCGAGATTCAGCAGTTGGAGAAGGGCGGACCCATCGCGCTGGCCGATTTCTATCTGTATAACGATGGGGATTTGTCGGCCTTCTCGGCGGACATCGCAGGCACGCTGGATCGTGCGCTAAGCGAGGGCGGTTTTGATGAGGCCGCCGCCTGCCAGCCCTCAAACGACGTGTAATCTGGCGACCTGTGAGAGGACCCACCCCATGGCCACCGCTCCCTTGATTGGGGTGCTGCTGGATTATTGCGACAGCGGCAGTTTCTCCCGGCGCCCGCATTATGCCCTGCGCCGCCATTATTTCGATGCCCTGCGCCAGGCAGGGGCGGTCGCGGTGGCCCTGCCGGCGGAGACCCAGGGCCTGGAGGAAGGGCTGAGCCGCCTGGACGGTCTGCTGGTGCCCGGTGGCTTCTTTCCCTCTCCGCCACAGGTCTATGTGGATTTTGATCCCGCCGCCGAAGGCCCGCCAGCCCACCCCCGCGCGGGGGCTGATCTCAACGCGCTGATGTGGGCCTTGGCGCATCGTGTGCCGGTGCTGGGGATTTGCGCCGGGATGCAGGGGTTGGCAGTGGCGGCGGGCTGCCGGATGGTGCGCGATGTCCACGCCCACACGGGAACCACGATTGACCATCTGAACGGCGCCCCGGCGGAGCAGCGCTATCATGGGCTGGACGTTACCCCTGGCACCCGCCTGCGGGCGCTGCTGGGGCGCGAGCCAATCAGCGTTAACTCGGCCCATCGGGAAGCCGTGGTGGAGGTCCCGACGGAGGGCGTGGTCATCTCTGCCCGATCCACCGCAGACCAGGTGATCGAAGCCATTGAGATCCCGGACCATCCGTTTGCCGTGGGGGTGCAATGGCATCCAGAGTTTTTCCTGGATCCGAAGGATCCTGACTTTGCGCTGTTCCGTGCCCTGGTCTCGGCCGCACGCTATGGCGCCTGAGGGCCGCCGCCGCCGTCAGGCTATCGCGCAGCTGTGCCGCGGGGCGGCGGTTCTGGGCGCTTTAGGAGCAGGCTGGGCGCTGCCGGCGATGGCGCAGGCGCCGGTTGCCCCGCCAGCGGCCGCACCGGGAAGCGCCATTGTCCGACCGTGGCAAGAGCTGCTGGATAGCCTCACACCGGGGCAACTGGACCAAGCCAGACGAGCCCCGGGGCTGCACATGCCCGCCGTGCCCGGGCGTGTTCGACATCGCGTGGTGACCCTGATGTCCCGGGTGCTGAGCCGCCAAGTGGGCGAACGCCTGGACCTGGAGGCCCCTTCCCTTGACCTGTCCCTGGACCTGTCCCCGGGCCTGTCTCCGGCCCTTTCTGTGGGCTCGTCAGAGGGATTGCTGACGGTAAAGATCCCCGGGGACCAGCGTATCCAGATGGTTCTGCGCCCCGCAGCGCCGGCCCTTGATCGCTTGGATCTCAGCGCCCCCGCGCTGTCGCTGCCCCACCGCCCGGATGGGCTTCCGGGGCATTGGTTGCAGCCCTTGGCGGACACCGCCCTCTCTCTTAAGGCCGCCCTTCCCAATGGGGCCGATCGGGCCGCAGGGGCGGTGGTCGCAGTGAACACCCTGCCGGACCACCTGCAATTCACCGTGGGCCAATTCCTGCTGTGGGTGGAGCGGTGTGCAATCATCCCCATCGCCCCCCTGGAGCGATTGGCAACGACTTCTGCGCCGCTGCTTTTGCAGATCAGCACCGACCGAGCGCAAACAGACGAATCGGCCACCGCCGTGGATCTGGTGCTGCGTCAGGGGACCCATCGCCTGCGGGTCTTGGCACCGGTGAGGCCCGGCCCGACGCTGGCCCGCCTCTTGGTCACTGGCGATGATCCAGCCTGAGATCCCGACGCTGTCCGCTTGCGCCAGAAACAATCTTGCGCCCCCTGGGAACTTCAGGCCAGTATGCCCGCCTGAGCGCGCTGGGACACGACAGAGGGTTGCCTAACTCTCCAGGGGTCGGGTTTTGCGTGGCGCGCCTCATCCCGTGATGACACGCCCGAAGCGGAGCCGCCGAAAGCCCATGTCCGCCGCCGACCAGTCCCCCGACATCCAGGCCGGCCGCCTGGATCGCGCCCAGATCGACGCCAACTTTGCCGATATTCACCCGCTGCTGACGCTGGCCGAGTCGCGCATTGAGAGCGACCGCTGCTATTTCTGTCATGATGCGCCCTGCATCGCGGCGTGCCCCACTGGGATCGATATTCCGCTGTTCATCCGTCAAATCGCGGCGGGCAACCCAAAGGGTGCTGCGCGAACGATCCTTGATGAGAACATCTTGGGGGGCATGTGTGCGCGCGTCTGCCCGACGGAGACGCTGTGCGAGCAGGCCTGTGTGCGCAACACCGCCGAGGAACAGCCGGTCCGCATTGGGGAGTTGCAACGCTACGCCACCGACACGCTGCTGGCCACGGGTGAGCACCCCTTCACCCGGGCGGCCGAAACGGGCCGCCATGTGGCGGTGGTTGGGGCAGGGCCGGCTGGCTTGGCCTGTGCCCACCGGCTGGCCATGTACGGGCATCGGGTCACCGTTTACGAGGCCAAGCCCAAACCCGGCGGTCTGAATGAATATGGCATCGCCGCCTACAAGACCGTGGACGACTTCGCCCAGCGGGAGGTTGATTGGCTGCTGGCCATCGGGGGCATCACCATTGCCTATGACAGCCCGCTGAGCGCTGCCCGATCCTTGGAGTCCCTGCGTGAAGCCCATGATGCGGTGTTTCTGGGCATGGGATTGCCGAACACCAATGGCCTGGGCATCCCGGGGGAGGACCTGCCGGGGGTGGCTGATGCCGTGGATTACATCGCCGGTTTGCGTCAGGCGGCGGACAGGTCAGACCTTCCCGTGGGGCGCCGGGTGGTGGTGATCGGTGGCGGCATGACGGCGGTGGACATCGCCATGCAAAGCCGACACCTGGGGGCAGAGAGCGTCACCATCGCCTATCGCCGCGGCCAGGGGCAGATGGCTGCCAGTGATGTGGAACAGCGACGCGCCCAAACCAACGGCATCCTGCTGGCCACCCATTTGGCGCCCAAGGCCATCCACGCCAACAATGACGGACAGGCGGTCGCCATCACCTTTGACCGGGTGACGTCCGATGAGGCCGGGTCTTTGGTGCCAACGGGTGAGACGGTGACTCTGCCGGCGGACATGATCTTCAAGGCCATTGGTCAGGCGCCGGACATGGGGCTGGCCCTGGCGGGGCTGACCCTGGAGCGCGGACGCATCCCCGTGGATCCCGTCACCCGCCGCAGCGCCTTGCCCGATGTCTGGGCCGGCGGGGATTGCGTCCTGGGCGGTCAGGATTTGACCGTCAGCGCGGTGGAAGATGGCAAACGCGCTGCGGAGGACATCAACCGCACCCTGATGGCGGCCCCGGCCGTCGCCGCCGAATAAGGCCGTTAGCGGCCCCCTCAGGGCACCGTCACCAAGAAAGGCACTTCCCATGGCTGACCTGCGTACAGACTTTCTGGGCATCAAATCCCCCAATCCGTTCTGGCTGGCCTCCGCTCCGCCCACCGACAAGCAGTATAATGTGGAGCGGGCGTTCAAGGCCGGATGGGGCGGGGCGGTGTGGAAGACGCTGGGCGAAGATCCCCATGTGGTCAACGTCAACGGCCCCCGCTATGGCGCCATTCATGGGCCGGACCGCCGCCTGCTGGGGTTCAACAATATCGAGTTGATCACGGATCGACCGTCTGACGTGAACCTGCGCGAAATCAAGGAAACCAAGCGAAACTTCCCCGATCACGCGCTGATCGTGAGCCTGATGGTGCCGTGCGAGCAGGCCAACTGGGAAGCCATCATCCGCAAGGTTGAAGACACCGAGGCCGATGGGATCGAGCTGAACTTCGGCTGCCCCCATGGTATGAGTGAGCGGGGCATGGGCAGCGCCGTGGGCCAAGTCCCCGAATACATCGAAATGGTCGCCCGCTGGTGCAAGGCTGCCACCCGCATGCCGGTGATTGTCAAGCTGACCCCCAACATCACCGACGTTCGCTTCCCCGCCCGGGCGGCCAAGCGCGGCGGCGCGGATGCGGTCAGCCTGATCAATACCATCAGTTCCATCGTCAGCGTTGATCTCGACCAATTCAGCCCGATGCCCTCCATCGACGGCAAGGGCAGCCATGGCGGCTATTGCGGCCCTGCGGTCAAACCCATCGCCCTGAACATGGTGGCGGAGATCGCGCGGGATGCCGAAACCCATGGCCTGCCCATCAGCGGCATTGGCGGGGTTACCACCTGGCGCGACGCCGCCGAGTTCATCGCGCTGGGCTGCGGGACCGTGCAGGTGTGTACTGCCGCCATGACCTATGGCTTCAAGGTGGTGCAGGAGATGATCGCTGGCCTGGAACAGTACATGGACGATAAGGGCTTCCGGACGCTGGATGACTTCCGCGGCCGCGCTGTGCCCAATGTCACCGACTGGCAGTATCTGAACCTGAACTACACCACCAAGGCCCATATCGATCAGGACCTGTGCATAAAGTGTGGGCGCTGCCACATCGCCTGTGAGGATACCAGCCACCAAGCCATCACCCACCTTGTGGATGGGGTGCGCCACTTCCAGGTCAAAGAGGAGGAGTGCGTGGGCTGCAATCTTTGTGTCGAGGTCTGCCCCGTGCCTGATTGCATCACCATGAGCCCCATCAGCGGCGTTGACCCGCGCACAGGTCAGCCGATCCCCACCGAGCCTGCCAACTGGACCACGCATCCCAACAATCCGGCCTCGGCAAAAATGGCCGCCGAATAAAACGGAGGAGGGCAGCGACCAGGGTGTGCCCCCGTTACCCTCCCGCCCTCGCCCCCGCGTCTCGACACCCGATCAGCCTCCCGACCAGCCTCAGCAAGGGACCCCAGAGATCATGACCGACCCCCGCCCCAATCTGCGGATCAATGGCGAACGCCTATGGGATAGCCTGATGGAAATGGCCAAGATCGGCGGAACGCCCAAGGGCGGCTGCAATCGGCAGACGTTGACGGATCTGGACAAGCAGGGGCGTGAGCTGTTCGCCCGCTGGTGCCAGGAGGCGGGCCTGAGCATGGGCGTGGACACGATGGGCAACATGTTCGCCACCCGCGCCGGCAGTGATCCCGACGCCAAGCCCATCATGGTGGGCAGCCACCTGGACACCCAGCCCACCGGTGGCAAGTATGATGGCGTGCTGGGGGTGCTGGGGGCCCTGGAGGTTGTCCGGACGCTCAATGACCTGGGGATCAAAACCAAACACCCCATTGAGGTGGTGAACTGGACCAATGAGGAGGGCACACGCTTTGCGCCGGCCATGTTGGCCAGCGGGGTCTTTGCCGGGGCTCACACCCAGGACTGGGCCTATGCCCGTACCGACACCGAAGGCAAAAGCGTGGGGGAGGAGTTGGAGCGCATTGGCTTCAAGGGGGACGAACCCGTGGGGCAACGCCCCCTGCATGCCTATTATGAACTCCATATTGAGCAGGGCCCCATCCTGGAAGACGAGGAGATGGATGTCGGCGTTGTCTTCAAGGGCCAGGGTCTTCGCTGGATCCAGATGACGGTCACCGGTAAGGAAAGCCACACCGGTTCCACCCCCATGCCCAAGCGCAAGAATGCGCTGCTGGCGGCCTCCCGCATCCTGGAAGTGGTCAATCAGACCGCCCTGGACCATGCGCCCTATGCCGTGGGGGCGGTGGGGATGCTGGATGTCTGGCCCAACAGCCGCAACATCATCCCGGGTAAATGCGAGTTCTGTATCGACATCCGCTCTCCGGAGCCTGCGACCCTCAAAGCGATGGATGAGCGCATTCGCAGCGAGGCTCAGCGCATTGTCGACGACATGGGGTTGACCATCGAGATCGAGCAGATCGGTGCGTTTGAGCCGGTGGACTTTGATCCGGCACTGGTTGCCAGTGTTCGCAACGCCGCCAAGGCCCTGGGCTACAAGCATATGGACATCGTCAGCGGCGCCGGTCACGACGCCTGCCACATTTCCCGCATTGCGCCGACGGCAATGATCTTTTGCCCCTGCGTGGATGGCCTGAGCCACAATGAGGAGGAGGAGATCTCCCCCGCTTGGGCCACAGCCGGCACTGATGTGCTGCTGCACGCGGTGTTGGAAACCGCGCAGATCGTCGACTAATCCCCCAATCCGAACCCCGGCCGGGAGCCATCAGCCATGACCAGGATCATCAAGGGCGGCACCATCATTACCGCTGATCTGACCTATGCCGCCGATATCCGGGTGGAGGGCGGTAAAATCACCAAGATTGGCCCAGACCTGACAGGCGGGGAGGTGTTGGACGCCAGCGGCTGCTACGTCATGCCCGGCGGTATCGACCCCCACACCCATCTGGAAATGCCCTTTATGGGCACGTTCTCCAGCGACGATTTTGAAAGCGGCACCCGGGCTGCGCTCGCCGGTGGAACCACCATGACGGTGGATTTCGTCCTTCCTGCCCCGGGCCAATCGCTGCTGGAGGCCTTGGCCGCCTGGAACCAAAAGGCCGCCAAGGCCTGTTGCGACTACAGTTTCCATATGGCCATCACTTGGTGGTCGGAGCAGGTGTTCAACGAGATGGCGGAGGTGGTGGACCGCGGCATCAACACCTTCAAGCACTTCATGGCCTATAAGGGGGCCTTGATGGTGGAAGATGACGAGATGTTCGACAGTTTCCGTCGCTGCGCGGCCCTGGGGGCGCTGCCCCTTGTGCATGCGGAGAACGGCGACGTGGTTGCCACCCTTCAGCGCCATTATCTGGAGAACGGCACCACAGGGCCGGAGGGCCATGCCTATTCCCGCCCGCCGGAGGTGGAGGGAGAGGCCACCAACCGCGCCATCATGATTGCTGACATGGCCAATGTCCCGGTCTACATCGTCCATACCAGTTGCGAGGCATCCCACGAAGCCATCCGCCGGGCGCGGCAACTGGGCAAGCGGGTCTATGGGGAACCCTTGATCCAGCATCTGCTGCTGGACGAGAGCGAGTATCAGAACAAGGACTGGGACTATGCGGCGCGTCGGGTGATGAGCCCGCCTTTCCGGGACAAGGCCAATCAAGACAGCCTCTGGGCTGGCCTCGCCGCTGGCAGCCTGCAGGTCGTGGCAACCGACCATTGCGCCTTCACCAGCGAACAGAAGCGCATGGGTTTGGGCGATTTCACCAAGATCCCCAATGGCACCGGCGGTCTGGAGGACCGTATGCCGTTGCTGTGGACCTATGGTGTGGAGACCGGGCGCCTGACCATGAATGAGTTCGTTGCCGTGACCTCCACGAATATCGCCAAGATCCTCAACCTCTATCCGCGCAAGGGCGCGCTTCTGGTGGGGGCAGATGCCGATATCACCGTGCTGGACCCCGCCAAGGGCAAAACCATCACGGCCGAAGCCCAGACCAGCGCCATTGATTACAATGTGTTCGAAGGGATGCGCGTGTCGGCGCTGCCTCGGTTTGTGCTGAGCCAGGGTGAGGTGCGGGCCACCGAGGGCAAGGCGGACAGCGTT
>CAZCBM010000060.1:0-14422 GCA_964496805.1 uncultured Rhodospirillales bacterium | reverse complement strand
AGATCCTGGAGAGCGTGGGGGCCGACGGCCTGGTCCAGTGGATCAAGGATCAACAACGGGTGCTGGTCACGGACACCACCATGCGCGATGCCCATCAGTCGCTGCTGGCCACCCGTATGCGGTCCGCCGACATGTTGGCCGCGGCACCGGCCTACGCCCAGCATATGGCGGGCCTGTTCAGCCTGGAATGTTGGGGTGGGGCGACCTTTGATGTCTCCATGCGCTTTCTGCAGGAATGCCCGTGGGATCGGCTGGCGCGGCTGCGCTCTGCCGTGCCCAACATCCTGACCCAGATGCTGCTGCGCTCCGCCAATGGCGTCGGCTATGCCAATTATCCAGACAATGTGGTGCAGGCCTTTGTCGCCCAGGCGGCGCAGAGCGGCATAGATGTCTTCCGCGTGTTCGACTGCCTGAACTGGGTGGACAACATGCATGTCGCCATCGATGCGGTGCTGGAGAGCGGGCGCCTGTGCGAGGCGGCCATCTGCTATACCGGTGATCTGTTTGATCCCCGCCGGGCCACCTACAATCTGGATTACTACATCGCGATGGCCCGCCGTCTGAAGGCGGCGGGCACGCATATCCTGGGCATCAAGGATATGGCGGGCCTGCTGAAGCCAGCCGCGGCGCGCACCCTGGTGCAGGCCCTCAAGGAGGAGACGGGCCTGCCCATCCACCTGCACACCCACGATACCAGCGGCATCTCTGCGGCAACGGTGCTGGCGGCGGTAGAGGCAGGCGCGGACATTGTTGACGCCGCCATGGACAGCCTTTCCGGGCAAACCAGTCAGGCGCCGTTGGGGTCCATCGTCGCCGCCTTGCAGCACACCGAGCGGGACACGCGCCTGGACATGGCGGCCATCGGCCGCCTGCGGGATTATTGGGAGGCGGTGCGGATGCAGTACACCGCCTTCGAAAGTGACCTGCGGGGCGGCACTGCCGAGGTCTATCTGCATGAGATGCCTGGCGGCCAATTCACCAACCTGCGGGAGCAGGCCCGGTCCCTGGGGCTGGCCGAACGCTGGCACGAGGTCGCCGCCATGTATGCCGAGGTCAACGCCATGGTGGGGGACATCGTCAAGGTCACGCCCTCGTCAAAGGTGGTGGGGGACATGGCCCTGGCCATGGTGGCGGGCGATCTGAGCCGCGCGGAGGTGGAAGATCCTGAGCGGGAAGTGGCGTTTCCGGACAGTTTCAGGGCGATGATGCGCGGCGATCTGGGGCAGCCGCCCGCCGGCTGGCCTGCCGGGCTTCAGGCAAGGTCCTGAAAGGCGAGACGCCGATGACGGATAGGCCCGGGGCGCACCTGCCGCCGTTGGACCTTGCGGCCTCCCGTGCCGAAGCGGAGAAGGCCATCGGCCGTGCCATCAATGATGAAGAATTGCAGTCTTGGCTGATGTATCCCCAGGTCTTTACCGCCTATGCCAAGCGCGCTGACCAGTATGGGCCAGTCACTGTTCTGCCGACCCGTGTGTTCTTCTATGGCATGGAGCCAGGGGACGAGATCACGGTGGACCTGGAGGAGGGAAAATCACCCATCATCCGATGCCAGGCGGTTGGGGAGGCCGATTCCGAAGGTCTGGTCCGGGTGTTCTTTGAACTGAACGGGCAGCCCCGCATGGTGAAAGTACCGGATCGGGCGCTGGCGCCCACAGCCAGCCGCCACCCCAAGGCGAACCCGGAGGACCCCACCCACATTGCCGCCCCGATGCCGGGCACGGTGGTCTCAGTGGCGGTAAAGGAAGGGCAGTCCGTGGTGGCGGGAGACCTGCTGCTGGTCCTGGAGGCCATGAAGATGGAAACAGCCCTGCATGCGGACCGCGCGGGCACCGTGGAGCGCCTGACCGTCTTCGCCGGGGACAGCGTGGAGGCGAAGGACCTGCTGCTGATCCTGGCGCAATAAGCGGCCAGTACGGTCCACGGCGGGGGCGGCCCTGCCGGAAATTGATAGCGCGTAGGGCGCCGAAGGGGCGCCGACCCGGTGGGGATCACCTGGGCGACCATCAGTCAACCATGGCAGGGACGCCGGCGCCAAATGGGTGTCCACTGCTGAGCTGCATCTTCCGATCGGTCTGGCCCATTCCGGTTCCCCTTCCGGCTGCGGCTGTGGCTCCGTTGCCCCGTAAGGGGCTCTACCGGTGGGGGGCGTCCTCGCACTGTTCTTCGCGTTCTGCTTGGCGGGCGACGGCGGCCTGGACCTCTTCGATGAAGCCGGTGAACTGGCCCAGATCCTGGAACTCGTCATACACACTGGCGTAGCGGACCAGGGCGACCAGATCCAGGCGGGCCAGCGCGCGCATGACCAACTCGCCAATCTGGCGGGCGCTGACCTCATTGCCCACCTGGTTTTCCAGCCGACGGACAATGTCCTCCGCCGCCTGATCGATGGCCGCCACGTCCACCGGGCGTTTGCGCAGGGCCAGTCTCAGCGACCGGTCCAGTTTCTCCCGATCAAACCCTTGGCGTCGGCCGTCATTCTTGACCACGGTTAGCGGTTTGGCCTGGGCGCGCTCGAAGGTGGTGAAGCGCTCACCGCAGGCCAGACACTCCCGCCGGCGGCGAATGGCGGCGTTGCCCTCCGCGGGGCGGGAGTCCTTCACTTGGGTTTCCGTTGACCCACACCGCGGGCAGCGCAAGCCATTGCCGGCGGCTGCCGGTGCCTCGCCGCTGCCCTGTTGGTCTGGGGTCAGATCCCCGAATAGATCGGATATGCGCGACATAGGGTCCGCACGTCCTCCCGCACCTTGGCTTCCACCTCCGGTGCCGGACCGCCTGCCTCGCCTACGGCCTTGAGCACCTCGATCATCATTTCGCCGGTACGGGTGAACGCGTCAACGCCAAACCCGCGGGAGGTCGCGGCAGGGCTGCCCACGCGGATGCCGCTGGTGATCATCGGCTTTTGCGGATCGAACGGAATGGCGTTCTTGTTGCAGGTGATACCGGCCCGCTCCAGGGCCTGTTCTGCGTCCCGTCCGGTGACCCCGAGGGGCCGCAGGTCCACCAGCGCCAGGTGGCAGTCGGTGCCGCCGCTGACCAGGTTCAGACCGCCTTTCACCAGGGCGTCGGCCAGGGCGCGGGCATTGTCCAGCACACGCTGACCATAGACCTTGAAGTCCGGGCTCAGCGCCTCCTTAAAGGCCACGGCCTTGGCCGCAATCACATGCATCAGCGGGCCGCCTTGCAGGCCCGGGAAGATGGCAGAGTTGACCTTCTTGCCCAACTCCGGGTCCATCCCCAGGATCAGGCCGCCGCGGGGGCCACGCAGGATCTTGTGCGTGGTGGTGGTGGTGAAGTGGGCGTGGGGGATGGGGCTGGGATAGTGCCCGGTGACCACCAACCCGGAATAGTGGGAGATGTCAGCCAGCAAATAGGCGCCGACCTTGTCCGCGATTTCCCGGAACCGCTTGAAATCGATGTGGCGGGGATAAGCCGATGCCCCGCACACGATCATCTTCGGCTTGTGCTCCAGGGCCAGGGCCTCCACCTCATCATAGTTGATCAGGTGGGTTTGCTCGTCCACGCCATATTGGACAGCGTTGAACCACTTGCCGGAGAGGTTGGGTGCGGCGCCGTGGGTCAGGTGCCCGCCGGCGGCCAGGCTCATGCCCAACACAGTATCCCCGGGGCTGATCAGCGCCAGCATCACCGCTTGGTTGGCTTGGGCCCCGGAGTGGGCCTGCACGTTGGCGTACTCGGCGCCGAACATCTGCTTGGCCCGCTCGATGGCCAGCCGCTCCACCACATCGACGGCTTCGCAGCCGGCATAGTACCGACGGCCCGGGTAGCCTTCGGCGTACTTGTTGGTCATCACGCTGCCCTGGGCCGTCATCACGGCTTGGGAGACGATGTTTTCCGATGCGATCAACTCAATGCCGTCCTGCTGGCGCACCAACTCCTCGCGGATGGCGTGGGCCACCTCGGGATCGGTCTCGATCAGCGGGGCGCACATGAAGGAGGGGTCTGCAGGGTGGGCAGGGGACACGGCGGGTTCAGCGCTCATGATGTAAAGACCTGTGACAAGAGAAAGGACGGTGGGGAGGAGCGGCGTGCCGGCGCGCCCACGAGTCCCGGTAAGAGGACAGCACATCGCCGCGGGGCGCGCGTCCCTTCGCGACGTCGCGGGGGGGACCAGCCGGCCTGATTCCGTCACCTGGAGCCCTTTGCGTGGCAAAGGACTTAACCGCCGGTCCACCCCCTTCCGGCCACCCACGGGGGTATCATACCAATCGGTGGCCGGGAGCGGGCGTGGGGTTGGTGATAACTCTCTGCCGGTGCAAGGCGCACTAAGCCGGCGGAACGCGCGCTAACGCAGGAGGGTTGACTATCATGCAGGGTCCAACTTGTCCACGCGCCCCTGATGCCGCCCGCCTTCGAACTGGCCCTCCAGAAAGGCCAGCAGAACATCCTTGGCGGTCTCCTCCCCCATCAATCGTTCCCCCAAAGCCAGAACGTTGGCGTCGTTGTGGGCGCGGGACAGGCGGGCCATGGTGACATCGGTGCACAGCGCGCAGCGCACCCCCGGGATCTTGTTGGCAGCCATGGAGATGCCGATGCCGCTGCCGCAGACCACGACCCCCAGGGTGCCGGGGCTGGCTGCCACCGCCCGGCCCACCGCGTGGCCGAAGTCAGGATAATCGCAGCGCTCGGCGGCATGGCAGCCAACATCTTGGACCGTGTAGCCTCTCTCCTCCAGCAGGCTCATCAGTTGCCGCTTGAGGGCAAAGCCAGCATGATCACTGCCGAGAATGAGGGGGGGGGACGACGGATCGACCATGGGGAGCGGGCTCCGGGAAAGACGTAGTGGGGCCTGGATCGGCAAACAGAAAGGGTAGGTCAGGGGCAGTGGATCGGCGCTGAGGCAACGTCGCAGCGGGGGGAGGCGACTGTTCAAACCGGTCCCACCAACAGGATGTTATGATAGGGGGGCTGCCTGATCCAAGACAGTTGACCAACTGCCACACAGGCAAAGCAAACGCGACTACCGCCATCAATCTCAGCCAAACACACCGCCCCTGAGCAAAAAGTCTTTGCCTGAACGCTTGTCGCATAATAAACAGCTGCCTATCTGCCAAGGGGCCTGATGATCGGCACTTTTTGACAGTTTGGATTGCCCATATCTGTGGATGGATCGAGAAATGAACGAGATGACTGAGATGCCTGAGGTTGACACGCTGGCGATGGAACTGACCGTTGACATCGTTGCGGCTTATGTGGGCAACCATCAGATCGCATCTGATGACGTGCCCAAGCTGATCCGGGAGGTTCACGCGTCCTTGACCGGCCTGGAGATGGCCGCTGAGGAGGAAGTGCCGGAGGAACCGGTGAAGCCGCAAAAGCCGGCCGTGCCGATCAAGAAGTCCGTGCACGACGACTACATCATCTGCTTGGAAGATGGCCTGCAGTTCAAAACACTCAAGCGCCACCTGCAGTCAAAATATGGCATGACCGTGGAAGAGTACAAGGCAAAGTGGAATTTGCCCGCTGACTATCCGACTACGGCGCCGTCTTACTCCCGTCTGCGCTCCCAGTCCGCCAAGAAGAACGGTCTGGGTCGGGCGCGCGGCGAGTGATCTGATGGCGGTGATGGGGTGGGCCTGACGGGATGTTTCCCCTCGTGGCCCATCTGCCCTACACTCTAGGGGCGGGAGCGCACGGATAGTGGGCTCCCGCCCCTTTGTCGTTTTTTGAAGACAGCCTTCCCCGAGATGTCCACCATCCCCCCTCTGCACACGCTCCTACTCTCGCCGCCCTTTGGCCATCACCTGCGTCCACAGGGGGTCAGCTGCGTGCTGGGCAGCTACACGTTGCGGCGTCGGCGGGGATTGTGGCTGCGGGCGTTACAGACCATTCGCCCGGTGAAGGGCGGCGGATGGGTCAACCGGATCGGCCTGCGGAATGCGGGCATCGACCGCGTCCGGGACCCGGGTCGACGGCGGGACATCATCAGCCTGGCGGCCCTGGAGCCCGACGACTGGCACCGTTTTGCCGATGTCTTGGATGGCAAGCGCGCTTTGGGTCATCGCATTCGGGTGGTGGAATTGAACCTCAGTTGCCCCAACGCTGCCGTGCGTCCCATCACCTATGGCGAAGTGCGTCGCCTGAAGCAGCATTATCATGTCATCGCCAAGCTCTCACCGGTGGAGGATGCCGTTCCCTGGGCCGCTGCCCTGGTGGAGGCCGGGGTGGACAGCCTGCATCTGGGCAATACGCTGCCCCCCGAGCGCGGCGGCCTCTCCGGCCCGCCGCTGCGCCCCATCACGCCGGCACTGATCGAGCGGGTGCGGCGGGAGGTGAGCGATAGCATCCCGATCATTGCCGGCGGCGGCATTCAGACCATGGCCGATGTGCAGCGCTATCGGGACGCCGGAGCCGACCGTTTCAGCATCAGTTCGCTATGTTATTACCCGCTGCGTTATCTGGCCTTTCTGCGGGCGGCCCGGGAGGCGGGGTTGATCCAGCCTGAGCCAGCGCCGGTGGGGGAACAATCCCAGGAGGGGCAGCACCTGCCGCGCCCTTGATCCCTCGGCGTTGACGGTGCGCCGGGGGGCTGGGCGACGCAAAGTGCAGATCATGAGGGGCGAGCATAGGGCGCCTTCTGGGGCAGCAAACCATGGCCCGAAAGGCGCACTGTCATTGCCCCCTTACCGAAGGCGCTCTGTCACCATCCGAAAGACATCGGCGAACATCTGGGGCGTCAGGCGGTTGGTCTGGGTGTTGTACCGGGAGCAATGATAGCTATCGATCAACCATAGATCCTGGGGCAGCCCCTCGTGCAGAGCGCCGTGGGCGAAGCGATAACCGGAGGGTTTCAGCCCAAAGGCGCGCAGGGCGGTCTCGTGGGCAATTCGGCCCAGCGCCACCAGACCCTGCAAGCGGGGCATGGCGGCCAGGTCCTGCTTCAGGAACGGCCGGCACGCGTTGATTTCGGCCCCTGTGGGCTTGTTTTGCGGCGGAACGCACCGCACGCCGTTGACAATCCGGAGGTCGGTGAGGGCCAGCCCGTCATCCGGGCGCTTGTCATAGGTGCCCGTGGCGAATCCAAACGCCGCCAGCGTCTCATACAGCAGGTCGCCGGCATAGTCGCCGGTGAATGGGCGCCCGGTGCGGTTGGCCCCGTGCAGCCCCGGGGCCAATCCGACGATGGCCACCCGGGCCTCCAGGGGCCCGAAGCCGTTGACCGGTGCGTTGTGATAGCCAGGGAAGGCTGCGGCATTGTCAGCCCGGAACGCCACCAGGCGCGGACACAGGGGGCAATCCGGCGACACCTGCAGGGGCGCCGGGGGGGTCATCCCTCGTCGCTGCCGCTGCTGGTGGGGCGGCCGGGGCGCTGGATCTCCGAATAAAGGTCCCCCAGGTCGATGAAATGGTCCGCCTGACGGCGCAACTCGTCCGCGATCATGGGGGGAGATGTCTTGATGGTGCTGACAACGCTGGTGCGGCGGCCGCGGCGTTGTGCCGCTTCAATCAGGCGGCGAAAGTCCCCGTCCCCACTGAACAGCACCACATGGTCGATGTATTCCAGCATCTCCATGACGTCGACGGCCAGTTCGACGTCCATGTTTCCCTTGGTCTTGCGGCGGCCAAGGCTGTCCGTGAACTCCTTGGCCGGTTTGGTGACCATGGTGTATCCGTTATAGTCCAGCCAATCCACCAGCGGGCGAATGGGGCTATACTCCTGATCTTCCAGCAGGGCGGTATAGTAAAAGGTGCGGATCAGCCGACCCTGAGAGGCGCCCCACTTCAAAAGGCGCTTGTAATCAATGTCAAAACCCAGGGTTCGGGCGGCAGCGTAGAGGTTGGCGCCATCAATGAACATGGCAACGCGTTCATTGGGATAACTGGTCATCAGGCAATCTCTTTGGATAACGGGTCGGTGCTGGAGCACAATAAAGGGGGGTCGAGGCAGTGGACGGTCGTGCCGCGCCTGGGCGAACCCCGGCACAGGCAGCCCTAACGCACCATCAGCGTCGGCGGAACCGCCAACCGCCGTCTTGCGGTGCGCAAACCATCAACCGGGGAGCGGTTGCGGGCTTCACTCCACGGCGCGACCGCTTTAGCGGAAAATGGGACCGGTGCAAACCGTCAAAGAAAGACGTCTGTCAACACGGCTTTGATTTCTGCGCTGCAGAAGCTATCATAGGGGTTTGAGATGGTGCCGGCGCATCCGACGCCCCGGTCGGGCCTATCCCCCGGCAAGGTGTTGCCCGGATAAGGGTCTGCCCGGCAAGGCTCGATCCGTTGTGTCGGCCCTGAGAACCCATCCCCTGTTTTTGCCTCACCCGTCCGCCACTGGGATCGGGTGAGCCCGCGCCCTGAGCTTGAGGAGCCTGACCCATGGCCCGCGTGACCGTCGAAGACTGTGTCGATAAAGTCCCCAATCGCTTTGAGCTGGTGATGCTGGCCAGCCGCCGCGCCCGCCAGTTGGGGGCTGGCGCGCAACTCACATTGGAGCGCGACCAGGACAAGAATCCCGTTGTTGCGCTGCGAGAGATCGCGGCTGAAAATCTGGATCTGGAAAGCCTGGAACAGGATCTGGTGCGCAGCTATCAGCGGGTTCACAGCCCGGATGAGGACAGCCCGGCCCTGGTGGAACTGATGGATGGCGAGCGGGCCCAGTTGGAGAACCGCGCCGGGGGCGAGGACTACAACCCCTCCGATCTGGAGGCCGAACTGGCGGCCGCTGCGGCCGGTGCCGATGAGGAGCCGGTCTTTGCCGACGCCGCCGAGGAGGAGATGCCGGCCCCCGATGCGCTGGACATGACCGACCCGGATGCCGAACCCTTCGGTGAAGAGGGCGAGGACCTGGATGATGATCTGATCGATGACGAGGGCGACGACTTCTGATCCAGGCATTGCACCCATGCCAGAAGCCCCGTTCGCCGCTGCCCCCTCCACCTCTATCCTGGCTGCCCTCAGTGGTCGCCGTCCCATGCGGCAGACAGAGTTGGTTGAACAGGTCCGGGCCTATAGCCCGGACGTGGACGAGGACCTGCTGAATCGGGCCTATGTTTTTGCTCTGCAGGCCCATGGTGGCCAGACCCGGGCCAGCGGCGACCCCTATTTCTCCCACCCCGTGGAGGTCGCCGGTATCCTCACCGGGCTGAAACTGGACGAAGCCTCCATCGCCGCGGCCCTGCTGCACGATACCATTGAAGACACCGACGCCACCGAGCCTGAGTTGACGCGGCTCTTCGGCGCTGAGGTGGCGCAATTGGTCTGCGGTGTCACCAAGCTGACCCGCTTGGAATTGCAAAGCGATCAGACCAAGCAAGCGGAGAATTTCCGCAAGCTGATCCTGGCCATGAGCAAGGACATCCGTGTCCTGCTGATCAAGCTGGCCGATCGCTTGCACAACATGCGGACCCTGCACTTCATCAAAAAGCCCGAGAAGCGACGGCGCATCGCGCTGGAGACGCTGGAGATCTTCGCGCCCCTGGCGGAGCGGATCGGCATGTCGGAGATGAAGGAGGAACTGGAAGAACTGGCCTTCCGGCAAGCGGAACCCGACAGCCATGACGCCATTGTCGAGCGGTTGACGGCGGTCAGGGCCGCCGATGACAATCTTGTGCCGCGGATCATCGCCCACTTGCAGCAGATGATGGATGACAGCCACTTGGCCGCGGATGTCAGCGGACGGGAGAAGTCGCCCTATTCCATCTGGCGCAAGATGCAGCGTAAGGCCATCCGCTTCGAGCAACTGTCCGACATCATGGCCTTTCGGATCATCGTGGCGGATGTGCCAAGCTGCTACCAAGCCTTGGGCGTGGTGCATGGCGCCTTCCGCATGATCCCCGACCGGTTCAAGGACTTCATTTCCAACCCCAAGGCCAATGGCTACGCCAGTTTGCACACCACGGTGCTGTGGCCAGAGGGGCACGCGATCGAGGTGCAGATCCGCACCGCAGAAATGCATGAGATCGCCATTCGCGGGGTGGCCGCCCACTGGGCCTACAAGGCCCACAGTCACGGGCAAGGCGGCGATAAGGAAGACGACGCCGAACGCTATAAATGGCTGCGCGATGTCCTGGAGATCGTGGAGACGGCCAGTCATCCCGATGAGTTCCTGGACTATACCAAGCTGGAACTCTTCCCGGATCAGGTGTTCTGCTTCACACCCCGGGGGGATGTGATCAACCTCCCGCGGAATGCCACGCCTCTGGACTTCGCCTATGCAGTCCATTCGGAGGTGGGCAACCGCTGCGTCGGGGCAAAAGTCAATGGCCGCATGGTGCCGCTGCAGACCCCGTTGGCCAATGGCGATCAGGTGGATATCCTGACCAGCAAGAACCAGACCCCCAGCCCGGATTGGCTGGACCTGGTGACCACTGGCAAGGCCAAGGCTCACATCCGGCGGTTCATGCGCCAACGCCAACGGGGGGAGCATGCCGCGCTGGGCCGGGCCATGTTGCAGCGGGTGTTCAAGGCCGAAGGCGTCGAACTGAGCGACAAGGTGCTGAAGGACGGGCTGGATCGCCTGCGCCAAGACAGCATAGAGGATGTGTTGGCCGGCGTGGGCGATGGCACCCTGGCTGGGCGCGAGGTGTTCACCACGCTCTTCCCCAGCCATCGCGCAAACGTGGTTCAACCGGAGCCAGAGGACCCCAAGGTGGGGCCCCGGCCGCGCAAGAAGCCGCCAGCGGGTGCCCCCTTGGCCATCAACGGGCTGATCCCCGGCATGGCGGTGCATTATGCCAAATGTTGCCACCCCATCCCCGGCGACCGGATTGTGGGCATCATCACCACCGGCAAAGGCGTCACCATCCACACCATTGACTGCGATATGCTGGCCAGTTTTTCGGAGACGCCGGAACGCTGGCTGGATGTATCATGGAATGATGGGGCGGACGGTCAGGCCCATGTGGGCCGCCTTCGTTTGCTGATTGCCAATGAAAAGGGCAATCTGGCGTCCCTCTCCAGCCTGATTGCCAAGAATAATGGCAATATCGTCAATCTTCAGGTGCGCTCTCGCAGCGTGGATTTCTGGGATATGGCGATTGATGTGGAGGTCAGTGATGCCAAACACTTGATCCACATCATCGCGGCCCTGCGTGCGCTGAAGTCTGTCATCTCCGTGGATCGGGAAAAGGGCCGCTGAAGCCAGTCGCGCCGGCCTTGACCTCCCCCACGCCTCCTTGGCTTTGTAGCGGTGTCAGCCACCTCCGGTGCGGGGTGGTCAGGGTAGGTGGGACGCGCTTTAGCCTGCCGTGCCCCGCAGCCTGCTGTGCAGGGCTGCAATGGCCGTCACCACCTGCGGTTCCGCCACATGGTGGGGCATGTGACCGATGCCCTCCAACCGCACCAGGCGTCCATCGGGGACAGCGGCCACCAGCCGCTCCGACACGGCAATCTCCACCAGCCAATCGGCATCCCCATGGACGGCCACCAACGGCACGCTCAGCCCGGGATACAGGCGCGACAACCGGGTCAGCCATTCATTGGCGCGGGTGATATCCTCCCCATTGGCCATCATGGTCCCCTCCCGAAACGCCAGGGAGGCCCCGATATGCTCGGGGTATCCCTCCCGCACGGCTTGCGGGGCGAACACGAAATCGACCACGTCCACGGGGTTCATGTCCCGCACAAACACCCGCATGGTGGTGGTCACGGCGGGGCCGGTGACGGCGTTCCCCGCCAGCGCGTGATACGGGTTGTCAGCCTTGCGCATGGGGTAGACAAAGCCGCTCACCGGCACGACGCCCACCGCCCGGGAGGGGTTTGCGACCGCCCAGGCCAGCGCCACAGCCGCCCCATAGGAATGACCTACGGCAAGAACGTGCTCCAGCCCCAGGGCCTCCATGGCGGCGTCCAGGCGCCAGGCTTGAATGGAGGGGTGGCCCAGCACATTGTCCCCGCGGGGGGTGTAGCCGAAGCCGGGGCGGTCCACAGCCACGCAGGGCACGCCGGCGGCGGCGAGGCTCTGGGCGAAGGAGAGGGTGAAGTCCCGAAGATTGCCGGAGGCGCCATGGATGAGCACCGCCGTCGGTCCCGGCAACTGGGCACCGAAGCGCTGGAGATGCACCGGCCCTTGTGGGGTCTCCACCATCTGGCCGGTTGGCGGATAGCGCTCCTCCGCCAGCCTTTGCAGGCCCTCCCCATGGGTGCAACCGCCAAGGGCCAACGCGCTGAGGCCGGAGGCCAGGCCCGTGGTTAGCAGCCGCCGACGACTGAGGGGGCCGCTGCCCATCGGACCGGGGGCAGCGGGCGACCGCGGCGCAACAGGGCGAGGGACGGGGCGAGGGAGGCCCATGGCTCAGGCGCTCTCCCGCCACCAGCCCCACAGGATCGTGCCCAGCACGAACGCCAGAGCCAGCCAGGCCGGCAAGAGAGGGGCGTCCGTGACGCGGTCCACCACATAATCCTGATTGGCACGGATACCGATCCAGTCATCCCCGTGGGCGGTTCGGTCTGCGGCCACCCGGCGCAGGCCGGGGACCCCATCGGCCAACCAGACTTGCCCCCCGCCGCTGGCGGCCCCGATGGCCTGGAACCTTTCGGCGGTGGCCCGGGTGTCGGTAAACTCCGGCGGGTTGACCCGGCCCACCACAGCCAAGGTGGTATGGACCCCATCGGTGAAGCGATAGATGCCCGGCTGGCCAGCGCTGATGGTGCCGGTCCAGACGCCCGGACGATCCTCGTTCATGGCCACCTCGCTCTGCTCGCCCACCGGCGGGGTCATGAGCACGGGCAAGTCCAGCAGATCGATGTCGCGGCGCTCCACCCGGATGCGGGTGCCGTCCACGGTGGCGCGCAAATCGCGCTCCTCCAGTTCCGGCTCCTTCATCAGCCAGTGGGCGGTGCGTCGGAGCAATTCCGCCTGGGGACCACCACCACCAAACCCGCGGGACCATAGCCACACATGGTCACTGCCGATCTGGGCCACCCGGCCCTCCCCCTCACGCTCCAGGATGACCAGCGGCAATTCTCCCACGCCCTTCATCACAACCTGCCCCCGATCGCCGGGAAGCACCAGGGACATCTGCCGGAACCAGGGGCCCCAACTTGCGGGTTCGTTGGGCTCCGCATTGCCGCCTTCCAGCCCCATGGTCACCGGGTGCCGTAGGCCCAGTTCGGTGATCTGCGGGCGGTAGGATTGCTGGATCATGTCCGACCGGTCCGGATATCCCGGCATGATCTCCCCCAGGCGCGTGGAATAGAGGCTATCGCGCCCCGCCGTTTCCGGCCCGCCAGCCACCAGCATCGCCCCACCGTTGCGCACGTACTCCACCATGTTGCGGAAATAGCGGTCATTCAGAACGCTGCGCTGGCGGTAGCGGTCAAAGATAATCAGGTCGAATTCTTCCAACTTCTGTTGGAACAGTTCTTCTACGGGGAAGGCAATCAGGCTGAGTTCGTCATTGCGGGCATCATCCCGGGCGGTTGGCGGACGCAGGATGGTGAAGTGCACCAGGTCCACACTGGGATCGGCCTTCAGCAGGTTACGCCAGGTTCGCTCCCCATTGTGGGGCTCCCCGCTCACCAGCAGGACTCGCAGCCGGTCCCGGACCCCATTGACCACCAGGGCGAGGCGATTGTTGGCCAGTGCGCTCTCCCCCTCCAGGGCTGGAACCTCCAACTCGAAAAGGTTCTGCCCGCCATGGTCGATGGGCAAGGTGAGCCGGGTTTCTTGCCCGAGAATGACACTGGTACGCTGGCTGGGTTCGCCATCAATGGACAAGGTCAGGGGGACGGTGCTGGCGCCGGCACCCTCTGGCAGATCATCCACCCGGAACAGCACCTCCACCGTGTCCCCCACCAAGCCGAAGCTGGGGGCCTTGACCAGTTGGATGCGGCGGTCGCGCTCGTCCTTCTCTCCGGCAATGACCAGGTGAACGGGGCCCAGTCCTGGGTCCTGACCCGGCCGGGTCGCGGGGACATCATGCACTTGCCCGTCGCTGACCACGATCACGCCGGCCAGGCGACGCCGGGGCACGTCGGCCAAGGCCTCCTCCAGGCTGCCGAACAAGTGAGTCTCGTCCACGCCGCCTTCACGGTCACCGGCCCGGACCACACGCACCTCCAGCCCGGTCATGTCCCCCAGCCGTGCCCGCAGGGTGGTTAGGGCCTCATCCGCCTGGGCGCGGCGATCACCCAGGGTCATGCTGGCAGAGCGGTCTTCCACCAGGACGGCCACATCGTTGACAGGGCTGCGGACCTCTTGCACCAGCGAGGGTTGGGCCAGGGCCACCAGCAACGTGGCCATCCCCAGTCCGCGCAGGGCGGCCCCGCGGCGAAGGCCCCACCGTCCAGTCCCTGATGCTGGAGAGTGACGACGGACTGATCTGGCGCAAGCGAGCCGTGTTCCAGGAAGAACGTGGCGACGAGACGGCGTTCCTGTTCCAACCCGACGGCGACATCGTGGCGATCGGCCGCCGTGGACGAGAACCGGCCCAGTTGCTGAGATCCTCGCCCCCTTACGAACAAT